>NZ_JBXWOP010000001.1:0-455932 GCF_059610965.1 Ruegeria sp. CDSB136
AGGGCCGCGGGATTCGTGAGGCGCAAGGCCAGCCCGAGGTCTTGAAGGCTATGATGGAGGCAGGTTGGGACCAGCATAAAGGCGGGATCGCCACTGCCTTTCTCACGGCCTATTTTCCCGAGGGTCCGGCCGAAGGCGTGCGGCAAATGGTGGGACTAATGCAGGAAAGCGCCTCTCAGAAATTCATGCTCGATCACCGCGACCGGTCCAACAATGCATCAATCATCGATGTATTGAAGAATGTCGAATGCCCGACTCTGATCATTCAAGGTCGTAACGATTCAATACATCCCTTGGTGCAGGCGAAGAAACTTGCTGCAGGCATTCCCGGCTCGGAGCTGTTGGTGTTGGAAAGCGCGAACCACCTGCCTGTCCCTGGCCACCCAACATTCGATGTGTTTATCCAGGCGCTCCGGGGTTTTCTCGATGCCTGACAGATAAGGCGCGCGGCTGGAGGCAATGGCTCCTTCGTCCGCATAGTGGTCGTTCATGCCAACTGCAGCGAAAGACCGCGTTGAGCCCAATTTACTTGTCTTTTGCGTCGCGGCGAATGTCGGCTTTGACGAAGGGAAGAACCCCGCGTAGTTGGAAGAGGAAAGCCAAGAACACACTTTCTCAGAGATTTACTGGCGACTGCCGGTTTATCTCATGAAGGTGACCTAGAGTTTCGCAAAGGCACAACTTCGTGGAATTTGCCGCTTGCGGTGAATTCGGGAGGTCCTTTGCTTGCTCGAACTGTGACGTCATCTAGGCCGTTGTCGCGAAATACTTTCTTCACCGACCCGATGACGTCCTCTAGAACAAGCCCCGCCGCCGCACCCGTTGCCAGTTGCACGCGCAGCTCGAAATCGAATTCGCCAGTCTGGATCAACTGGATGCGCTGGGCTTGGTCGTGCTCAAAATCGAAAATCAGTGGCGACAGGGTCACCTCGCCTACGCGAACCAACGTCGCTTGGCGTCCTTCGACCTGCAAACTGCGAAACGGCGATCCACAGGGGCAAGCATCCTGGTCAAACCGAATACAGTCACCCAAATCATAGCGGATGAAGGGCTGAACGTCGTTAGCGAGCACGGTCAGCAGAGCGGTCGCAGACAACGTTCCGTCGGGAACGGGTTGCATTGCTTCGTCGACCGCTTCGAGGATAACCCAATCTTCATTCACGTGTTTCCTCCCGTGGCTACACTCGAACGAAAGCGCCAAGCACTCGGTGCACCCATAGGGATCGGCAATGCCGTATTTCAGCGACGGAAAGGCTCGCCCGACTCGTTCGCGGAGATCGTCGGTGAGTGTCTCGCCTCCTGTGGTAATGAACGCCGGTTCGATCCGCAGCCGCCTGGCCTCTTTTTCCTGGACTAGAATGGCCAGCATGCTGGGGTACGTCACGATCCAAGCGATGTTCCCAATCGCATTCAGTCT
Source organism: Ruegeria sp. CDSB136 (assembly GCF_059610965.1). Classification (NCBI taxonomy): domain Bacteria; kingdom Pseudomonadati; phylum Pseudomonadota; class Alphaproteobacteria; order Rhodobacterales; family Roseobacteraceae; genus Ruegeria; species Ruegeria sp. CDSB136. The sequence goes on from NZ_JBXWOP010000001.1 coordinate 1,418, forward strand.
TTTGACAAGCTGACCAATTGGCTGTTCAGCCTCGACAAAGGTGACACCAAAGCCCTTGGCAAGCCGGGGGTTCAAACGTTGCACTAGTTTGTTGAAACCGTTTCCGGCAAAATGGCCGTTTCCGCCTGTAATCGTCACCCTGTCGCCAAGTTTTCGGACGTCTCGCACAAGCTTCCGATGATATCGTTCGAAGCGTGCCAGCATGATGCCATAGGCATATTCCACAAACGATTCAGACAAGACGATGACGGCAGGTTCGCCCGAAGTCCCGGAGGTCTGAAAAACGGCGACATTGTCGATAGGCACACCAACCTTGCGCAGGTCCCGCAGATGTTCGCGGGCCTTGTCGAGTGGAAGAGAGCGGATTGTCAGCCAGTCGTCGAACTCAGCCATGAGTTCGGGCTTATGGGTCACCGGTAAGTCGTGAAGTTCGATCTCGGCAGTTGGTGGCAGCTCTGCGTATAGCTGGCGAAACAGAGGTGAGTCACCACGCGCCTTGCCCACGAGGCGCCGCAGGTTGCGGAGTTGCTTGGCTTCTATTCGCGTACGTCCGCCCCAACTTGTCCAGAGTCCACCAATCAAATACCCTAATGCTTTATGAAGACTAAGATGCATGTTCTCTGGCATTTCTCGTTTTGTATCCCGCGTCGGAAAAGTCGTTAATTTTAAACTATAGCAAAGAACTGGGCTGCATTGGCCAATGTCAAATCTGACAGTCGCGCAGGATCATAGTCACCTGAGATACCGCGAAAGCGGACATGAGGTCACCAACACCAAACGGCAGCTCCGTCCGCAGAGCAGACGATCAGTCAAATTTGCCGAGCGTCCGCTTTGAGAAAGCGGACTTTGACTTTTGGACAATAATGCGCGCGCAAGGCGAGATCATAAGGACAAGGATTGATCTGATCGCCAAGCACTCACGTAACATTATTACTCAAGTATAAAGGGAGTGAGTAACATGACTAAGTTTTTTGTCGGTGCAACTGTCTCGATGCTGCTGACTGCGCCTGTTGCATTCGCTGGGCCAGGGCAGGGAAATACTGGAAACGGAAATAGTGATCTCGCGCAGTCGATGGCAGCAGCAGTGTCGGGTGGTGGTGCAACATTGGGCCGGGACCTTGGCGGTAAAGGCAGAGGTACAGCCTCCGTTGTAAGCGGTGGTGGAACCGGCGGCTGGGGCAATGAAGGCAGCGCTAGTGCCGTTGGTCTTGCTGACGGCCAAGTCTCCAATCGTGGTGGCGATCGCGGTCGGTAATAGGATGTGGGACCTGCGCGATTTTTATCCCGGGTCATACAAAGCTGTTGTGATAGTCTCCGCGATCGCTGGCAGACTATCACTCAACCGAATTTAATCTCTGATTAGAAGTGCCCATTTCCTGATACAGCCCAGCACTCCCACCGCTGGGTATGACGTTGATAGGACCAAATGTACTTAAAGACCGGTTCCAACTGATTTTGCTTCCATTTAAGGAACAAAAAAAATTGATTGTTTACGGAACGTGGGCCTTTTTGTTTTCACGGGTAAAATTAGGAAATTCCACTTCTGATGACCCCCTCGGTAGCGCAGGTTTTTTTCTGGCCCAGGGAACCTACGTATTTGTTTACTACCGCACACAGCCGTGTTGCCTCGTGCCCTCTAGAACTGGCAGCGCGGGTTTTTTTGGTCCAGTGGAGCAATGTGTACGTATTTTAATTACTACCAACCACGGACGACCGGCGTTTCGCCTTATCGTTTTGCCAAATGGCGGAGCGCCTACTAAGTTTATTTTTTCGGGTCTGTGGGTTTGGTTTCAGTTAGATCTGGGAGAAAAACCATGGATAGTAGTTTCAACATAAAATCGGCATGGGCTTCGGTAATGGATGAAACCAAAAACCCACTTAAGAACCAATCTTTGTCTACTGCACATTTTTTGATGCAAATGTTGGCTTGGATGTGGAGTGCGATTTTCTCGCTCATAGTTGGAAGCTACTTCGTTTTCGGCGTTACCGCAGCGGCTCACATGTTGCTCATTGGTGGGCTGTTTGTGACGTTGATAGTATTCCGAAAGGCTGAAGCGACAGACTTAGACGACTAGAAGGTTCGTGGCTCCTATAGTTGACCGGGTGGACCTACGAGTTCCGTTCCCCCAGGCGATGGATGCGCAGGCGCTTCCACAACATACGCACCCAACCACTCAGGCACTGTCGCGCTCTGATCCTGCAAACTGGGCTTGGAACAACATTCCTGCTGCTGTTTCAGCTTACAGTTCAGGTCCAAAAGCGGACCTTCCAGTCACATTGTACAACTACTATGCAAACCAGTTTCGAACAGAAAGCAAACCCTCACAAGGCCTTCGGGCGCCGCAGTGCAGCTAATGGCGGCTTCGTCCGCATAGCAGTCGTTCACGCGGAGTATGGCGAACGACTGCATGGAGCCCAAAGCCGCAATTCAAATAATTAAGTTGGTGACCGCTATAAATTCGGGCTCCAGACCGATTTTAGCCAACGTCTCGTCTCGGAATTTCTCGACGATGAGATACGCGTTCTTTGGGAGACCATGCAACTTGGCCAGATCGTGAGCGTCTTGGAATTTCAAAGTCACTAACTTCTGGCTGTGATTGAAAGTCGGAAAAAAACCAGCACCGATCTAGTTCAGATTTTTCTAGCTGAATTAAGACAGCTTCCAACTTGTACAACAGTTACCCTTTCAACTGTCCTGATGGACAAAAGGCCGATCCGAACTACCTTTGCGTCGGATCTGAGATATCGCGCTATACAGTGATTAAAGGCGAGCTTACCTCAGGGTACAAACAAGGGGACTGCTATTAGGAGCTACATAAGCGCAACAATGCATGCAAGACGCTTTTGGCTTATGCTGATTGCGCTGTCGGTAGTTTTGGCATTTATCTCAAATTCTAGAGTGATTGCTCAGGAGCAATTAGATGAATCGGCAGCGTTGAGTCTGGCTGCTCTTAACAACGAGAGCCCACGCGCCACACTCAGAAAGCTACTAACGCTGCGAACTTCCCTCGAGGAAGCCGTCGAAGTCTATCGAAATCAACGAAATCGAGCGAACGGAAAACGTGTTAGGGAATTGGTAAGCGACCTGTCTTCGTTAGTCGACCTTTCCAAAGTTCCGCCCGCAGCACAGCAAATTTCCAGTATCGAGACCGTCAGTTATCTATTGAACATTATTGCTCGAGTGCCGCTGCCGGAGTTATCGGATGTGCCTGGTGTTGACTCCTTTGACAGCAACGGTCGAGGGATCTATCGAATTCCGGGCACTCCTTTGAAAATTGTTCAAATGATGGATGGGCCGCGTGAACTCGAGTTTCTATTTAGCCCGGACACGGTGCAGGTTGCGCCTCGGATCCACAGCTCAGTAATTCATTTTCCAACAAAGCCAGAAGTCCGCATAAACGACTGGCGCAGGGAATTATTGCAGGGCACGGGACCGATGATACCTGGCTGGTTGCAGAGAAACGTCCCTTCAGCACTTACTAAAAGTATTTTAGATACACCATATTGGAAGGTATTGATCGGTCTGATTGCCATACTGTTAGTCTCATCTGCACTGATACTCTGGCATAAGGTGACACGTAATTATTCCACCAAAAGCGTGTTCTCCGATACCCTGCTGCAAATTCTATCTCCAGTCGTAGTGATAATTGCGGCCAGTTCTCTAGCTCGATTTTTTGAGAACCAATTGTTGGTAGTCGGGCGCCTATCGTCGCTTGTTAGTTTAGTTCAAACCTTTGTCACCTACGTTGCGCTAGCATACATCGTCTGGCTTTTAGTTATTGCTGCGACGCAAGGGTTCATGCAGCGTGTAAATAGCGAACAAGAAAGCATAGACAGAAACATGCTTCGACTGATCGGTCGAGTTATTGGCGCAGTCGCTGCGATCATCGTCCTCGCTTTCGGAGCTGACGCTCTCGGGCTTCCAGTACTAAGTGTCATGGCCGGTTTGGGCATCGGCGGAATCGCAGTCGCGTTGGCAGTACGTCCGACACTTGAGAACCTGATTGGTGGTTTCATTCTTTACATAGACCGGCCAATCCGCGTTGGTGATTTTTGCTCATTCGGTGATAGGAGCGGAACAGTCGAGACGATTGGTGTACGCTCGACGCAGATTCGTGCGCTAGATAGGACACTTATCACAATCCCAAATGCTCAATTTGCTGACATGGAGCTGATAAACTGGGCCGAATGTGACCAAATGATGATCGATCACGTGATCGGCTTGCGCTACGAGACTGGCGCTGACCAGCTGCGCTATGTCCTAGCTAAGATCCGCGAAATGTTCCTCGGGCACCCAAGGATCGACAACGATACGATCCGCGTGCGGTTCTACGGCTACGGTGCAAGTTCGCTAGACATCCATATCCGGATCTACGCACGCACGCGGGAATGGAATGATTTTTACGCTGTCCGTGAGGATGTGATGCTACGCATAAAGGACATCGTGGAAGATTCCGGTACAAGTTTCGCTTTTCCTTCTAGCACACTCTATCTAAGCCGCGATGCCGGGCTCGATACTGAAAAAAGCACAAAGGCCGGCGATGAAGTTGACAAGTGGCGGCGAAGTAACCGCCTGCCTTTCCCTAGCTTTTCCAGTCCGGACGAAGCTAAAATGGAGGATCGGCTCTCCTATCCACCAATTGGGTCACCCGACTATGCCGCAACGAACGAAGAACTCGCTAGTGGTGGTGAGAGGCTTTCGGCAGCTGATCCCGAAGAAGAGCCTTGTACCAACGCTTCTAGCTCTTCACAAAAGACCTGACCTGTGAGTTACATACCAACTACGCATCGTAGAAAAGTCACTAGTGCAAACGGCGAAGCGGTTTTCATTTAGTCTTACAGTATTACTGCCCAGTGCCGCGCGGTAGCGAACGGCTAATTTGTCCGCAATTCGGTCACAGCCCAAATTTTTTCGAACGTCCGCAATTGGTGTGAAGCTGCAGTTGAAAATATGCTTAGTTTTAGGTCTAGTCCCCAGAGTGCACAATCGTTGTGTCGAAAACGGACCGAGCCGCCGCCGATCTAGCCGCGAATCTGCACAATCTTGCTTTCCGCCTGGGTGACGAAATCGGCCCATTTCTGCATGAGGATGCGGCGCTTTTCGAGCAGATCTGAACGCGCATAGGCCCGCTCGACCTTGTTGCCAATAGCGTGGGCTAGTGCCGTTTCCGCGACCTCGAAGCTGGCCGTTTCATTATCCTGAATCCACATCCTGAACGACGACCGGAAGCCGTGTATCCGGCCCTCTTCATTCAGGTGCTTTAACACCTTTGCCATAGCAACGTCACTGACGCCCTTGTCGGTTTTGGGGCTGGGGAAAAGGTAACTGTTGCGGCGCAGTTCGCGGCATATCTCGACCACATTCATGGCCTCGGTCGATAAAGGTATGCGGAAATCTTTGACCTTGGCTCTTTCTCCTTTCATGCGCTCCTTGGGCACCGTCCACACATCACCGTCTATTTCATGGAACTGAGCCCCGCGAACCGGCATCCCGCGCGCAGCCGTCAGGATCGTAAAGCGCAGAGCCAGGTAAGAGGGGTGTTCCTTGTCCAGCCGCGCATAAAGATCAGGGATCTCTTGCCATGGTGTCGCGGGTAGGGGCTTTTGAACCCGCTCGACATAGCCCAGCATGTGTCGGGCCGCGTCACATATGAACGGCTCCGCATCGTAGCCCATAAGCTTTGCTTGTCTCAGGACCATGCGCGTCCGGTACATCGCCTTGTCTGCCGTTTCGTGCTTGGTGCGCCAGATCGGCTTGAGGGCGTCGTGAATATCTCGATGGTGCAGTGTGCTAATCCTGCGCTTTCCGATCTTCGGAATGATGTGGTTCTTTAATGGCGAGTACCACTGACCACGCTTGCCATCCCCGCGCAGCCGCTCCTTGCGCCCCTCGAATACCACTTTCGCCATTTCTGCGAATGTTGGATCGTTCTGGCTGTTCTCAGCTTCAAGGCGCTGGCGCTCACGTTCCGCAATAGGATCTTCCCCGCGTTCAGCGAAAGCGGCCCACTTCAATCTCTCCTTTCGAGCATCAGAAAGTGACATGTCTGGATATGAGCCCAAGCCCATATCCCGGCGTTTGCCCTTGATCTGGAACCGATAGAACCAGCGACCGCCGTTTTGCGATCTTTTCAATGACAGGCCGCCTCCGTCCTGAATCACTGAACCGGGCGCGGTATTTTTTACCTGCGCCGCCGATAGTCGGTTTATGCCTCTTGCCATAACTGCCCCACATTTTGCCCCACAATTGCGCTGCGTTGTTTTGCAACACTCTGCAACACTCTGCTACAGTCGCCGGTTGCATTTTGCAACAGGGCTTGGCTGGGTCGGACAGTTTGCGACATGTTGCAACAGCAACATGGTGCGCGCCGCCCGCTCCAGATCAGCCCCGAAAACTCTGCGTCAAATGGCCCTTGTGGACCGCTGATTTTGCCATGCGGCTTGACCCTGCCGGTCACTGCCGCCAAGAAAGCGGTCACTCAAAACCGATCAAGACACAAGGGCCAGACATGGCAAGAAGCACGACCGCCAGTCCAGCAACAACACCGGCCCCCGGTGCCAGCGAAGAGCGTAAGGGATCGAGAAAGGTTGGGGTACTGACATCTCTCTGGCCGTTCATGAAGCCGTATCGGTTGCTGATGATCGGGGCCACTCTGGCGTTGGTGCTGACCGCGAGCATGACGCTGACACTGCCGCTGGCGGTGCGTCGGGTGGTGGACAATTTCCGCATAGAAGACGGTGAGCTGCTCGATTGGTATTTTCTGGCCGCACTAGGCATCGCGGCGGTGTTGGCGGTCGGAACCGGGGTTCGTTATGCTCTGGTGACGCGGCTGGGTGAGCGTGTGGTTGCCGATATCCGCAAGGCGGTGTTTGACCGTGTGATCGGCATGAGCCCGGAATTTTATGAACGCATCATGACCGGCGAAGTTCTGAGCCGCATCACCACAGACACAACCTTGATTCAATCTGTGTTGGGGTCGTCGGTCTCGATTGCGCTGCGCAACATGCTGCTGTTTTTCGGTGGTCTGGTGCTGATGCTGCTGACCTCGGCCAAGCTGACCGGCATGGTTTTGCTGCTGATCCCGATCGTGGTCGTTCCGATCCTCGTTCTGGGCCGCCGCCTGCGCGTGATCAGCCGCGAGAATCAGGACTGGATCGCCGCTTCGTCAGGCAACGCGGGTGAGGCGCTGGGCGCCGTTCAGACCGTGCAGGCCTTTACCCACGAAGACGCCAGCCGCAAGCAGTTCGGTGACATGATCGAGACTTCGTACGTGGTTTCGCTGCGCCGAATTCAGACCCGTGCGGTGTTGACCGTCATCGTTATCTTCCTTGTGTTTTCAGGCATCGTCGGCGTGTTGTGGATGGGTGCAAATGATGTGCGGAACGGTGTCATGACCGAAGGTGTTCTGATTCAGTTCGTGATCTATTCGATTATCATGGCAGGCTCGGTGGCCGCCCTTTCGGAAATCTGGAGCGAGCTTCAGCGCGCCGCAGGCGCAACCGAACGGCTGGTTGAACTGCTGAACGCTGAAGACACCGTGATCGATCCGGCGCAGGGCCATACACTGCCACAGCCTGTACGGGGCGAAATCCGGTTCGAAGACGTGACTTTCCGCTATCCGGCGCGCCCGGACATCGTGGCGCTGGACCACCTGACGTTGCAGGTCAAACCGGGCGAAACGGTTGCTTTCGTTGGTCCGTCCGGGGCAGGCAAGACAACCGTGATCCAGATGATCCAGCGGTTCTATGACCCTGACGGAGGTTATGTCAGCCTCGGCGGGGTGAACCTGCGCGATCTGAGCCGTGCCGATTTCCGCCAGCACATGGCGCTGGTGCCTCAGGATCCGGTGATCTTTGCAGCTTCTGCGCGGGAAAACATCCGCTTTGGCCGTCTTGACGCAACCGATGCCGAGGTCGAGGCCGCCGCACGTGCCGCCGCCGCGCATGACTTCATATCGGCGCTGCCGGAAGGCTATGACAGTTTTGTCGGCGAACGCGGCGTCATGCTGTCGGGCGGGCAGAAACAGCGTATCGCGATCGCGCGCGCAATCCTGCGGGACGCGCCGGTTCTGCTGCTGGACGAGGCGACCTCGGCGCTGGATGCCGAAAGCGAACGGGCGGTGCAGGGCGCGGTGGATCAGATGCGCGTGGGGCGGACCACGCTGATCGTTGCGCACCGTCTGGCCACAGTAAAAAAGGCCGATCGCATCGTTGTGCTGGAAAGCGGCCGGATCGTGGCGCAGGGCACGCATGAGGATCTGGTGGCGCAGGATGGCCTCTATGCACGTTTGGCGCGCCTGCAATTCACGGATGGCGTCGCTGCGGAATAGCCTGACGTATGGGCAATTCCGATTTCGCCGTGGCGTAATTCTACAAATCTTCTGTATCTCTCGATAAGCCGTTGCTTGATAACGCTCGGTTTTGGCCGCATCCTTGCATGCAAAGCAAACCCGCGCGTGACGTGGGAGAGATAAGGGAGGAGCCACATGGCCTTTGTGGGATTGGAAGACAAGGCGAGAATGGAGCAGGAGATGCCGTGGGAGGACCGCGACGTTCCGGTTACCTTCCATCAGTTGCTGTCGCGTACGGCCGGGCGTTTTCCCAACCACAAGGCAATCAGCTTTCAGTTGTTGTCTGGCCCGAAGGACAAGGCGGAGACCCTGACCTGGTCAGAACTGCTGGGCAAGGTTAATCAGGCGGCCAATCTGTTCCGTTCGCTTGGCATCGGGGAAAAGGACGTGGTGGCCTATGTGCTGCCCAACTGTAACGAAACGCTGGTCACTCTGATGGGTGGGGCGGTCGCGGGTATCGTGAATCCGATCAACCCGTTGCTGGAGCCGGAGCAGATCGCGGCCATCCTGCGGGAGACAGGTGCCAAGGTTGTCGTCACGTTGAAGTCATTCCCCAAGGCGGATGTCGCGCAGAAAGTGGAAGAAGCCGTACGGCACGCGCCAAGCGTCAACACCATTCTCGAAATTGATCTGAACCGCTATCTCACGCCTCCGAAATCATGGCTGGTGCCGTTCCTGCGTCCCAAAATGGGCGACAAGGAGCACCTTGCCCATGCGGACTACAAGGATTTCGGACGGGAGCTGGCCAAACAGCCGACAACACTGACCTTTGAAGACAGCAAGGAAGACCGCGTCGCCTGTTTCTTCCATACCGGAGGGACAACCGGTATGCCAAAGGTCGCGCAGCACAAATATTCCGGTCTGATTTACAATGGCTGGCTGGGCAACACGCTGTTGTTCGATGAAAACGACGTCATCATGTGCCCGTTGCCCATGTTCCATGTCTTTGCTGTGCATGTGATCATGATGGCGGCGGTGTCCTCTGGCGCACATGTGATTTTCCCGACGCCTGCAGGGTATCGGGGCGACGGAGTGTTCGACAATTTCTGGAAACTGATCGAACGCTGGAAAGTTACCTTTATCATCACCGTTCCTACCGCGATTTCCGCCAAGATGCAGCGTCCCGTGGATGCTGATATCTCAAGCGTTAAAACCGCCTTTTCGGGTTCGGCCCCGTTGCCGGTGGAGCTGTTCCGCCGGTTCGAGGAAGCGACCGGCATTACAATTGTCGAAGGTTATGGCCTGACCGAAGCAACCTGCCTGGTGTCGTGCAATCCGGTGGATGGCGAGAAGAAGATCGGCTCGATCGGTATTCCTTTCCCATACACCGACGTCAAAATTCTGCGCGACGGGCCGGATGGCCCGACGGAATGCAACGTAGACGAGATTGGGGAAATCTGTGTTTCGAACCCCGGTGTCTACGCGGGCAATACCTATACCGAAGTGGACAAGAACGTTAACCTCTATCATTTCGGCAAGTATCTTCGGACGGGTGATCTTGGGCGATTTGACGAGGACGGGTATCTGTGGATCACAGGTCGTGCCAAGGACCTGATTATTCGCGGTGGCCACAACATCGATCCGGCCGAGATCGAAGAAGCACTGCTGGGGCACGAGGCGGTCGCCTTTGCCGGCGCGATCGGACAGCCGGACGCGCATTCGGGCGAGGTGCCGTGCGCTTTCGTGGAACTGGTCGACGGGGCCAGCGTGACCGAAGAAGAACTGTTGGAATACTGCAAGGTTCACGTTCATGAGCGTGCAGCGCAGCCCAAGCATATGACAATTCTGGACGAATTGCCAAAAACGGCGGTGGGTAAAGTCTTTAAGCCCGAACTTCGAAAACAGGCGATTACCCGAATCTACAATGGTGCGCTCGAGAAGGCGGGCGTCGACGCGCGCGTGGTTTCCGTGATCGACGACAAAAAGCGCGGGCTCGTCGCACAGCTTGACGCGAACGGCTCATCCGAGGACGATGTTTCCAAAGTGCTGGGATCGTTCACCCGGCCATGGGAATGGGCTGCCTGACCGCGGAGGGACAATGGATTATGAACGTCTGATCGATGAAGAAACCTGGGCGTTCATAAGACGAACGGCTGAAAGCTATCCCGAAGATGCCGTTGAGTTGTCGATTGACGATCAGCGCCGCGTCTATGACGCGATGTGTCGGGACTTTCGCCAACCCCGGCCGCCGGGCGTGAATACGCAGGACAGGTCCGCTAACGGTGTACCTGTCCGAGTCTATACAGCCGGAGATCCCACCCGCACCGTGGTTTATTTTCACGGCGGCGGATTTGTCGTTGGTGGCCTTGAAAGCCACGATGACGTCTGTGCCGAAATCTGCGCGCAAACCGGATACCACGTTGTCGCCGTCGACTATCGGCTTTGCCCCGAACATGTGCACCCGGCGCAGTTTCAGGACAGCTGGACTGCGGTCACCTGGGCCGCGCAGGAGTTCGGCGATCCCGTGGTACTGGCTGGCGACAGCGCCGGGGGTAATCTGGCGGCAGCGGTTGCACACTATGCGCGCGGGCGACTGGACGACGTTCTGGGGCAGGTCCTGATTTATCCGGCTCTTGGTGGGGACAACTCAAAGGGGTCCTATGTCGAACATGCGCATGCCCCGCTTTTGACGCAGGAAGAAGTGACGTTCTATGAAAAAGTCCGCTGCGGCGGTTCCGTGCCGGATCATGATCCGACTTTTGCGCCTTTGCACGATTCTGACTTTTCCGGGCTCCCACCAACCGTTGTCGTAACCGCTGATTGCGACCCCTTGCGGGATGACGGGTCAGAATATTGTGAAAGGATCATAGCCGCTGGCGGGCAGGCCTGTTGGATCAACGAACCTGGTCTGGTTCACGGCTATCTGCGCGCCCGAACATCTGTCACACGCGCAGCAGCCAGCTTTGAGCGAATTTCCGTCGCCATCGAGGCGCTGGGACAAAGTATCTGGTCGTACGACTGATCCCCTGCCTTATTTCAGAAACGCCTTAGCCTTCATTGTGTCGGCGATGGGGGCGCCCAGACGGGAAAGGATTGTCGGGGCTAGCTGTAGCTGGTCGATCACCTGATCGGCTTCAGGCCCCTTTGCGTCCCCAAAGTAATACAGCGCCGTTTCTTGTTGCAGCGGGCTGCGCCCGCCGTGGTGGCCGCGTTCGTCCTGACCGTGATCGGCAGTCACGATGACCTCGTAGCCCAGTTGCCGCCAACGTGGGATGAACGGGGCCAGCATTTCGTCCGCGACGAAACAGGCGTGATCCATCTCTTCGCAATCGTGGTAGAAGCGGTGCCCCATGCTGTCCAATGTACAGGCATGAAGCAGCCCGTAATCCAGCCCATGACGCAGACAGAGGTTGGTCAGAGTGGCATATAGGTCTACGTCAGACGGCGTCATCTGATTGGCTTTGCCGTAGCCGGTCATGGTGTGGAACCGGCCATGGTTGATCGTCTTGCTGTCCGGCTCATCATATTCGATGTCGCGGACGTAATCGAACGGGTGCCGATTGAAGAATTGCGACCAATAGCTGTGGGTCACGGCGCCGGTCACGCCACTCGCCTCACGGATCTGGCTGAAGACGTCCTTGTGGCTTAGCCGGAACACGTTTCCGTTGCCCGTGCAGCCGTGCTCTTGCGGTGTCACTCCGGTATGGATCGACGCATAGCAACTGGCCGATGTGGATGGCAGAACCGCGCGCAGTTTCCAGACCCGTGCCTCGCCATTGTCAACCCAGCCTTCAAGGTTGCCGAACAGTCTCCGGAAATTGCGCCACGGAACACCGTCCAGAATGATGAGGAGTAGTTTGCGGTCCATGTCATTGGCCTTTTGATTGAATATTTCAGGCGACCCTAGGGGATTCGCGGTCAGGGTTCTGCCCGTTCGCGCCCCCAATGGCAAAATCCCGACACCTGTCATTGAACAAGGTGCCGGGATTTCAGGTTTTCACCGAAAAGTCACGGAAAGGGCAGGGATCAGTTCCCGGCACTTTCCATCTTGCGGTGGGCGACGACCTCTTCCAGCCAGCCCAGATGCATCTCGGGGACCGAGCTGAGCAGCAGGTCGGTATAGTCGTCGAACGGCGGGCTCAGAACCTCGGATTTCGGACCGTACCGGACCACGCGGCCCTGGTACATTACGGCAATCGAATCCGAGATCGCGCGCACTGTCGCCAGATCGTGGGTGATGAACAGATAGGCCACGTCCTCGATCTTCTGCAGATCCAGCAGCAGCTTAAGGATCCCGTCTGCCACCAGCGGGTCGAGTGCCGAGGTCACCTCGTCACAGATGATCATCTTGGGCTTGGCCGCCAGCGAGCGCGCGATACACACACGCTGTTTCTGACCACCGGACAGTTCCGCCGGGTAGCGGTCGATGAACTTCTCGCCCAGTTCGATCTCATCCAGCAATTCGATGATCCGCTTGCGCTTTTCCGCTCCGCGCATGTTGAAGTAAAACTCCAACGGGCGGCCGATGATCGTACCAACCGTTTGACGGGGGTTCATCGCAACGTCGGCCATCTGATAGATCATCTGCAACTCGCGCAGGTCCTCGCGGGAACGCCCCTTTAAATCGGGCGACAGCTTGCGACCGGCGAAGGTGATCTCTCCGTCGCGCGGCGGCAGCAGGCCAGTGATCACCCGCGCAAGCGTCGATTTACCCGAACCGGATTCCCCCACGACCGCCAAGGTCTGCCCCGGATGAAGCTCGACGTTGACGTTGTGCAGCACGTCGAAATTCAGACCCTTGTAGCGCGCGGTGATGCCGTCGACGCTCAGCACCGCTTCGGGTGTGGGCTTCTTTTCTTCGTGTTCGATGGAGCGGACCGAGACCAGCGCCTTGGTGTATTCCTCTTGCGGGTTGTTGATGATCTGATCGGTATTGCCGTATTCGACAGTGTTGCCCATTCGCAAAACCATGATGTCGTCGCTCACCTGCGCAACAACAGCAAGGTCGTGCGTAATGTAGAGCGCGGCAACGCCGGTATCGGCAATGGCTTCCTTGATGGCCATCAGAACATCGATCTGCGTGGTAACGTCCAGCGCCGTGGTGGGTTCGTCGAACACCACCAGATCAGGCTCGGGACACAACGCCAGGGCTGTCATGCAGCGCTGCAACTGACCGCCCGAGACCTGGTGCGGGTAGCGTTCGCCGATATTGTCCGGGTCAGGCAGACCCAGCTTGGCAAACAGCTCCCGTGCGCGGCCTTCGGCCACTTTCCGCGAGAACTTTTTCTGTTCGACTGCGGCCTCAATCACCTGATCCATGATCTTCTTGGCCGGGTTGAACGAGGCTGCGGCGGACTGGGACACATAGGTGACCTCACCCCCCCGCAACTTGCGTATGTCGCCATGCGACGCTTTCAGAATGTCTCGTCCGTTTACCCAGACCTCACCACCGGTGATTTTCACACCGCCCCGGCCATAGGCCATCGACGCCAGTCCGATGGTGGATTTACCGGCGCCGGATTCACCGATCAGGCCCAGCACCTTGCCGGGCGCGAGGTCAAAGCTGACCCCGTGCACGATTTCGATGTCATGAGGCTTTTCGCCCGGCGGGTAGACAGTCGCGCCGATTTTGAGGTCGCGGACCTTGAGAAGGGTATCACTCATCCCCGGCCTCCTTTCAGCGATGTGGTACGGTTCAGAATCCAGTCAGCCACAAGGTTGACCGAGATGGCCAGTGTTGCGATGGCCACAGCGGGGTAGAGCGCTGCGCCAATGCCATAGACGATGCCATCCTTGTTCTCTTTCACGATGCCGCCCCAGTCCGCCAGCGGCGGCTGGACGCCAAGACCCAGGAACGAAAGGGTCGAGATGAACAGAACCATAAAGATGAAACGCAAACCGAACTCGGCCACCAAAGGCGACAGAGCGTTCGGCAGGATTTCCCGAAAGATGATCCAGCCCCGGCCTTCGCCGCGCAGCTTGGCGGCCTCGACATAGTCCATGACGTTGATGTCCACGGCGACAGAGCGTGACAGGCGATAGGGGCGCGTGGCGTCCAGCAGGCCCATCACAAGGATCAGGATCGGGACGGTTACCGGAACGATTGCCAGAATGACCAGCGCCAGGATCAGGGTGGGGATAGACATGACCAGATCAACCGTCCGGCTGAGCGCCTGATCGGCCCATCCGCCCAGAACCGCAGCCAACAGTCCCAAAGACGTGCCGGTAATGAAGCTGAGCAGTGTCGCAGCGGCGGCGATGAAGATCGTTGTCCGACCGCCATAGATCATCCGGGTCAGCAGGTCGCGTCCAATATTGTCGGTGCCCAGCAGATGCTCGGCGCTGGCGGGCTCCCAAACGTCGCCGACGACTTCAGCCATTCCGTAAGGCGCAATCAATGGGGCGGCAATGGCCACAAAGAAATACGCGCCGGTGAACATAAGGCCGATCAATGCCGAAAGAGGAATGTTCTTTATCATTTCGGATGCCTCAGTCTTGGGTTGGCAAGGATCGACACGATATCCGCAACCATGTTCAGGCCGATATAGACCGCCGCGAACACCACGCCGCAGGCCAGAACAACGGGCACGTCACGCTTGGTCACGGCGTCCACAAGATACTGCCCCATGCCGGGATAGACGAACACAACCTCGACGACGACGACACCCACAACCAGATAGGCGAGGTTCAGCATAACCACGTTAACAATCGGCGAAATCGCGTTGGGAAAAGCGTGTCGGGCAATGACTTGAAACGTGCTCAACCCCTTCAGTTCTGCTGTTTCGATATAGGCCGACTGCATCAGGTTCAGAATGGCCGCACGCGTCATGCGCATCATTTGCGCCAATACCACTAGCGTCAGAACGAAGGCCGGCAGCGCAATTGCGTTCAGCTTTTGCCCGAAGGACATGGAATCATTGATCATCGCTAGTGATGAAAACCATCCCAGCTTGACCGAAATATAGTAGATGACAACGTAGCCGATCAGGAACTCCGGGATGGAAACTGTCGTCAGGGTCACCGCGGAAATCAGTTTATCCGGCCAGCGGTTACGGTACCGGACGGCAAGCAGCCCCAGAAAGATCGCAAGCGGGACGGACACGA
This sequence comes from Ruegeria sp. CDSB136, assembly GCF_059610965.1. Lineage (NCBI taxonomy): Bacteria > Pseudomonadati > Pseudomonadota > Alphaproteobacteria > Rhodobacterales > Roseobacteraceae > Ruegeria > Ruegeria sp. CDSB136. The sequence goes on from NZ_JBXWOP010000001.1 coordinate 16,813, forward strand.
TTGCGGCAACACACGCCAGAAACAGAGTGTTCCCAAGTCGTTTTCCAATGCTCTCGGCAATATCGAGCTTGTTGGTGAGTGACTGGCCAAGATCACCCTGAACGATACCTCCCAGCCATTCGAAATAGCGTGTCAGGGCAGGGCGGTTCAGGCCCATCTCCTCTCGCAGGTTGGCCAGGGCTTCAGGCGTTGCGGACTGCCCCAGGACGGCTTGCGCGGCGTCTCCGGGAAGGGCTTCGGTTAGGCCGAAAATCAGGGCCGAAGCGCCGAACAGCAAAAGGATTCCCAGCGCAAGGCGCTGGGAAACCAGTTTGATGATGGGGTGCATTATCCGTAGCCCGTATCAGACGAACCACATTTTGCGGGACATGTTGCCGTTCATCATCTCCTGAGTCGGGTCAGATTCCCAGCCGTCCAGCTGGTTGCTCACGCCTTCGACAAAGTCGTTGAACATCGGACAGATCAGGCCGCCTTCGTTGCGGACCATTTGACCCATCTGGCTATAGATGCCCTTGCGCTTCTCGGCGTCCAACTCCGCGCGCGCGGCGAACAGCAGATCGTCGAACGCCTGAACCTTGAACCGCGTGTCGTTCCAGTCGGCGCTGGACAGATATGCGGTCGAGTACATCTGATCCTGAACCGGACGGCCACCCCAGTACGACGCACAGAACGGCTGAACGTTCCAAACCTCGGACCAGTATCCATCGTTGGGTTCACGCTTGATTTCCAGCGGAATACCCGCCTGCGAAGCGGTTTGCTGGAACAGCGCAGCGGCGTCCACAGCACCCGGGAAGGCACCGTCGGCGACACGCAGAACGATCGGCGAGCCGTCATGGCCGGACTTCTTGTAGTGCTCAGCAGCTTTTTCAACACTGAATTCGCGCTGTTCGATGGTCTCGTCAAACAGCGGGTAGGCTGCGTTGATCGGCATGTCATTTCCGATCGAGCCATAGCCGCGCAGCACTTTGTCCACCAGTTCCTCGCGGTTGATGGCGTATTTCAGCGCGGTGCGCAGTTCGTTGTTGTCAAACGGCGCCGTGTCGCAATGCATGATGAAGACATAATGTCCGCGACCAGCAGTCGAGTGCACCGTCAGGTTCGGTGCGCGGCCCAGCAGGTCGGCAACCTTGGGTTCAACACGGTTGACCGCATGGACCTGGCCGGATTGCAGCGCAGCCGTCCGTGCGGTTGCATCGTTGATAACAACGACTTCGACGCTGTCAAAGTTGCCGAAATCGCTGTTCCAATGGTTTTCATTTTTGGTGAACAGGTGACGGACACCCGGTTCGTCCACTTCCAGCTTGTAAGGGCCGGTACCAATACCCGCACCAGGGTTGTCCATGCCGCCATCCGGCTGAATGATCAGATGGTAGTCGGCCATCAGATAGGGCAGGTCCGCATTCGGCTCGCTCAACGTGACCTGGAAGTTATCGCCATCGGCCTTCATCGACTCGATGCCTTTCATGATGCCCAGAGCACCCGACTTCGAATCTTCGTTCGAATGACGCTGCATGGTCTTCAGCACGTCTTCACTGGTCATTGTCTTGCCGTTGTGGAATTCGACACCCTGACGCAGCTTGAAAGTCCAGACCTTGGCATCTGCGCTGCCTTCAACGCTTTCGGCCAGACGCGGTTCGATCGTGCCGTCCGGCGCGACTTCGACCAGCTGGTCTCCGAATTGCTTGCCGTTCTGGAACGGAACCGAACTTGCATAGGTTGCCGGGTCAAGCGAGTTCGTGGATTCGCCGCCCTGCAGGCCGAACTTCAGATCACCGCCCTTTTTCGGGCCTGCCGCACGCGCGGCATCTGCAAACATGGTGCTGGCCATTGCCGCAGTTACACCCAATGCCGCTGCTTTCCCCATGAATTCGCGACGGGTCAGCTTGCCGGCTGTAACCTGTTTGGTCATGTGAGTGAGTTGTTCGTTCATTCAAGAATCTCCCGGTTGGTAGAGTTGCAGGCCCTTTCTGGGCTTTTTATTGACGCACGAGTCAAAGTTCGCGCATTTTAGAGCAGGCGACAAGAACTAAAATTTCAAGAAATGCCGTCCCAGCCTAAAAATGTTGTGTCTCGACGGTCGCTCATCCAGAGGGAACGCGACCAGATTACTTGTCCTTCAATACTATATCGCGATCCAGGCGTATCTCATCAGTGAAACTTTCTTCACGAAAGGTTTGATAACTGTCGATGTGCGGGCGCAAAATACGTCAGTTTTTCTGGTTTTGCGGACCGACCTCTGTCCGAAACGACCAACATCGCGCGACTTCGGGACCAGATCATTCCCGTTCACGCGCGCACCACGACAAGCAGGTCCATAACGTTCGTTCCGGTTGGACCGGTGATCAGCAATGCGCCTGCTTTGTCCAGAAAGCTCCCGCTGTCGGCCCGTTGCAATGCCTGCTCTGCGCCCTCGCCCCATGTTGATCCGTCGATGATCGCACCCGCAGCCAGTGTGGGACCATCGGTTCCATCGGTCCCGCCGACCACCAGTGTCAGCCCCTCGGTCCCGGCGATTTCCCGTGCCAGAGCCAGCGCGAGCGCCTGATTCCGCCCCCCGCGGCCGGGGTTTTGCGGCAGTACAACCGTTGGTTCACCACCAAAAATCATGGCCCCCGTCGACATGGACCGCAACCGCGGCCCCAGCGTCCGGGCAATTTCCAGATAATCGTCGTGCAGACACTCCTCGTTGGCCAGCACCGTGTATCCGGCGTCCGCCGCCAATTCGGCCGCTGCGCCCCGCGCATGTGAATTCGACGCCACGATCCGGGCCGTGGCCTGGTAGGCGTGATCATCGGGCAGTGCGCCGATGCCCGAACCGATGACGTTGAGGTCATCACCGGGCACATCGGATATGGCCAGAACGGTCACGCGCGCGCCCGAAAAACCAGTCAACAGACCGCCGCCCTTGATCCGCGACAGCTTGCGCCGTTCGGCGTTCATGGCGGCAATATCCAGCCCCTCGGACAACAGTCTTTTGTTCAACTGTTCCAGATCGGACAGAGTTTTGCCCGGCACCAGATCCTCGGCCAGCGACGAGGCGCCGCCGGACACCAGCAACAGAAGATGTGATCCGTCCGCCATGTTCTCGACGGCTTCACGCAGGGCTTTGCCGCCCGCAAGACTGCGGTGGTCTGGAACAGGGTGCGAGGCCTCGATCACCTCAACATGCGGAGGCAGGTCGCGGCCGTGATCGTCCTTGGTTACGACAAGTGTCGGCAATGCACCAAAATGCTCCAGCGCCGCCCGCGCCATGGCCGCTGCCGGTTTGCCCACGGCAAGGATGCGATCGGGCGTCGGGATATCGCTCAACGCCTGTCTAACAGACGTGTATCCATCCACCGCCGAAACGCCGGCCTGCCAGATCCGCTGTGCTTTTTCCGCTTGGGACATCAGTTTTCCACCCAGATTGTGACCGGTCCATCGTTGACCAGTTCGACGGCCATTGTCGCGCCGAATTCTCCTGTTTCGACGGCAACACCCTGAGCCGCCAGTTTGTCTGCAAACGTTTCATAAAGCTGTTTGCCCTGTTCCGGAGGCGCAGCCTCAGAAAATCCTGGTCGGGTGCCGCGCGACGTATCGGCGGCCAGAGTGAACTGACTGACCACGAGGGCCGATCCGCCGATATCCAGCAGCGACCGGTTCATCTTTCCGGCGTCGTCCTGAAAGATACGCATTTTGGCAATCTTCTGCGCCAGCTTGTCCGCCTGCTGTTCGTCGTCACCCCGCATAGCACAGACAAGGATCAGCAGACCGGTGCCGGACTGACCGATCACTGTTCCGCCGACCGATACGGATGCGCGCGTCACGCGTTGCAGAAGGGCCCGCATGTCTTCTCTCCTAGTCCATTCTTTTCAGGAACACCGGCGTCAGCCCCGCCAGTCCACGATTTCATCCACGCCTGTGCGGTTTGTTCGGAAACCGTTTGCAGGGTGGTCCCTGTCCGGGTACCCGAAAGATATCGCACACAGGATCAGGCGATCATCCGGGATCTGAAAAAACCGGTGCAGAAACGGGCTGTAAGCGGCCAGCGCCGCCTGGGGAATGGTGGCCACGCCCAGAGCCTGCGCCGCCAGCGTAAACGCCGTGACAAAACCACCGCAATCCATCGCACCGTAAGGGCCTAGCTCGGCCGGGCTGGAAATAATGGCGCAATGGGGCGCACCGAAAAGGGCAAAATTCTCGCTCATTTGCCGCGCCGACGCCGCGCGGTCGCCGCGCTCGATCCCGACCGATTCGTACAATGCCCATCCGCAGGCACGGCGGCGTTCCTGATAGGTTCCTGAATATGAGCTGGGAAAGGGCAGATCCGGGGCAGGGGTGCCGGTCGCGGCTTCATGCATCATGGCCTGCCGGAACCGCTCGGTTTCCGCGCCGCTGGTGATAACGACCTGCCAGGGCTGTGCATTACACCAACTTGGCACCCGGGATGCGCTGGTCAGGATTTTCCGGATATCACCCCGCGGTACCGGATCTGACAAAAAGGCGCGGCAGGAGTGTCGATCCTCCAGCAAGCCGTTCAATGCCGATAGCGTCACCCGATATCTCCTTCGCCCCAACGCCGCGCAGGATGGCTGCGGGTTGGGCGAAGATCAAGGGTCCGGACGACGGATTGTAAGTCTATTGCTGGCCCGTCGCCGCCAGGTAACCAACCCCGGCCGCGACCAGAAGTCCAAGCACCACAGCGATTGTGATCTTGATGGCTGACCAGGGCCGTTCCCCCTGAACCCGGCCGGTTCGCCCGTTCACTACGAATCGATAGGTCTGACCGCGGTATTTGTAGGCCGCCATCCAAACCGGCAGCAGGATATGTTTGAAGGTAACATCCCGCACATCGGTTTCGACCGCATGCACGCGCTGACGGTCGCCCCCGATGTCAAAGCGTACATCCCGTTCTATGACGCGCGCCATATGCGCCCGCGCCTCGGCATACCCGTCCTTCAACTCGACCGTGTAGGCTTCGGCCCGAAAGCCTGCCAGGTACTCGGGCTGATAAGGCTCGAGCGCGGGCAGGTCCCAGGGTTCCAGTGCATCGGTGTAACGTTTCGGCAATGAGCGAGAGGCGAGCACAAGAACATCATCAAAAAACCGCGCCACGCGGCCCGATTTGGGCGACCAGCGCACCTTTGCGACCTGTTGCTGAACCCGCTTCCCATCGCGCACGACCGTTATGGTTTCATAGTAGATCACACCCCGCTCACCGCGATATCGGGATTTGGTATCGGCATCGAACGTCCAGTAGGGCACGTAGATACCCTGCATCTTCCGCCCCTTGCGGGCGTATTCTTTCAGGCCATTCGGGGCGAACCACAGTCGGCCGAGCCAATCACCCATGGCCTTGTGGGCCGAACGTTCATTCAGCGCAAACGGCAATACCCCTTTGGGTTTGATGTGACGGTTCACGCCCGAATCCGTGACTACTGGCGTGGCGCAGAACGGGCATTCCGCCGCGTGCGTGGCGGGGTCGAATTCGACCTGTGCGGCACAGTTCGGGCAGGACAGAACTCGGGTTTCCTCAATCTCGCTGTCTGGCAGTCGATCTGCAACTGCCGCGTCAAAATCCAACTCACGCAGGCTTGCACCGCCCCACGGACCCGCACCAATCGACACCGAGTGCCCACAGTGATCGCAGGTCAACGTGCCGTCGCCGGGGTTGAACCGGTAATCAGCGCCACACTGGTTGCATGGAAAGCGATGTTCGTCTGTTTGTGTAACAGTGAGTTGCTCAGGATCGGTCATTGCCATTTCACCAGGGTTTACTGTCTCTTACAGGCGCGTGTTCAGTTGCTTTCCAAATGGTCTTAGAAATCAGATGCCGGAACGACCTGCGTTTGGTAGCTGCGTCTGGCGCCATTGCCGAACTCGACCTGAATCAGAATTGTGCCTTCGGGATTGCCGAATAGGTCAAGGCACGCGCCTGACCACTGATCAGCCGCAGCCAGACATATCCGGTTGCCTGACATCTCCGACACATAGGTGGACGTGCGAAGATCGGATAGCGCCCCAAATGACCGGTATTCAGCCCGGCCATTCTGGAATATCCGGAAACCGTCGCCTTTGGCATCGAACAAATCGACGGCAGCCCCCGGATGAGCCTTGAAAAAATTCTGCCGCGTGGCGTCCACCGCGAGCGGAGGAAGAGAGGGCGTGGCCGGTTCCCGGCCCGGTCCCGCACATCCGCTCAGCAAAGCGACGGCGATGAAGACTGGGGCAACAGACCTGCCCATCGGGTCACGCACCCGGCGGCGGCGGCGGGAGAATGGTGAAAAGTTGCGCCAGTTCCTGCACATCACCAGCCTTTTTCCAGCCGTCCTGTCCGGCCGTCCAGACATGCGTGTCGCGGGTGATTTCGCCATCCGTGGCCATGCGGCCCATTTTGGCTTTGGAAAACGGTCCACTGACCTGTCCGTCCACCGCGATGTGCCAGACATGTTCTACGGGCGGCGGGGGCGGCGGTGCCACACGCGCCGTCGGTTGCGGAGCAGCGGGGGCGGACGCACCCCAAGGGCCGCTCGGCTGACCCGCTGCCATGTTCGCCATCTGCTGCGCCATCGCCATGCCCATTCCCATGCCAAGACCCGCGCCCATACCGCCTCCCTGACCGGGGTTGCTGGCGGCGGCCGTCATTGCTTCGGCTGCGGAATACTGGGTGAACTTGCCGAGATCGCCCGCCAGCCCCATCGATGTCCGCTTGTCCAGCGCAGCCTCGACCGCCGGCGGCAGCGAGATGTTTTCGATATAGAACTCGGGCATTTCCAGCCCGTAGCCATCCAGCACCGGCGACACCTCTGCCGCGATCAGCTTGCCCAGATCGGCGGTATTGGCCGCCATGTCCAGAACCGGAATGCCCGACCCGGCGATCACCCGGCTGAACTCCTGCACGATGATGTTGCGGATCTGAAAACTGATCTCGTCCATGGTGAATTCGCCATCAGTGCCGACGATTTCGACCAGGAATTTAGCGGGGTCCTTCACGCGGATCGTGTAGGTTCCATAGGCCCTGATCCGGGTCGGGCCAAATTCGGGATCGCGTAACATGATCGGGTTCTTGGTGCCCCATTTCAGGTCATTGAACCGGGTCGTGTTGACAAAATAGATCTCGGATTTGAACGGAGACTGAAAGCCATGGTCCCAATGCTGTAGCGTCGTCAGGATCGGCATGTTGTTGGTCTCTAGCATGTAAAGGCCCGGCGTGAACACATCCGCCAGTTGCCCCTCGTGCACAAACACCGCCGCCTGTCCCTCGCGCACCGTCAGCTTGGCGCCATACTTGATCTCGTGTCCTTCGCGTTCGAACCGCCAGACCATCGTATCCCGGGTGTCATCCACCCAATGAATGACGTCAATGAATTCGCCGGTCAGAAAATCGAAAATTCCCATCTGGGTTCTCCTGTCCTTGAGGTCAGAGCGACTGACCCATCAACTCGCGTGAAATGATACGCACCACGGGCCTGGCATCTTCAACAGACACGCCAGGCTGCAGACGTGGATCGTAAAGAATAGTCAGCAATTTCTCGTCATGGCTGGTCAGAAGCGCAAACTCGTCATCGTCGTTGAAGATCGACGGTCGTGCTGTGGGGCTGTCGTTGGACAGACCCAGGCCTTGGGCGATTTCCTCGTGAATGCAGCTGCGCCGCACCAGATCAGGCAATTCGGACCGGATAAGCGTGACCGCACGTACGTATTTGTACGGTGATGTTCTTGTGGCCGAGGCCAGCACGAAACAGTCGAAGCTGGCGCGGGGATTGGCGATCAGATCCAGCGAGGCCTGACTGATATTCGGTATCAGCTGCTTCACGCGGGCGACGACGTAGGCGCTGTCGTCCTTGCCGGCAAAGAAGACGTGAAAATTGGCCTTGCGACTGACGACCGAGACAGGGTGCCCCGTCAGTTTCGCCAGACGTTCGGTGTAACCTTGGACAAGTTCCGCATCCCGCTTGCGTGTTTCGGGCAGAACCGACGGCCCGAACTCGGTCTGGATGCGCACCGGCCCCGACCAGCGACTGAGCTGCCCATCGGTCTGTCCTGAACCAATCGCCACGGCGTGATCAGGGTATTCGCTGTAAAACGCGATGGCTTCGAAATTGCGAGCCAGATCGTCGGCATCATAGGGCGTATCCGGGCCGCCACCGTCCACACGAAGCAATCCGCGGGTCAGCAGATCGCGCTCGACCCGCTGATAGAAACGCGCCAGATCCTGACTGGCCGCAGACGGGGGAACATAGGCATTGGGCTGCGGCGCCGGTTCAGCCGGGCGAGCCTCGGGAACAAGTGAGGTCGTCAGCGCTTCGTCGCAATTGGCCAGAGCCAACAGCGAAACCAGTCCCAGCAGGACCTTGAGACATTTCAACGGACGCACGCCCCGACCCGCCTCAGCCCGAGACAGCGGTTCCGGCATTGTCGCCAATGCCATCCTTTCGGGCTTTGGCCGCCGCCAGAGTGTCACGCAGTTCAGCCTCCATCTTTTTCAGCTCTTCTTCGGCGGCAGCGCGTTTGGCTTTGCCCTCATCGGCGATGGCAAGGCTTTCGTTGATCGTGCCGATCAGGTCTGCATTGGCCTTTTTGACGGCCTCAATGTCAAAGACACCGCGTTCCATTTCCTCGCGGATCATCTTGTTGGATTGGCGCAGATTGGCCGCGTTCGAGGTCAGCAATTCGTTGGTCAGGTCGTTGGCTTCGCGCACGGCCGAGGCAGCTTCGGCGCTGCGCTGGATCGTGACGGCCTGCGCAAGCTGCGTCTCCCACAGCGGGACTGTGTTGACCAAGGTCGAGTTGATCTTGGTCACCAGCGACTTGTCATTTTCCTGAACCAGACGGATCGATGGCAGCGATTGCATTGTCACCTGCCGGGTCAGCTTTAGGTCGTGAACGCGGCGTTCCAGATCATCGCGCGCGGCGCGCAGATCGCGCAGCTCCTGCGCTTCCATTACCTGTTCGCCCTCGGCGGCGGCCTGAACCTCGGCCTCTTTTTCCGGGATGTAGTGGCTGTCCAGTTCGGTCAGCTTTTCCTCGCCCGCCGCGATGTAAAGCGCCAGTTCGTCATAAAAGCCCAGCGTCTTTTCGTATAGCAAATCCAGCGACTTGATGTCCTTGAGCAGGGTGTGTTCATGCCCCAGAAGATCGTCGGTGATCTTGTCGATCTGGCCTTGCACATCTTCGAACTGCGCTGTGAATTTGGCAAAGGGCGCGGCCTTACCCAGCAATTTCTCCCACCAACTACGTTCGCGGCGTACGTCCAGTTCACTGACCGAGAACCCGCGGATCGTGGTTACGATATCGCGCAGGCTGTCGCCAGCGGGACCAACATCCTTGTTGCGTACGTCCGCAAGCATGGCCTGGCTGATCTCTTGCAACTCGGCCTGTGCCGACGAACCAAAGGACACGATCGAATTGGTATTGCCCATGTCGATCTCTTCCATCCGCTTGCGAATTTCGGCGCCGACAGGTTCATCGGCCTCTTCCAGCGGAACAATATCGGCCTTGGGCTCGGGCAGGGCCACGGCAGTCACTTCCTGCACAATCGTTTCAGCTTCAACGGCCTTTTTCTTGATCTCATCGGACATGGGGATATTCCTCGCTCAAATAATGGCCGGTCAGTCCAACCGGACGCCTTCGCGCTGCAGCCTTTCGCGCAGCACTTCAATTTCAACCGTCAGATCACTTCGGTCATCCAATAGCATCTTGCGGGTGCGCGCGGCGAAATTCTGTTCCAGATCATCCAGCAAAGATGAATAATCTGACAAGGCTTGCGCATCGCGGGTGCGCGCGTAGACATCTGCAAACTTGATCGTCGCATCGCGGGCACCCTGCAGATAAACCGTCAGGTATTTGCGGGCACCGGCCAGATCTCGCGGGTCTTCCTCGACTGTGCGGAAAAGATCGCGGGCGGTGTCCTGAAACCGTTCAACCCGGGCTTCGACAGTACGGTCCCCCGCACGTTTGATCGCTTCGGTCATTTCGGAAAGATGGGCTTCGGCGTCTTCCACTACACGTGCGACGCGATCCTGTTGAAAGGTGTCTATACCTTCCATGCCCTTGTCTTTCATCGGATCAAGGCCAAACGAGACCGAGTGCAGAACCGCCGCCGCTGCGCCAAACAGAACAGGCGCCAGCAGGCTGACCTGCGAAACCGCCTCGGCATCCAGATACTCGGTCCGGAACGAAGCAAGCGCCACACCCAACCCGGTCAGAATGCTGGCGAAAATCTTGCGTGGAAAAGCGGGGCGGCGGGCTGTGCGACGGGCGTTGTAGGCCCCTTCGGCGCGCAGGCCTTCGCGCAGCAGAAACGCAGCCGCCGTCAGCAAACCGGCAGCCACAAGACCCATGGTCATGCCGATGGCACCGTCGTTCAGAGACAGGAACACCAGGGGGATTGCCGGAATGAAAAGAACATTCGCCCGCGCGCCCGCAGGTTCGACCCGCGCACTGTCAAATTGTCCGCGCTTGGGCTGATCCGAAGGTGTCGTATCACCCTGGGGGCTGTATTTTCCGCCGTACTTTTTGGCCATGCGCCTATAGCCCTCCCAGCAGGCCGGTGCACACTCCAAACAACAGCACCAGCAGTGCCGCGTAGGCCAGTTTTTGCACTCCGCTTCCGGACATGGCACCCCCAAGGACTTCCGCGTTCACAGAAAATTTAGTGTATGCGCGGGCTTGGCGCTAGGGGGAAGGTTGTGTGACTGGCGTCACTTGCGAGTTTTCTTGCCGACCGGGGGACGTTTTCGTTGTGGGCGCGTGGTCCGTTTAGCGGTGCCATCGGGTTTTTCACCGCCATCCAGCCCCAGCTGATCCCGCATCACCCGGCGGCGCACTTCTTCGACCTCGCCGGGCTTCAGGTCGCCCAACTGGAACGGGCCATACGAGACCCGGAGCAGGCGGTTCACCGCATACCCGATATCCTCGATTGCACGGCGAATCTCGCGGTTCTTGCCTTCGCGCAGGCCGATCGTCAGCCAGGCGTTCGCCCCTTGTTGGCGGTCCAGGGAAACGGTCATCGGCTGAAACCGTTCCCCGTCGATCACCAGCCCTTTGCGCAGCGGCTCGAATTCTTCATCCTTCGGCCGTCCGTTCACCCGGACGCGGTATTTGCGCAGCCAGCCGGTCGAAGGCAGCTCCAGCTTGCGCTTGATGCCACCGTCATTGGTCAGCAGCAGCAACCCCTCGGAATTGAGGTCAAGCCGCCCGACGCTCATGACCCGGGGCATGTCCTCGGGCAGTTTGTCAAAAATCGTCGCGCGGCCCTTTTCGTCGCGTGTGGTTGTCACCAGCCCAGAAGGTTTGTGATACAGCCAAAGGCGCGAGGGTTCGGGTTCGGACACCGGCTTGCCATCGACCACAATTCTGTCTTTCGAGGTGACATTCAGCGCCGGGCTGTCGATCACCTTGCCATTCACGGCCACGCGACCTGCTTCGATCATGCGTTCAGCCTCGCGGCGCGAGGCGACGCCCGCGCGGGCAAGGACCTTGGCGATCCGGTCGCCGGGAGGAGGGGTGTTGCTCATGGACCCGGCCATAACCTATCCTGCCCGCTTGCGAAAGGCAGGTTTCTGATGCAGTCAGAGATATGGAATTCAGATCGCATATGAGCGCGGCGTTGGAACAGGCCAGATTGGCAGGCGAACGCGGAGAGGTTCCGGTCGGTGCGGTTATCATCGCGCCCGACGGTCGGATTGTTGCGACCGCAGGCAACCGGACGCGCGAGTTGAATGATCCGACCGCCCATGCCGAGATTCTGGCCCTACGCGCTGCCTGCGCCGATGCTGGGTCCGAGCGACTACCGGATCATGATCTTTATGTCACGCTGGAGCCGTGCGCGATGTGCGCTGCCGCTTTGGCCGCCGCGCGCATCCGGCGTGTTTATTACGGGGCTGCCGATCCGAAATCGGGCGGTGTGGCTCATGGCGCACGGGTCTTTACCCACCCGCAGACGCATCACAAGCCGGTTGTTTATGATGGTATCGCAGCCAAAGAATGCGAAACCCTGCTGCTTGAGTTCTTTGCCGATAAGCGGGCCGGCAAGTGACCTTATCCTGACGTGGTTTGAAAGGGTCTAGGTCCAGTCCAAACGGTAGACTGTCTGGTGCCCGCCGAACCCTTTGAGCTGAACTGGTTTTGGGGCACTGAACTTCAATCCGTCGGTGTTGCCCACCAGCAGCCTTGTCACGTCAGTCACGTGGATTTCGTATGGCCCGCTGACATTCGTAACCCGCGCCGCCTTGTTGACGACGGACCCAAAGAAATCTTCGTCTTTGTGGATGACGTCGCCGGTGTGAATTCCGATCCGAAGGCCAAGCGCCGTGTCGACTGTGGCCGACCTGTTTTCCCGTTGGAAATTGACGGCCGCCTGAACCGCGTCATGGACGGACGAAAAAATCGACATGGTGCCGTCGCCGAGCGATTTGACCAGACGCCCCTGATGCGCATGGATCACTTTCTCTGCCAGATCAAAGTGATGCGATATGACTTTGATCCACTCCTGATCGCCCAGTCGCCCTGTGATTTCGGATGATCCGGCAATGTCTGTGAACATGACCGAGGCGGTGCCCTCGCTCTGTTCCTGCGTGAACTCGCGCCGTGCCGCTTCGATCAGCGCATTCAGGGCCTCATGTTCGATCCCGATCTTTTCCATGTTAGAGGTCGGATTGGAGACATGCATTTGCACTATTTTCCAGACGCCGTTTTCCAGATGGAGAAAAAAGGTAATTCGGTGCAACGCGGCTTTGCCGTTCGTGGCAAAGGTCATCGTCGCTTCACAATGTGCCCAACCGGCGTTTCCGCACTCGAAGGCTTCCAGCGAATGTTCCTGCCAGGCATAGTCGGGAATTTCTTTCGTATGATCGGCGAAACCCTGTCGGAACACCTGCCCGGACCAGGATTCTTCATCCGCCGATCCCTGATAACGCAGGTGTTCCGAAGTTGAGAGCATGTTCTCCAAAACCGCGCGGTCCCTGTCTTGCACGGCCTTGTTCCATCGCCGCACAACCGCGATCAATTCCGGTGAAGGAGAAACCTCGCCGCTCACATCGGACCTATAGTTTAATCGCCTGCATCACTTCAGGCTCGATCACATCGACGCCGGGCAGGCCGTCTTTCAGATCCTGCGCAGATTGCTCAAGGATCGGGAAGGTTTTGTAGTGGCAGGGTATCACGGTCCGAAAATTGAAATAGCGCTTGGACGCATAAGCCGCGCCTTTCATGTCCATGGTGAAATGGCCGCCCGCGGACAGAATGCCGATATCCGGTTTGTAATAGTCGCCCATCCAGTCCATGTCGGCCATGATATCGGTGTCACCAGAGACATACAGTGTTTTGCCCTCGGTGACGATCATGAATCCGACCTCGGTGCCGCCGGTGCGCAGCCCCTCCGGCGTCGAAAAGGTTGAACTGTGCGACGCAGGTACCATCGAAACCTTGACGCCGTTCAGGTCGACCGTGCCGCCTTTGTTGAACCCGACCGTTTCAATGCCTTCAGTTTCGCCCCAAAAACCCATCAGGTCGTATTGGCCGACAACCGGCACGCCCAGGCGCTTCGCCAAGGGAAGGATATCGACCACATGGTCGAAATGGGTATGTGTCAGCATAATATGCGTGGCCCCTTCGATCGCCGCGTCATGCTGAGTTTCGGGCAGGACGGGGTTACCGCTCAGCCAGGGATCGATCAGCAAGACCTGACCGCTGGTTTCGATGCGGAAACTGCCGTGACCCAACCAGATGATATTCATGAAAATCCTCCCATTCAGACTGTTGGCCTCAGCCTAGCATCGGCTATGTAAAAATCCATGGACTGGATGCAGGAAATCGATGGCTATTGCGAACGACTGTCGCCCGCCTATTGGGCTGAACCGGTCAATGCGCTGACCAATGCCGCCTTCCTGGTTGCAGCATGGGTAATGTGGCGCCGGGTGCGAGGGCAGGGTTTGCCCTTGGCGATGGTGCTGGTCGCAGTGCTCGCCCTGATCGGAGTGGGCAGTTTTCTGTTTCACACTCATGCACAGGTTTGGGCGGCTATTGCCGACACAACGCCCATCCTTCTGTTCATTCTGATCTACATCTATGCGGTAAACCGCGACATCTGGCGGATGTCTCCGGGATGGGCGCTGGCCGGCACCGCGCTGTTCATCCCTTATGCGGCTGCGACAATCCCGCTGTTTCGGTTTGTGCCGGGTCTTGGCGGGTCCGCTGCCTACGCGCCGGTCCCGTTGCTGATCCTGATCTATGCTGCATTGTTGCGGTCAAAAAAACCTGTTCTGGCGCGCGGCATGGCCGCCGGGGCAGTACTGCTGATCCTGTCCATCACGTTCCGCGCCCTTGATCCGGCCCTGTGTGCCCAATTCCCGATGGGCACACACTTTATGTGGCATCTGTTGAACGCAACGATGCTGGGTTGGATGATCGAAGTCTACAGAAAGGACCTGGCCGAAAATCAGGTCTGATCGGCGCGAAAAGCATCGGCCAGATGATCGGGCAGGTCGAATTCCCGCAACACCCGCGCGCGCCCTTCGCCAGACATCTTTCGGGCCGTTTTCTCGACGATACTTTGAATCTTCTCGGCCGAATGTTTTGCAGCAAAGGGCTGGAAGTACCATTTGAGAAAGACGAAACAGATCACGTCTTCCAGGGCCTGAACTTCGGCATCGCGTTTGATGCCTTGCTTGCGCAGCATCCGGCCCGCGGCATCGATCTGATCGGTGCCGTAGCCTTCCTTTTTCATCAGGCCCATGACGACTTCGGCATGGTGAACGCCCTGCGCCTTGCGCCAAGCCAGATAACCGGTCCGCCCTTCGGGGTATTCGCTGCGCGCCAGTTTCCAGCGTTCCACGTGCTGACCGCGTGCCGCAATCTGCAGCGCGTCAGAGGCGTCGGGGAACAGCCGCGCAAGCTCCTCGCTCATCCGCTTGCCATAAAGCAGGGCCTCCGGCTCTCCGCCATCCTGGTTGGGGTCTTGTATGTTGACTGCGTCGATCGCGTCCAGGACGGCTTGTTTTTGTGCGCTCATGTATGGCTCCATAGTCTGGCAAGTCTTCGCCTGCCGGATCTCCCGGCGGGTCCTTTCGCCCTATGGTAGCGGCTTGTCGCAGGGTCCGCAGCATGCAATTGCAGCAACGCCGGATCAGTCGCGTCATATCTGATCCGGCGCTTCCTTCTATTTAGTTTCCGCGAATTGTGGTGTCCTTGGTGACCGGCTGGGTAACCGGTTCGGGGAAGGTCAGGGTGCGGGTCAACGGGTTGAAATCAAAGCCCGAAGCCATTGCTGGTGCAATGGCGGCAGTTGCGGACAAAACGAAGGCGGTGATGAAGGTTTTCATGATCTTTCTCCGGGTTTTGTGCTGTTGCACATGTTAGAAAGTGAACAGCGCAGTTCAGTTTTTCAAGCTGCAAAGTGAACCGTACAGTTCACTTTTTTGCATATGAGATATTCAGAATTGAATGGGGTGCTTCGGACCTGCCATGATCACCTTCGATCATCCGCCGAGTCTGTTGGTCTTGCGACCGGTGCGGCAGACGGGTAAATGCCCCCTAACGCATATGAGGTTTTCCGATGTCGATTGACCAAAGCACCGCCGCCAAGGTGGCCAAACTGGCCCGGATCAAGGTCGAGGACGACGCGCTGCCGGCGCTGGCGTCCGAGTTCAACACCATTCTTGGGTTCATCGAGCAACTCAACGAAGTGGATGTCGAAGGGGTCGAGCCGATGGTCTCGGTCGAGCCGATGCGCCTGAAACGTCGCGAGGATGTGGTCACTGACGGAAACCAGCAGGACAAGGTTCTGGCCAATGCCCCCGACGCCCGCGAAGGCTTTTTCGCAGTCCCCAAAGTGGTGGAGTAAGACATGAGCGATCTGAACAAACTGGGCCTGTCCGAAGCCCGAGACGCGCTGCGCAAGGGTGACGTGACCTCAGTCGAGCTGACCGAAGCCTGCCTGAAAGCAATCGATCAAGCAGATGCTTTGAAGGCTTTTGTCCACAAGACGCCCGAGATTGCACTGGCGCGCGCCAAGGCGGCTGATGAGCGGATCAAGGGCGGCGACGCACCGTCGATGTGTGGCTTGCCAATCGGCATCAAGGATCTGTTCTGCACCAAGGGCGTGCCCTCGCAGGCGGCCTCGAAGATTCTGGAAGGTTTCAAGCCGGAATACGAATCCACCGTTTCGCAGCAACTGGCCGATGCGGGCGCGGTTATGCTGGGCAAGCTGAACATGGACGAGTTCGCCATGGGCAGCAGTAACGAAACCTCTGTATATGGCAACGCGGTCAGCCCCTGGCGCCGTGGCAATGACGACGCGCAACTGACACCAGGCGGTTCATCCGGTGGGTCGGCTTCGGCCGTGTCCGCCGACCTGTGTCTGGCGGCGACCGGCACCGATACCGGCGGTTCGATCCGTCAGCCTGCCGCCTTCACCGGCATCACCGGCATCAAGCCGACCTATGGTCGTTGCTCGCGCTGGGGCATCGTCGCCTTTGCCTCTTCGCTGGATCAGGCCGGTCCGATGACCAAGAACGTGCGCGATGCGGCCATCATGCTCGAGGCGATGTGCGGCCACGACCCCAAGGACTCGACCAGTGCCGAACTGGCGGTGCCGAATTTCGAGGCGATGCTGACCGGGGACATCAAGGGCAAAAAAATCGGTATCCCGAAAGAATACCGCATGGACGGTATGCCTGCTGAGATTGAAAAGCTCTGGGCCGAAGGGGCCGAGATGCTGAAAGCAGCGGGTGCCGAGATTGTCGATATTTCGCTGCCCCACACCAAATACGCGCTGCCAACGTATTACGTGATCGCCCCGGCCGAGGCGTCCTCGAACCTCGCGCGTTATGATGGTGTGCGTTATGGCCGCCGCGCGCAACTGGCGCAGGGTGACGGCATCACCGAGATGTACGAAAAGACCCGCGCCGAGGGTTTCGGGCATGAGGTGCAGCGCCGTGTCATGATTGGCACATATGTGCTGTCAGCCGGTTTCTATGACGCCTACTACAACCGCGCCCGCCGCGTTCGGACCCTGATCAAGAAAGATTTCGAGAACGCGTTTGCCGCCGGAGTCGATGCGATTCTGACACCGGCGACACCGTCGGCCGCCTTTGGTCTGGGCGAGATGACCGAAGCCGACCCTGTTCAAATGTATTTGAACGATGTCTTCACTGTGACGGTGAACCTGGCCGGTCTGCCCGGTATTTCGGTGCCTGCGGGCCTCGATTCACAAGGTCTGCCCCTTGGCCTGCAACTGATCGGCCGCCCATGGGACGAAGGCGATCTGCTCAACACCGCCTACGCGCTGGAAAACGCGGCCGGTTTCGTGGCCAAGCCGGGGAAATGGTGGTAAGCCTCTGGCAACCAGAGCAGCAGACACGGAGCAGTCACATGCGCTTTTTGCTTCTGATCCCCGCCATCGGCGTGGTGGCGGCTTGCACCGACGTGGCACCAGTGGCCAACACGGGATTCAACACGCCTGATTACCAGGCGCAACGCGAGGCTGAACTGGCCGGGCAGGGTCTGGGCGGTAATCCGTTGCTTCGCCCGGTGGACGTGTCCGCACAACCGCTTGGCGCTCCGGGTGCGGTGACACCCGTGGCGACCGGGGCCAATGCGGACATCGCTTCTCAGACAGCCGCCGCCTTGGCCAGCACTTCTCCGCAGGGCGCATCCACTCCGGTCCCGGTGTCCAATGCACAGGGAATTTCCGACGAACAGGATTTTGCGGCCGTATCCAACCGCCGCAGCATCGAATCCGACGCCGCCCTGATCGAACAGAACCGCCAGACTTACGAGGTCGTCGCACCAACCGCCGTACCGCAGCGGGGGTCGGACGGACAGCCCAACATCGTTCAATATGCTCTGAACACGTCGAACCCCGTGGGGACCCAGCTCTACAGCCGTGCCGGGTTCAATCTGCAGGCCAAGGCGCAACGCAACTGCGCGAAATACCCTTCCCCGGATCAGGCACAGATCGATTTTCTGTCAAATGGCGGCCCGCAGCGGGATCGTCAGGGGCTTGACCCGGACGGTGACGGCTATGCTTGCAACTGGGACCCAAGCCCGTTCCGCAGTGCCGTCAGCAACTGATCCCCTGACGCCGATCTGGCACCCGTCGCCAAATTTCGGACCGCGCCGCGACAGGTTGAAGCCGTCTTTGGTTGTACTCCACTACACGGCGATGGACAGCGCACAGGCGGCCTTGGAACGTCTGTGCGATCCGCAGGCCGAAGTCTCCGCACATTACCTGATCGGAAATGATGGCACCCTCTGGCAAATGGTGCCCGAGGAAGACCGCGCATGGCATGCCGGGGCAGGGGAGTGGCTCGGTCAAAGCGATATCAACTCGCGCTCGATCGGGGTCGAGCTGGACAATACAGGCTTTCATCCCTTTTCGCACCTTCAGATGAATGTGCTGGAACACCTGTTACCCCAAATCATGACGCGCTGGTCGATCCCGCCGCAAGGCGTGATCGGGCATTCCGACATGGCACCGGGCCGCAAATCAGACCCCGGCCCCCGCTTTGACTGGCCTCGGCTTGAACGTCAGGGGCTTGCGGCGCGGCGAGGGCAGGGAAGCGGCCCTCCGAACGCGTTGAAACAAGAGTTCCGCACCAAGGCCCGCCTGGCAGGCTATACCGCTGACACGGATGACGAAACACTCCTCACCGCCGTTCGGCTCAGATACCGCCCCTGGGCCAAAGGTCCACTCACACCCGCTGACCTTGCGCCGATCAGCTGAGCAACCCTCAAACAAATCCGGGCTTCATCTGGCCAAAAATATCCCGGGGTTGAATTGGCCGCAGGCCAAGAAGGGGCTGGCCCCTTCGCACCCTGACCACTCTTGACGCCACCGCCCCCAAGGCATACCCAACGCCAGCGCGGAGGGCCGGATGGCCGCTGGGGTGCAAGCCCGAGAGGAAAGTCCGGACTCCACAAGGCAACGGTGCCGGGTAACGCCCGGGCGGGGCAACCCGACGGAAAGCGCCACAGAAAACAAACCGCCTTGCTTGCAGGGTAAGGATGAAACGGTGGGGTAAGAGCCCACCGCGCCGCTGGCAACAGCGGCGGCACGGCAAGCCCCACCGGGAGCAATGCCAAATAGGGTCCCCGCGCGGGCCGGTCGGCGCAAGCCGATACCGCCGCTAAGTGCGTCTTGGCCGATAGGGACCGGGTTGGCAGCTTGAGCCGCGCAGCAATGTGCGGCCTAGAGGAATGGTCATCGAAGGGGGCAACCCCGGAACAAGATCCGGCTTACAGGCCCTCCGCGCGTATCCTCCTATCCTCCGGGTGGTGTGTAGGCACCGGTCAGGGCCGCCGCTTTTTCCGTGATGGCAACAAAATCCTCTGCCGTCCACGCGCGGACCGTCTCTATCTTGTCGACGGCGCCCGATGCGCCGACGGCCATTCCGACCGCAACTGCGTCCGTGCCGTCAGGTGCCTCACTGATCACAACCACATCGTTCGATCCGGTGGTCATATAGAATGCCAGCAGCTTGCCGCCCACCTTGTCAAGCAGGGCTTTGACCGGCGCGGTGCGGTCCGATGGCTTTTGCAGCATTCCTTTGATGCCGGATTGGGAATAGGTGGCGTAAGTTATGAATAAAGGCATTTTCTCCTCCTGGGATCAATGTGACGGAACCCTGAATTCGGCCGGTTCCCTGGCCGTTTGAGAGCCTAGGTGCCGGAAGATATCGCGCTTGCCAGCACCCAGGCACCTGTTGCAATCAAACCGATGCCCGTCGCCGGGATCAGCCAGCGGGCATGGGGCAGAAGTTTTTCCAGCGCAACGTAGATTGCGATGGCGACAATCCAGTAGAGGTTCATGATGCCGCCGACGAACAGCAAGAGCATCAGGGCCCAGCAGCAGCCCAGACAAAATGTCCCGTGAATGACGCCCATGCTGAACGCACCCGATGCGCCGGGCCGATTGTGTTCGGCAAGAAACCGGGCGGGGCTTTGGCAATGTCGCAGACAAGCGGATTTGAGCGATGAAAGCTGATAGAGGCCAGCCGCAATCAGGACACAGCCTGCAAATGCCTTTGACCGGACGGTCATCATGGGGCCATCAGACAGGCCGACATGCTCAAGACCCCATTGCGCCAGTGTCGCAAGCAGGCTGAAGCCCCCCCAGGCGATCAGGTATCCAGCGAGGAACAGCAAGCTGAGGCGGGCCGCATTGGCCTTGTCAGCGCCGACACGTTTGAGGGCCAGAAACAACAGGACAACAGGGGCCGCGCTGGGGGTCATCATGGCGATCATCATGACCCACCACATCAAAAAGATGAGCAGCGCGTAGGGCAGGCTCCAGGGCCGGTCTACCGGCATCTGCATGGGCTCGCCGATTGGCCGGGCCATCCTTGTCATTTCGACGGCAGACATGTTCATGCCGATCCCGGCAATCGTGTACCATGAGGCCCCGAGAACGATCACCAAGACACTGACCAGAACGATCAGCCTATCCTGCCTCAGCAACCGCTCAGCGACCGCCACGGGCGGTGCGTCAGAGTTTCGTGTCATGCGACGCCCCTGTTAAGCGCCCAAAACACCGTGACCGGAAATGTTGAGATGCGCCAAGTGCGCGTGGGTGGCATCAAATGTCAGGCTTATGGCACCCCCCGATGTCCTCGTCGTACCTGCGGCGGATTCCGCGTGGCGGTACTCGAACCCGTTCGGCAACTGGATGGATGCGCGGTGCGGCGCTCCGGATACGATATGCGGGATCGGGTTGACCTCAACGTCGAAGATACCGTGGACCTTCGCGAACCCCTTGCGTTCCTCGCGATCCCAGTCCAGTTCGATCGGAAGGTACAGAGTTTCGTGTTTCTGCGGGGCCATGGCGCTGTAGACGTACCACATGGTGGCCATTTCATCGGTGTCCTCGCCGGTCATGATCGCTTGCAGGGCCGCCCGCTGATCGGGACTGGCGCTTTCGTCGATGATAAGCTGCATCTGACCGCCGCCTTCGTGGATCGGTCCGGGCCAGTAATAGACGCCGGCAGCGCGCAAGCCCGCCAGATCGGTATCGCCATATTTGCCAGCTTCAATGTCAAAGACGACAACCGCTTCGCAGTTCCCATGTGTCGGAAGTACGCTGAACTGGCAAGGACAACCGAAATTGCAGTTACAATTGGCCAGCTCTTCCCCCTGAATAGTCCATTCTGTCATGATAGCCCCCCAGAAAAACATGCCTTAAAACTCTGCTGACAGAGGTTTCGCCTGCTTTCGGTGCCTCAAGCGTTAAGCGCTTAGATGGCTTCTTGGGTCTTTGAACTGGCGGCACGGTATCACGAATTCGTGATCCGGGCAATTGAAGCTCCGCATGTGCGGGAAAGCGCCAATTTAATGATGGAAATGCACAAGCGCGAACATGGTTTTTCGTTTTCGTATAGTCTTGTGTCTGCTGAGTTTTCAGTCCGCAACAGTCCAGCCGTTGTCCGACGAATTTCGAAGGCAGGGTTCAAGGACGTCTGAGTAGGTGCGGTAAGGAGTAATTTTTGAATCGGGAGGACGATTATGAGTTTCATGAAAGCACTTGCCTCGGTGGCCGTAGGGTTTGCTGCCGCGAAAGGACTGGAGAAATACAAGCAGATGGGTGGTATGGCCGGCCTGCAGGATGCAATGCAGGGTGCGGGGGGCGGATTTGGCATGGACCAGCTTGGCAAGATGGCCGAGCAGTTCGGCATGCCCGGCGGGGCCGCCGGACTTCAGGAGATGATCGGCAAGCTGGGTATGGTCAACCCGGCAGGTGCCGCTGGGCTGGGCGGTCTGATGAACGCCATGCAAGGCGCGGCAAGGTCGGGCAGCCAGCAAACGGCGGACATGATGGATACCGTGTTCCGGGGAACACCCGGTGGCGCCGTCATGGAGGAGCAGGCCAAGCTGATGCTGCGGGCGATGATTCAGGCGGCCAAGGCGGATGGTGAACTGGACACCCATGAGAAAGAAACAATTCTGGGAGAGTTGGGCGACGACATCAGCGATGAGGAGCGGGCCTTCGTTCAAGAACAACTGAACGCGCCGATTGATGTCATGGGCTTGGCGGCCGCTGCGGGCGGACCTTTGAAAACACAGATATACGCCACGTCTCTGGCTGCGATTCGTCTGGATAACGCGCGTGAGGCGTCATACCTGCGTCAGCTGGCAACCGCATTGGGGCTGTCGGATGCGGAATGTAATCAGATTCATACCTATATGGGGGCACCGACACTTCCTGCATAAGGCCATCCCACCTTCTGCTGCCTCGATGCGCGCGATAGCCCTTGACATGGGCTGTGCAGCGCGTAAAAGCGCACGCTCATAGGAATTCAACCGAAAGGCCCCTGCCTTTTCGGACGCAGGAGATAACCATGGCGAAGCCGACGACAATCAAGATCCGTCTGAACTCGACCGCGGGCACGGGCCACTTCTACGTGACCAAGAAAAACGCTCGCACCATGACCGAGAAGATGACCATTCGTAAATACGACCCGGTCGCTCGCAAGCATGTCGAGTACAAGGAAGGCAAGATCAAGTAATTTGCCTGTCCATCCGGACACAGTTAAAGGGTTCTGCGAAGCAGGACCCTTTTTTTGTTTTTCAACGTTTCACAAGCGCGTTTGTGCTTTCCTATGCACGTCCATGGCCGTTGCAGCAGAGCATCAGCATATGGCCCAATCGCATCGCCGGCGTCTTGCTTTTCGTGGCGACCTGCCGCTACGGTTGAGCAAACCGCCACAAAACGTTGAGCGCCATGAAAAAAATCTTGTTATCTTCGACCCTCGTTCTGAGCCTGTCGGCCTGTGAGGACCCGTTCAACCGCCAGGGCGTTGGTTTTACCGGCATTGATGGTGAACCGCGCACGGTCTCGGAAGTCGAAGGCGCAGTTGCATTTGCACCGCCAGCGACCAATGTACCTGCGGAACTTGCGAAAATTCCGACCGTTTCGGTCGTCTCGGATGAGACTGAATTGTCAAAAATCGCCGGTGTGGCGATTGCCAATGGCGGGCAATCCGATGTCAGCGCGGTTCAATTGTCTACCCAGGGCAACAACCTGTACCTGAGCACTGTCAGCGTAAACGGCACGCTTTTCGGGGTTCTGCGCACCGCCAGCAACGGTGGAAAAGTGGACAGTTCCACCGGAGCGGCGTTTGGCGCCAACACGGAACGGTTCACCGGGTGCCTGCCAGCTGGCGAAGTTTACCGGAAAGGGTCTGACAGTCGCAGCTCCGGTTTTGCGGTGCCGCTGAACTGTAGCTGATACTCGGACTGACAACGAATTTGATTGGGCCCCACCTTTTCGGTGGGGCTTTCTCATCAAGGGATCGGATCGCGCCATTCCATCATGGTCAGTGAAGGGTTCAGCCCGGAATTAGCCATAAGGGCTTGGGACGGGGCGTTGAAACTGGCGACCGAGGCCGTGAGAACGCTTCCGCCCACCTGCCTCAGCCGCGATTTGACGGTTTCCAGCAGCGCGGTGCCGATGCCACGGCGGCGCGCGGCCCTGTCGACGCTGATCTGGTGGAGAACAGCGCGGGTATCAACCGGGTGAAAGGGTGACGCGGGACGCTGGGAAATCTCGAAAATGGCGTAACCCAGCAGCTTGTCGCTTTCGAAAAAGCCGACAGCGAACAGGTTGGGTTGCATGAGCCGGGATTGCAGGTAGTCGGCCAGCTCGGCATCCGCCGGCAGCGCTGCGTATCTTTCAGGCTGATGTTCCAGATGCAGGTCATGAACCTGGTGCAGCAGGGGTAAAATCAGATGGGCCTGATCTGGCCGGATATCCTGGATCGTCATTGGTTTTCTTTCCGCAAAAGAAAAGGGCGGGTCTTTCGGACCCGCCCTTTCGTATTGGATTGTGCGCCGCGTTATTCGCGGTTGCCAAACAGCTGGAGCAGGAACATGAACATGTTGATGAAGTCCAGATACAGGCTCAGCGCGCCCATGATGGCGGCTTTGCCCAGCCATTCCTGATCACCCGAGTGGGCCATTTGCAGGTATGTGGCCTTGATGTTCTGCGTGTCATACGCGGTCAGACCGGCAAAGATCAGAACGCCGATGACCGAAATGGCGAAAGCCATGGCAGACGAGGCGATGAAGATGTTGACGATCGACGCCACGATCAGGCCGATCACGCCCATGATCAGGAACGTACCCATCGCCGAAAGGTCTTTTTTGGTGGTGTAACCATACAGCGACAGGCCCGCGAAGGCGATCGCGGTGATCAGGAACACCTGAATGATCGACTGGCCGGTGAAGACCAGGAAGATCCAGCTGATCGATACACCCATGACAGCGGCAAACAGGTAGAACACCGTCTGTGCGCCGGCTGCGGACAGGCGATTGATCCCGGCGCTGAAGCCAAAGATGAAGGCCAGCGGAGCGAACATGATCACCCATTTAAGCGGCGAAGCGAACAGTGCGTATCCGAGCGACGTCAGATACTTGGTCTCGCTCAGCTGAGCTGCCGCGGCAGACGGATCAGTTGTGGTCGCAAGGCCGGCGATGGCCCATGCAGCCAGGAAAGTGATCAGCATGCCCACGGACATGGTGCCGTAGACTTTGTTCATGTGGGCCCGCAGGCCCTCGTCAATCTGGGCGGCGCGCGCACCGGTCGCCGTCCGGATCGTGTCAAATTGTGCCATTAAGGGTCTCCCTTTGCGATTCTGGTTCAGCCCGCAGTTGCAGACCGATTTCCCTGCAAATATCGGAGAGTGAGGCACATGTTTCAAGAGTTTTGCGCCCAAAACCTGCTAAAACACTCGACAAATCTGACGGCATTGTTTCAGTTGCCGCCAGATCGCAATGCTTGGCCGGTCAATACAGGCGTTTGTGCCAGTTTTCGGGAGCATCCCAGAACGGGCGGGCTGCTTCGCGACTGGCCTCGGTGTGTGTCACGCCGATGTCCTTCAGTGCGTTGCCATCCAGCTTGGCAAGGTCACGACGCTGCCGGGCAAGGCCAAGAAGATCCCGCAATTTGAAGCCTTTCGATGGCTGTTTGCATACGTGCTCGTGTGATGTTGCAATTTGGGTCATAACGGTTGTCCTTTCCTTGCTATGTGATGATTAATGCAGTTTGCATCAACTTCCTTGATTTATATGTATCACTGTGGCACATTTTAAAAATGAATGTTTTTGACGTGAACCATCAGGATTCGTGAAATGAGAAATTTGGACATCACCACTTTGCGGTCCTTCGTTGCCGTGGCCGATCAGGGCGGCGTCACACGCGCCGCCGGTTTTCTGCACCTGACGCAATCTGCGGTTTCGATGCAGCTCAAGCGGTTGGAGGAGCTTCTGGGCCTTGAGCTACTGGATCGCAGCGGCAGAACCATCGCGTTGACGGCGTCGGGCGAACAATTGCTGGCCTACGCGCGCCGCATGATCGCCCTGAACGACGAAGTGATCTCGAAACTCACCGATCAGGCTTTCGAAGGCGAAGTCGTGCTGGGCGTGCCGCATGACATTGTTTATCCGGCCATCCCGCGCGTGCTACAGCGTTTCAACGCAGATTTTCCGCGAGTCCGCGTCCAACTGGTTTCGTCCTATTCGCTGCAACTCAAGGACATGTACAAGCGCGGCGAATGTGATCTGATACTGACGACCGAGGCCTCGGCGGCCGAAGGTGCGGAAACCGTGGCCGAGTTGCCGTTGCGCTGGATTGGAGCTTCTGGCGGGTCGGCGTGGCGCAAGCGCCCATTGCCTTTGGCGCTTGGTCGGCGCTGTTTGTTCCGGCCTCAGGTCATTGCGGCGCTGGACGCGGCGGGTATCCCTTGGGAATTGTCTGTCGAAACAGAAAACGACCGTACAATCGAAGCGACCGTCAGCGCCGATCTTGCCGTTCACGCAATGCTGGATGGAACGGAGGCCGCGCATCTGCAGCAGATCGACTCGGGTGGGGCATTGCCAGAGCTGCCTGCCCACATGATCAACCTTTACGGAGGAGATCCCGGTCGCGGCGCGGTGATCGAGGAGCTGGCGTCGCTGGTTCGTCAGAATTTCCGCATGGTGGGCGGCACCCCTTTGAAGGCGGTGGTCGGGTGACAGGCCTCAGATCGTGATGACGAGCTTGCCGGTTGATTTCCGTTCTTTCAGCAAACGCATGCCCTGTTCCACGTCCTTCAGTGGAAGGGTGTGGCTGATATGCGGTTTGATCCGGCCTTCGGTGCGCCAACGGAACAGCGTGTCAAAGCTGTCGCGCACGATCTGCGGCCTGAATTTCAGATACCCACCGATATAAAGCCCGATTACGGTCAGGTTCTTGACCAGAAGATGGTTGGCCGGAATTTGCGGAACCTCTCCACTGGCAAAGCCGATCGGTAGCAATCGGCCTTCGGGGTTCGTGGCACGAAAGGCGGCTTTGAACACGTCGCCGCCAATCGCATCATAAACCACGTCCGCCCCACCCAATTCCCTGACGCGGGCGCGGAGGTCTTCGGAGGCATCCACGAGATGATCCGCACCTGCCGCGCGGGCCACCGCAAGCTTTTCAGAACCACGGGCCTGCGCAATCACTGTCGCGCCCATCAGTTTGCCGATTTCGACGGCAGTCAGGCCGACGCCGCCCGCCGCGCCGGTGACCAAAAGGGTTTCGCCGGGTTGCAGGCGCGCACGATGATCCAGCGCGATATGGCTGGTGCCGTACGCAATCTGAATGGCGGCGGCGTCCTCGAAGTTGATCTGATCGGGGAGGAGAATCGCCCTTTCGGCATCGAATACGCCAAACTCGGCCAGTCCGCCCTGACCTGAATAGACCGCAACACGGTCCCCGGGCTTCAGATGAGAGACATTGTTTCCAATTTCATCAACAATACCCGCGATCTCCATGCCCAACGTAAACGGAGTATCCGGGGTGTCCTGATAGGTGCCTTTCTGCATAAGCAGATCCGCAAAATTCAATCCGCACGCTTTAATAGCGACCCGAACTTGATCCCGCCCCGGCTTTGGGACGTCGATGTTGCAAAGCCGGGCTGTTGATTCTTCGGATTGAAGGCGAAAGGCCAGCATCGTCGCGCTCCTTGTTTTTCGCATAGGTCAGCGATGCGGGGGGAATGTCAATCAATTACCAGAGGGCGCGTGAATGATGTATAGTAGGGCTTCGTGGATTGTGTCTGTTCGGGAAACAGAACGCTCAAAACCGGCGGTTGTACAACCACAAACCATTATACGATGTTACTGATTCAACCTTCTTGAAAAAAAAGACAAAAGAGGTGATATTGAAATCTGGTGCTGTTTCGGGGGGAGCACATTCCTGAATTAGGGAATAGTTAACAGCGGCTCGCTAGGTTGGCGAACACGTTTGTTTTTTTGCGTAACCCCCGGCAGTTGTGTGTGTAGTAGAGGAGAATACCAATGACTCATCACGTCGATGTCCATGTGGGCAAACGCGTAAGGCATCGCCGCTGGCTGATTGGCATGACCCAGCAGCAGCTGGCCGAGCAGGTTGGTATCAAGTTTCAGCAAATCCAGAAATACGAAACCGGGGCCAACCGGATCAGCGCTTCGCGCCTTTGGGACATCGCCGAAGCATTGGATGTGCCGGTCAGCTTTTTCTTTGAGGGTCTGGAAGAAACCCAGAAAGAAGATGCCGGGAAGAAATCGGTGCCTGCCGATCTGATGGGAGATAAGGAAGCTTTGGATCTGGTTCGCTCGTACTACGCGATCCCGGAAAACCAGCGCCGGCGTCTGTTCGAACTGGCGCGTGTTCTCAGTGACGTCGCCTGATCAGCAGGCTTGACTTCGGAACGCGCTGACCGCACGGGTTGCGCATGTATCAAAGTTCAGCAACCGATCTGGAAATCGCCGGGGAAATGGCCGATGCGGCGCGCGCGGCCATACTTCCTTACTTCCGGCAGTCCGATCTTGAAACGTCCAACAAACTGGCTGATGGGTTTGACCCCGTAACCGTCGCTGACCGCGAGGCGGAAAAGGCGATGCGGGCCGTTCTGGCGCGGCGCTGCCCGCAGGATGGTATTTTCGGCGAGGAATTCGGCCATGCCGACGGCACCAGCGGGCGGACCTGGGTTCTTGATCCGATCGATGGTACGCGAGGGTTCATCAGCGGTACCCCGACATGGGGCGTTTTGATTGCTTTGAGCACGCAGGACGGGCCGATCCTGGGTGTGATTGACCAGCCTTATATTGGTGAGCGGTTCGTGGGGTCCGCACACGCGGCACAGGTCACAGGCCCGACAGGCACCCGACAGCTCAGGACCCGGTCTACGCAATCGCTGGATCAGGCGATGGTGTTCACAACCTTTCCCGAAGTTGGAACGCCTGAAGATCGGGCCGGGTTTGAGGCGGTGTCTCAGCAAGCCAGACTGACCCGTTATGGAATGGACTGTTACGCCTACGCCCTTCTGGCGGCAGGGCAGGTTGATCTGGTGATCGAGGCCGGACTGAACGCTTATGACATTCAGGCGCCGATCGCCGTCATTCAGGCGGCGGGTGGTATCGTGACAGATTGGCAGGGCAGACCGGCCCACAATGGAGGCCGCGCACTGGCGGCTGCCAACCCGGACATCCACGCCTCTGCGCTAGAGATTCTTCGCAATTTCTGAAACCTGTTGATGGCACCCGCAGCCGCCGGTACAGTGCCGATGGCTGGTTCTTGTGTCCGTTTTCCGCCAGCCCATGCACTTCTTGCACGAGACGGACTGATGCAGGAGGGCACAAATTGACTGATACTCTAATAAAGAATGCCGATTTCATTCTGACGATGAATGACGATCGGCAGGAACTGAATGGCGCGGACATCCTGATCCGGGACGGCGTTATTGCTGAATTGGGGCAGGGGCTTACCACAACCGGTGACGTGCACGACGCTATGGGCTGCGTCGTGACCCCCGGCCTGGTGAATACGCACCACCACCTTTACCAAACTCTGACCCGGGCGGTTCCCGGAGGTCAGGATGCGCTGTTGTTTGGCTGGCTGCAAACACTCTACCCGATCTGGTCCCGCTTTGGCCCGGAAGAGATGTTCGTCTCTGCTCAGATCGGATTGGCCGAACTGGCGCTTTCGGGATGCACGCTCAGTTCCGATCATCTGTATCTTTATCCCAATGGCGCGCGGCTGGACGATACCATCGCCGCCGCCGCCGAACTGGGCCTGCGCTTTCATCCGACACGCGGTGCGATGAGTATCGGTGAGAGCGATGGTGGTCTGCCGCCGGACATGTTGGTCGAGGCAGAGCAGGATATTCTGTCTGACATGATCCGCGTTGTGGACAAATTCCACGATCCATCCGAAGGGTCGATGTGCCGCGTCGGTCTGGCCCCGTGCTCACCATTCTCGGTCAGTCGTGAACTTATGCGCGACACGGCGGTGCTGGCACGGGACAAGCGCGTGATGCTGCACACGCATCTGGCCGAAAATGACGAAGACATTGCATATTCCCAGTCACAATTCGGATGCCGTCCGGGCCAATATGCGCAGGAGTTGGGGTGGACCGGTTCGGACGTCTGGCACGCCCATTGCGTCAAGCTGGACAGTGCCGAGATCGATCTGTTTGCCCGAACCCGCACCGGTGTTGCGCATTGCCCGTGTTCAAACTGCCGGTTGGGGTCAGGCATAGCGCCGGTCCGCGCAATGCGCGACGCGGGCGTTCCGGTTGCGTTGGGCGTTGACGGGTCGGCCAGCAATGACGGCGGCAATCTGGTGGCCGAGGCTCGGCAGGCGATGCTGTTGCAGCGGGTCGCGAATGGCGCGGATGCCATGTCGGCCCGCGAAGCGCTCGAGATAGCAACCCGTGGCGGTGCAGACGTGCTCAATCGCCCCGATTGCGGGCGGCTTATGCCGGGCAAACGCGCCGATATCGCGATCTGGGATGTATCCGGCATAGAAAGCGCGGGAAGCTGGGATCCGGCCGCCTTGCTGCTTGCGGGTCCGTTTCGGGTCAAACATCTGTTCGTCGAAGGCAGACAAATCGTGCGAGATGGGCACATAACCACGCTGGACATGCCCCGCGTGATCGAACGCCAGAATGAACTTGCGCGGGCGCTTGCCAGATAAGCGTCGATCTCGTCGTCTGTTCAGAAATTCCGTTGCCGGAGGAATGCGCCGTCAGGCGTATTCCTTCAAACCGTGACTGGTTTGCCGGCAATCCGGACCTCGGCAATGGCCCGGTCATCCCCCATCATGATGGTTGGGAAAACGGCTTCCCACAGGTCTTCTGCGCAGGCTTCGCGCTGGGCAATGGCCGGGGTCGAGGCCAGGTCGAGAACCACCAGATCCGCCTCCATCCCCGGGGCGATATTGCCGATGCAATTGTCCATTCGCAGCGACCGGGCCGATCCGACGGTGGCCAGCCACAACAATTGTGCCGCATGCAACGGCGATCCGCGCAACTGGCCGATCTCGTAAGCTGCGGCCATTGTCCGCAACATCGAGAAACTCGATCCTCCGCCGGTATCCGTCGCCAGCCCGACCCGGTGACCGTCTTTCATCAGCCCGGCCATGTCGAACAGGCCCGAGCCTATGAACGTGTTCGAGGTCGGGCAGTGAATCAGGGCCGCATCCAGTTCGCGCAACCGGTCGCGTTCCCGTGGCTCAAGATGAATGGCGTGACCATACAGGCCATGGCTGGCCAGCAGGCCGAACTTTTCGTAGGTGTCCAGGTAGTCGCGCGCGTCGGGAAACAGCGACCGGACCCATTCGATCTCATCTGTCTGTTCGCTCAGGTGCGTCTGCATCAGGCAATGTGGGTGCTCGGCCCACAATGCCCCCATGGCTTCAAGCTGTTCCGGGGTCGAAGTTGGTGAAAAACGGGGCGTAATGGCATAGGACAGCCGGTCGATGCCGTGCCATTTCTCCAGCAGTGCTTCGGACTGATCATAGGCCGTCTGTGCCGTGTCGCGCAGACCCTCGGGTGCATTGCGATCCATACAGGTCTTGCCGGCCACGACCCGCTGTCCACGCTGCTGCGCCGCAGTGAAAAAGGCGTCGACGCTTTCCGGGTGGATGGTGCAGAAACTGCACATCGTTGTTGTCCCATGCGCAGCCGTCAGGTCCAGATACCGGTTGGCGATCTCGCTGGCATAGGTGATTTCACCAAACTTCATCTCTTCGGGGAATGTATAGGAGTTTAGCCAATCGATCAGCCGCTTGCCCCAGCTGGCAATCATGGCTGTCTGCGGATAGTGCACATGCGCGTCAACGAACCCTGCCATGATCAGGTGCTGTCCGTGATCGACGATTGCGGCATCCGGATGCGCTTCTGTCAGGCTCCGGGTGTCACCAACGGCCGCGATATGGCCTTCATCGATGACGACCGCCTCACTGATGGTGACGGCATCTTTCGGTTCACCTTCGAAAGGTGAGCCCGAAAAGCTCAGGACACGTCCCTTCAACAGTGTTTTTTGCGCCATTTCCGCTTTCCTCCGCCCGGCTGAGACCGCGAAACACCATAAGCGCGCGGAAGATGCCGGTAAATTGGCGCATTGTCATTGTTTTCCGGTAGCTGCTTCTTCTAATTAGGGGCAAATGGAAATTCGCGGGGGCAGCATATGACAACAGGCTTTGATGAACCCGTAACCGAGTCCGCCGAGGACGAAGATGTCTACGCGCTGGACCGCAGGACTGTGGCAGCCATCCTTTACGCTGTCGATTTAGAAGATCGCGACAAACTCGTCGAATTGATGGAGCCGCTGCACGCGGCTGACATCGCCGACCTTCTGGAGCAGATCAATCCGTTCGATCGTGCCCGGCTGATCCGGCTGTATGACAAGGAGTTCGACGGCGACATTCTTTCCGAACTGGATGAAGTGGTTCGGGAAGAAGTGATTGGCGTTTTGCGCCCGGATGTTCTGGCCGATGCTGTCCGCGATATGGAAAGCGACGATGTCGTCGACCTGCTGGAAGACCTTGAGGAACCTCAGCAGGAAGCCATCCTGGGCGCGTTGGAGCGTGCCGAGCGGATCGCTGCCCTGCAGGCGCTGTCTTACCCGGAAAATTCCGCCGGTCGCCTCATGCAGCGCGAAGTGGTCATGGCGCCCGAGCATTGGACGGTGGGTCAGGCCATTGATTTCATGCGCGCCAATGACGACCTGCCCGAGCAATTCTATCACGTCATTCTTATCGATCCCCGCCTGAAACCGGTGGCCCAGGTCGCCCTGGGAAAACTGATGGCAACCCGGCGCGAAGTTCCGCTGCGCGACATCGCAGAAGAGGAATTCTATACCATCCCCGTCGATCAGGACGAAGAGGATGTGGCCTATGCCTTCAACCAGTACCACCTGATCTCGGCTCCGGTCATGGATGACGATGGGCGGTTGGTGGGTGTAATCACCATCGACGATGCGATGGTTGTTCTGGACGAAGAACACGAGGAAGACATCCTGCGTCTGGCCGGGGTTAGCGACGAAAGCTCGCTGTCCGACAGCGTGGCTGCGACCAGCAGGCGCCGACTGCCGTGGCTGGCGGTGAACCTGTGTACCGCCATCTGTGCCTCGCTGGTGATTTCGCAGTTCGAAGCGGCCATCGACCAACTGGTAGCTCTGGCGATTCTGATGCCGATCGTTGCATCGATGGGCGGCAATGCGGGCACTCAGTCGCTGACGGTTGCCGTGCGTGCATTGGCAACACGCGACCTGACGGGTTCGAACGTTAGGCGCGTGATCCGGCGGGAGTTGCTGGTTGGGATGCTCAACGGTCTGTGTTTTGCGGTCGTTCTCGGCACGGTTGGCATGTTGTGGTTCGATTCGCCGCTATTGGGTGTCGTGATCGGGTCCGCGCTGGTCGTGAACATGATCATCGCGGGCTTTGCAGGTACGGTAGTACCGGTCTTGCTGGACCGTATTGGTGTTGACCCGGCGCTGGCATCTGGAACCTTTGTGACGACAACCACGGATGTCATGGGGTTCTTCATCTTTCTGGGGCTTGCCAGCGTGGTGCTATTGTGACCAAAACGACCGATCTGACAGAAATCAAGGCCGCCGCCCGAAAGGCCGCTTTCGCCCGCCGCAAGGCGGCGTTTGACACGCGCGTGCCCGGCGCGGCAGGGCGGTTGTCCGAGGTGCTGGCCGGGTATCGCGGGGTGCCGCTGTCGGGTTACATGCCGATCCGCACCGAGATCGACCCGCTTGCGGCAATGGCCGAGGCGTCGGCCTACGGGCCAGTCGGCGTTCCGGTGATTCAGGCCGCGGGGCAACCACTGAGGTTTTCCCGTTGGACCCCCGATGGTGTTTTGAAAGATGGGCCGTTTGGCGCCAAAGTGCCCGAGGTCGACGATTACTTCGACCCCGAGATCCTGATCGTGCCATTGGTTGCCTTTGACGCGCAGGGCGGCAGGCTGGGCTATGGCGGCGGGTTCTATGATCGCACGCTGGAGGGGCTGCGCGCCAAACGCCCGACGTTGGCCATCGGGTTTGCATTTGATGCACAGCAGGCCGAGGGGTTGCCTCTGGAACCGACAGATCAGCCGCTGGATATGGTGATCACTGAAAGCCGCGTTCTGACCTTTTCCGATTGAACGTCAGGCCGGGTTGTTTTCGCGGAAATATTCCCAAGCGTCGACTTCGCGCCCGTCTTCCAGAATGCAGACGCCGGACTGGCCGTCAGCACCGTCCCGGATCTCATACCGTGCGCCGCTTTCCACGCAAAAGGTCGCGGCCGGGTTGGCCAGCTGAGTGGAAGACTCGCCGGAAGAAGGCTGATCACATGCTGCCAGTGGAGCCAGACCAAACATCGCCACAAAGATGCGGAACATATAAATTCTCCTGTGTTGGGTGTATTGACGGATTATGCAGACAGTTTAACCGCTTGTGCTTGCCTGATGCCACACTTAGGACGGTTTGAATGAGGATACTTTTTCTGGGTGACGTCATGGGCCGCGCGGGACGCGCGGCCATACAACAGCATCTGCCGCGTCTGCGCGACGAATGGCGGCTGGATTTCGTTGTGGTCAACGGTGAAAACGCCTCGAACGGGATGGGGCTTACGGGTGATCACGCAAAGCTGTTGCTGGATGCGGGGGCCGATTGCCTGACACTGGGCGATCATGCGTTCGACCAGAAAGACATGCTGCAATTCATCGAGAAAGAATCACGCATCGTGCGACCGGTGAATTTCGCCAAGGGTGCGCCCGGTCGGGGGCATCGTCTGTTCAACGCGCCGGGTGGGCGCAAGGTGCTGGTTGTGCAGGTTTTGGGGCAGGTGTTCATGAAGCGGCCCTTTGACGATCCGTTCTCGGCCATTGAGCCGATCCTCAAGTCGCATCCGCGTGGCGGGCAGGCGCAGGCCATCATTGTCGACATGCATTGCGAGGCAACGTCCGAAAAAATGGCCATGGGTCACTATTGCGACAGGCGTGCCAGCCTTGTGGTCGGCACGCACACTCACGTGCCGACGGCAGATGCGCAGATATTGCCGGGCGGCACGGCTTATCTGACGGATGCCGGGATGTGCGGAGACTACGATTCGGTCATCGGCATGGACAAGCAGGAGCCGATGAGGCGGTTTATCACCGGAATGCCCAAGGCCCGGTTCACACCTGCGAATGGCGAAGCCACGCTAAGCGGAGTTTTTGTCGAAACCGATGATCGCGACGGTCAGGCCAAGTCGATTCACATGGTGCGGGTGGGCGGCCGGCTGCAACAAGCAGGCCCGCCGGGTGCATGACAGGCTTGCTCAACCCCGAGCAATGCGTGAAACTGCATGTCAGGCGCTCAGGCCGGGTTAGGGTTCGGACAGAATACCACGAATGCAATTCCTTCAATTGACAGACACCGGCAGCGCGATACTGGCGCTTGCGATTGTCGCGGGCATGTTC
Source organism: Ruegeria sp. CDSB136 (assembly GCF_059610965.1). Taxonomy (NCBI): domain Bacteria; kingdom Pseudomonadati; phylum Pseudomonadota; class Alphaproteobacteria; order Rhodobacterales; family Roseobacteraceae; genus Ruegeria; species Ruegeria sp. CDSB136. The sequence goes on from NZ_JBXWOP010000001.1 coordinate 51,522, forward strand.
GTCATGTTCCTGCGCGAAATCTATCCGACCGAGGTCGTTGCCATCGGTGGGGTCGCACTGATGCTGGTAACCGGCATTCTGCCCTACCAAAGCGCGCTTGCGGTCTTGTCCAACCCGGCCCCGTGGACCATCGCCGCGATGTTTATCATCATGGGCGCTCTGGTCCGGACCGGGGCGTTGGACGCCTTTACATCGACGGCGCAGAAACAGGCGCAGGTCAATCCACGAATAGCAATTGGCCTGCTGATGGGGTTCGTCATTCTGGCCTCGGCCGTCGTGTCCAACACACCGGTGGTTGTTGTGATGATCCCGGTGTTCGTACAGATCGCACGAACGCTGAACATGCCCGCTTCGAAGTTGCTGATTCCGCTGAGCTATGCTGCCATTCTGGGCGGAACCTTGACGCTGATCGGCACCTCGACCAATCTTTTGGTCGACGGCGTTGCCCGGGCGCAGGGAATGACCCCCTTTACCATCTTCGAAGTGACCCCGTTGGGGATCGCTCTGGTGATTTACGGCATGGTCTACCTGCGCTTCATCGCGCCGCGCCTGCTGCCTGCACGCGACAGTATGGCCACGATGCTCAGCGACCGTTCGAAGATGAAGTTCTTCACCGAAGCGGTGGTGCCGCCTGACAGCAACCTGATCGACCGCGAAGTGATGGGCGTGCAACTGTTCAAACGCCCCGGAGTGCGCCTGATCGACGTGATCCGGGGGGACGAGTCGCTGCGGCGAAATCTGAAGGACGTGAACCTGAAAGTCGGGGATCGCGTTGTTCTGCGGACCGAGATGACCGAGCTGCTCAGCCTTCAGCGCAACAAGGAACTCAAGCGGGTCGATCAGGTTTCCGCTGTCGAAACCAAGACGGTCGAGGTTCTGATCACACCGGGCTGCCGGATGGTTGGCCGAACCCTTGGCGCGCTGCGCCTGCGCCGCCGGTATGGCGTTTACGTGCTGGCCGTGCACCGCCGGAACCAGAATATCGGACGTCAGCTGGATGATCTGATCGTGCGCGTGGGCGACACCCTGCTGCTGGAGGGCGCGCCCGCGGACATTCAGAGATTGGCGGCGGATATGGATATGGTCGATGTTTCCCAACCTTCGGCGCGGGCGTTCCGGCGCAGTCACGCGCCAATTGCCATCGGCGCTCTGGTGGGCATCGTCGCTCTGGCTGCCCTTGGTGTGGCACCGATATTGCTGTTGTCGATCCTTGCGGTTGCCGTCGTTCTGATCACCCGATGCATCGACGCGGATGAGGCGTTTTCCTTTATCGAAGGCCGGCTGCTGGCCCTCATCTTTTCGATGCTGGCAATCGGAGCGGCCCTGGACAAATCCGGCGCCGTATCCCTGATTGTCGAGGCGATCGCGCCGGGCTTGAGTGCCCTTCCGCCGTTCCTGATTATATGGGCAGTCTATCTGCTGACATCCGTTCTGACCGAGCTGGTCTCGAACAATGCGGTGGCAGTTGTGGTGACGCCTATCGCTATCGGACTTGCACAAGCGGTCGGCATCGATCCGCGCCCGTTGGTGGTGGCGGTCATGGTGGCGGCGTCCGCGTCTTTTGCGACCCCGATCGGGTATCAGACCAATATGATGGTCTATGGCCCCGGCGGGTATCGGTTTACCGACTTCCTGAAGGTCGGCGTTCCGCTGAACCTGACTGTTGGTTTGCTGGCCTCGCTTCTGATCCCGCTGATCTGGCCATTGTAACACCGGCGTGGAACCGCCGAATTTGGCGGGTTGCTCTTGTAAATGCCGATCCGGGCACAATCTTTTCTGCTTAGAGTATCAAAGCAAGGACAGAACAATGCCATTTCCCAGGATCGGGCAGGCCATCGTCGCCTGCGCAGTATTTTTGACCCTGCTTGGCAGTCAGAGTTCCGCCGGAACTTTGACCGGAACCGCCACATATCGCGAACGGATAGCGGTTCCGCCCGATGCGACCCTCTATGTGCAATTGCAGGATGTTTCGCGTGCGGATGCCCCGGCGCTTACGCTCGCCTCTCAGCGTTTTGCCCTTGATGGCGTACCGGCGACATATGAACTGGCTTACGATGACGCGCTGATCCGTGATGAAATGCGCTATGTCGTCCGGGGATCGATTTTTCTGGGCGACAAGTTGTTGTTCACCACCGATACCGCATATCCAGTGTTGACCGGAGACGCTGGTAACACCGCAGACCTTTTGCTGGTGCAGGCCCGCCCACAGGGCGCGGAAGCTTTGCAAGGGTCGACCTGGGTGGCGATGGGTCTGAACGGTGCGGTTCTGGAAACGGACAAATTCCCCGAAATAACATTTGCTGAAGATGGCAGTTTTTCTGGCAGCGGCGGATGCAATCGCTTTTCCGGTCAGGCAGAGATAGCCGGCACCGATATCGCTTTTCCTGACAACATGGCGGCCACACTGCGGGCTTGCCCACCGCCACAGGATGAGGTCGAGCGGGAGTTCTTCCAGGCACTACAGGACGTGACCACCTTTGCGTTCAAAGGCGACACGCTGAATTTTCTGAACAGTGCCGGCGAACCGGTCGTGCAGCTAAACCGCGCAAAATAGATCCTCAGGCCACGGCCCGGGACCGTCCTGCGTTGCGGCCTGAGAAAATGCAACCACCCAGAAACGTGCCTTCCAGCGCGTTGTATCCGTGATAGCCGCCGCCGCCAAATCCCGCGACCTCGCCGGCGGCGAAAAGGCCGGGCACGGTCTGCCCGTCTGCGCCGATCATCTGGCTGTCCAGATTGGTTTGCAGACCGCCCAGCGTCTTGCGTGTCAGAACATGCAGTTTGACGGCGATCAGTGGCCCGTTTGAAGGATCAAGGAACTTGTGCGGCTTGGCCGTGCGGATCAGCCGGTCGCCGCGATAGTTGCGCGCCGCCAGGATCGCCATCATCTGTGCATCCTTCGAGAACGGGTTGTCGACCTGCGAATCCCGCGCTTCGATCTGGGCGCGCAAGTGAGCTTCGTCAATCAGGTCATCGCCCAGATGGTTCATGCCCCGCACCAGTTCGGTCAGGGTGTTGGCAACGACGAAATCCTCGCCCTTTTCCTTGAACGCCTCGACCGGCCCGGTGGCTTTTGAGCCGGATAGGACACGTTGACGGATCACCTCTTTCCAACTGCCCGAGGTGAAGTCCGGGTTCTGCTCGGACCCCGAAAGGGCAAATTCCTTCTTGATCACTTTCTGGGTCAGGACAAACCAGCTGTATTCGTATCCCGTTTTCAGGATTTCACGCAGCGTGCCCAAAGTGTCGAAACCCGGCAGGCAGGGCGGTTCCATCCGGTTGCCCTTGGCATCGAACCACATTGAGCTGGGGCCGGGCAGAATGCGGATTCCGTGGGCTGGCCAGATCGGATCCCAGTTCCGCACGCCCTCGGTGTAGTGCCACATCCGGTCGCCGTTGATGACATGCCCGCCCGCCTTTTCGCTGATCGGGATCATCCGGCCATCGACGTGATAGGGAACGCCCGCGACCATGTCCTGCGGCGGAGCGCCCAGACGCTCGCGCGGCCAGCTTTTGCGCACCATTTCGAAGTTGCCGCCAATGCCGCCGGACGTGACGATGATTGACGGCGCATAGAACTCGAACTCGCCAACCTCGTCGCGGTTGGTCTTGCCACCGCGCTGGGCGTCGTCGTCGGCCAGAACCTCGCCCGAAACGCCTTTCGCCGCGCCGTTCTGCATGATGATGTGGCTGACCTGATGGCGGAATTCCAACCGGATCAACCCGGCGCTGACATGTTCGTTCACCCGGCGGATGAAGTGTTCCAGCACGCCCGGTCCGGTGCCCCATGTAATGTGAAAGCGCGGGACCGAATTTCCATGTCCATCCGCGAAAGATCCGCCACGTTCGGCCCAGCCCACCACAGGAAACCAGCGCAGGCCCATCTGATGCAACCACGGGCGCATCTCGCCAGCGGCAAACTCGACATAGGCTTCGGCCCATTTGCGGGGCCAGAGGTCATCGTCACGGTCAAACTGCGCACTGCCCATCCAATCGCGCAGGGCAAGATCCTGACAGTCGCGGATGCCCATGCGGCGTTGCTCGGGCGTGTCGACCATGAACAATCCGCCAAGGCTCCAGAACGCCTGACCGCCCAGAAAGTGTTCAGGCTCCTGATCAACGATGATCACTTTCTTGCCGCGGTCGCCAAGTTCCGCAGCCGCCGCCAGACCGGCAAGACCGCCGCCAACGACAATTGCATCTGCAGTATTGTTGGTCATGAAATGTCCTTTCAGCGGTTGCGGAACCAGACGAGAAACGGAAGAGCCACGAAATACATTGTGATGCCATAAACGGCCGAGGGCAGGGCCAGCGGGCTGAACCCGCTTTCTGTTCCAGTGATCAAGGCCGCCAGCGTGATACCCAGTGTCGAGTTCTGAATGCCGGTTTCGATGGAAATCGTCTTGCTTTCATTCCACGACAGATTGGCCGCACGCGCCAGCCCCAGTCCGATCAGCAGCAGCGCCAGGTTCAGTGTGACCAGCCCCGCACCCATGATGCCGAGGTTGTCGATGAACAACTGCCAGTTTCCGGCCAGGGCGGCGATGACGATCAGGATGAATAGGATAGTAGCGGTTTTGGCCAGCGCGGGTTCGACCCGATCGGCAAACCCGGTTGCAAAATGGCGCAGGCCGACACCAATGGCCACGGGCAGGGTGGTGATCAGAAACATGGCGATGGCCAGTCCGCTGATCGACACCTCGGGCGCATCCTCGGCCATGAAATGGCTTATCGACCATGCGGCCAGTACGGGCACGGTCACGATGGACAACAGGCTGATTACAGCGGTCAGACTGACGGACAGCGCGACATCGCCCCTGGCAAGCCGGGACAGGATGTTGCTGGTCACGCCGCCGGGACAAAAGCTCAGCAACATGAACCCGACTGCTATTGCGGGCGGCAAGGCGAACAGCTTTACGACAGCAAAAGCGGTGACTGGCAGCAAAACTACCTGAGACAAGGCACCGATCGCGAACGGATACTGTCGGCTTAGCACGCGACGGAAATCGGCCGCCTCCAGTCCGATACCAAGAGACAGCATGATGATGGCCAACGAAACGGGCAGGCCGACATTGATGAGCAGATCCAAGAACAACTCCTCCCAAAGCTGTTCGGATCAACCTATGCGAGGGGCGACGGATCAGGCAACCACGTCGTTGGGTCAGCCATAGCGCTGAGCGAACCGCCGCAGGATTTCGCCGGGTTGGGTAACGTCGGCGGCGTGGCACAGATCGATCAGGGTTTGCGCGTCTTCGGGCGGGAAATAACCGTGGTCTTTGTAGATGTTGATGCGCTGTTCAAAGTCCCCTGCATCCGCCTCGGGGTGGAACTGCGTGGCATAAACGTTCTGCCCCCATCGGATCATCTGGAACGGGCAGGGGTCCGAAGCCACCAGATGCACGCAACCATCCGGCAGGTTCTGGACGGCTTCCTTGTGGCCAACAAAGGCTTCGAATTCTGATTGCAGACCCGCGGTCAGCGGGTCGGCCGCGCCGGCCTCGGTCAGGCGGCAGATCGAAGGGCCGACCGGCTCGCCAAAGCGGTTCTTGCTGACGTCGCCCCCCAGATGTGCGGCCAGAATGCCCAACCCGTAACAACAGCCCATAAAGGGATGATCCAACGCGGTGATTTGCGGCATCAATCCCATGATGGTGTTTTCGATACGAGCATCCAGCGGCGATTTCGAAGCCGGATCGTCACTGACGCAGCCAGGACCTCCCCCCACGATAATACCGGCGTAGTCCGAAACACTAAGCCCCTCGGGCAAAGTCTCGCAATCCAGCCGGATGCGATGGGTCTGGTCTGCGTGAAGCCCGGTTTTTTCGAGAATCGAGGCGTACTCGGCGTCCGATGCATCAGTTTCAGGGCGCAGTTGCAGGATCAAAAAGCGTTTCATGTGCTGCCCTTACCCGTCAAAGCGGCCAGAACACAAGTATGGCCGGAACCGAAACCGCGATAATCAGGATCTCCAGCGGCAGGCCCATGCGCCAATAGTCTCCGAAACGATATCCGCCCGGCCCAAGAACCAGTGTGTTGTTCTTGTGCCCGATGGGCGTCAGGAACGCAGCCGAGGCGGCAACTGCGACTGTCATCAGGAATGGATCGGGCGACACTTCAAGCGTTCGGGCCATCTGGATGCCGACAGGGGCCGCAACGATGGCAGTTGCCGTGTTGTTCAGAACATCCGAAAGGGTCATCGTGACGATCATCAGCACGGTCAGAATGGCCCAGGCCGGCAAGCCGTTTGTCAGTTGTATCAGCGCGTTTGCGATCAATTCGGTGCCGCCTGAAGATTCCAACGCACTGCCCAACGGGATCATGGAACCCAGCAGGACAACGACCGGCCATTCAATATGGTTGTAGATATCGGCAATCGGCATGATCTTGGTCAAAACATAGGCGACGACGACCAGTCCCAGGGCAATCGGCAGGTAAATCAGGCCGATGCTGGCAGCCAGTACGGCGGCGGCGAAAAGTCCGATGGCAAGCCACGCTTTGTCGTTTGCCGTGACATTCAGCCCGCGCGTGGCCAGCGGAAGACAGCCGAGCCATTCAGTAACGTCCGCCCCCCGATCCCGTGGGCAAAGCAGCAGCAGGATGTCGCCCGCTTCAACCTGGGTCTTCCGGACCTGTTCGGTGATGTTGCGGCCTTGACGCGAAATGCCCATCAGTACGGTACTCTGCCGCCAGGCAAGGCCCAGCCCTTGCGCTGTGCGGCCCGTGATGCGGGCGCTTTCGGGGGCGACGACTTCGATCACTTCCAACCCGTCGCCTTCGGCGGTCAGCAACTCCTGTCGCCGCGTGTCCGAGAAATCCAGATTGAGCGCCGTGCGGAACTCATCCAACGCCTCGGGTCGCGCCTCAAGAACCAGCGCGTCGCCCTCGTGCAGCGTGGCATGGGTGGATCGGCCATAACGGCGTTTGCCATCCCGGATCAGCCCGATGATGGCGACGTCCGATTTTTCCGCCACCTCGTAAAGCTCACTGACCCGTTTGCCGATATGAGGGGACTCGGGCGGAACAGTGAGTTCGGCGATGTACTCGGCCAGCGCTTCGGAGGTTTCCGTCTGCGGCCCCCGGTCCGGGATCAGTCGCCATCCGATCAGCGCAACAAAGGCCAGCCCGGCAATCGCGGCCAACCCGCCAACGGGGGCGAAATCGAACATGTGGAACGGCTCGCCCAGTGTTTCAGCCCGGATCGATGCAATGATGATGTTGGGCGGGGTGCCGATCAGCGTGGCCATGCCGCCCAGAATCGTGGCAAAACTTAGCGGCATCAGGCTTAGCCCGACCGATCGGCCCGCCTTGCGGGCGGTCTGAATATCCACCGGCATCAGCAGCGCCAGCGCCGCGACGTTGTTCATAAAGGCAGACAGCACAGCCCCGATCCCGCCCATCAACGCGATATGGGCGCCAAGTCCGCGCGAAGCATCGACTAAGATGCGGGTGATCAGGAACACCGCGCCGGACCGCACCAACCCGGCAGAGACCACCAGGACCAGAGCGACAATGATCGTGGCCGGATGGCCGAAGCCTGAAAAGGCATTGTCAACGGGCACAACGCCCAGCACAACACCGATCAGAAGTGCCGAAAACGCGACCAGATCGTATCGGAACCTGCCCCACAGAAGCAGTGCAAATACGGTTATGAAAAGTGCGAATAGAATGATCTGGTCAGTCGTCATGGGGCCACCATACCCACGCTGACGGGTTGGACAAGCCGCTCTCTTGATCCCACACCCTGCAACCGTCTATATGAGCGCCGAATACGCAATCACTATCACGAGGACGCAACATGGCAGGCCATTCCAAATGGGCCAACATCCAGCACCGCAAGGGGCGTCAGGACGCCGCGCGGTCCAAACTGTTTTCCAAGCTGTCGAAAGAAATCACCGTTGCCGCCAAGATGGGCGATCCCGACCCCGACAAGAACCCGCGCCTGCGTCTGGCGGTGAAAGAGGCCAAGTCGAACTCGGTTCCCAAGGATGTGATCGACCGCGCCATCAAGAAATCGCAGGCGGGCGAGGGCGACGATTACGAAGAAATCCGGTACGAGGGCTACGGCCCGAATGGCGTGGCCGTCATCGTTGAAACGATGACCGACAACCGCAACCGGACCGCATCGACCGTCCGGTCGACCTTTTCGAAGAACGGTGGAAACCTGGGCGAGACCGGATCGGTCGGCTTCATGTTCGACCGCAAGGGCGAAGTGGTCTACCCGGCCTCGGCAGGCGACGCGGACACCATCTTTGAAGCGGCCATCGAGGCGGGTGCCGAAGACGTCGAAAGCTCGGACGACGGGCACATCATCTGGTGCGCGGATACCGATCTGAACGACGTGTCCAACGCGCTTGAGGCCGCGCTGGGTGAGACCGAGTCGACCAAGCTGGTCTGGAAGCCCACAACAACGACCGAGTTGGGCCTCGAGGACATGCAAAAGCTGATGAAACTGGTTGATGCGCTGGAAGATGATGATGACGTGCAGCGCGTCACCACCAATTTCGAGGCCTCCGACGAGGTTATGGCGCAACTGTAAGGCGTCGTATGACTGATTGAAAAACCCGGCCTGTCAGGCCGGGTTTTTTTGTGCCCTCGGTCTGACGGGTTGTCAGAAGAATGACGAGATGTCTTCCAGCGGTTTCTTTAGTTTTGCAACGGACGGGACGGTCTCGTCTGCAGCGGGATGGCCCACTGCGATAATCATTGTCGGTTTTTCGGAAGCAGGTCGGTTCAGTGCATCATTGAGAAAACGCATGGGGTTAGGGGTGTGTGTTAAAGTGCTGAGCCCGGCGTGGTGCAGCGCCGCCAGCAGAAACCCGGTGGCGATGTTGACGCTTTCTGGGACGTAGTAATTCTTGTACCGGGTACCGTCATCGAACTGCCCCCAACGCTGGGCGAAGACGGCAATCAGCCAGGGGGCGACGGTGAGGTGTTCCTTGACATCGTTTGTCCCGATCGGCTCCAGCGCCTTGATCCACTCATCACCAGCACCGCCTGCATAGAACCGGCGTTCCTCCTCCTCGGCCTCCTCTCGGATGCGCTGTTTGAGCCCCGGGTCAGTTACGGCCACGAAATGCCATGGCTGATGGTTGGCGCCGGACGGGGCCGTTCCCGCAGTGCGGATGCAACTTTCAATCACCGCGCGCGGAACCGTTCGGTCGCAATAGTCGCGGACCGTGTGGCGCTTGCGCATGACGTCATAAAAGCTTTCGGCTGCCGTTGCCATCTCAGCGTCTGTCATATCGCTGCGGTCCGGCAGCGGTAGTGGGGTGTAGTTGATTTTATCACGTGAAAACATAGTATTCTTCGGGGTATTTAATCTTTGTTTGGCGTGGTTATTCCGGGATCAACCACTGGGCGGCGGCTTGTCTGACCGCTTTGGTTAAGGGTTTCAAGGCTGGCGCCAGTACACGGCCCACCTGCCAACTGAGCGGGATGTCCAAAGGCGTGTCTGGAATGACTTCCTGCAACCGCCCTGCGGCAATCGCCGGACGGACCAGCGTCTCAGGGTTCATGCCCCAACCCAACCCGGCCAAGGCTGCGTCGACAAACCCGTGCGAGGACGGCAGATAGTGCGACGGCGGTGAAATCCGACCGCTGAATTGGCGGGCAATCCAAATCTTCTGCAAATTGTCCTTTCTGTTGAACGTCAGACACGTGGCCCGCGCCAGTGACGTCGCGTCGACACCATTCGGAAACCACTTCGCCATGAAAGCGGGACTGGCTGTCGGCAGATAGCGCAAGACGCCTAGCGGTGTGGTATCGCATCCGGTCACGGGCTGTCCGCCCACGGTGATCGCCGCACTGACCTCGCCGCGCCTGAGCCATTCTGCCGAATGGTCCTGATCATCCACGACCAGATCAAACAAAATACCCCGCGTCTGCGCCATCGCATCAATGAACCATGTCGCAAGAGTGTCCGCCGGAATGGCGATGCGTACTCTTGCTGGTTCTGGACCCTGCTTAAGGGTCAGTTCGCGGGACAACTGCGCCTCAAGAAGGCTGATGTCCTCAGCGTGCCGGGCGATGCGAATACCTGCAGGCGTACCCGAGCAGGGCGTGCCGCGGTTGATCAAAGCGGCACCGACGCGGTCTTCCAGCGCTTTGATCCGTTGTGAAATGGCCGAGGGCGTAACGGCCAGCTCGGAAGCAGCCGCTTCGAAACTGCCGTGACGCAGAATTGCCGACAGGGCGGACAGGTGGTTGGGGTCCAGCAGCATTAGCTGCGCTTAATCTGGATCAACATCTTTAATTTGATAGATCGCCTTGTTGGTTTTAGTCAACGGTCGGAACGCAGGAGGTTTCATGTCCACATCTCTGATCGCCGGTTTTGCCTTGGGCTTTAGCCTGATCCTGGCCATTGGCGCCCAAAACGCCTTTGTCCTGCGGCAGGGTTTGCGTCGCGAACATGTCTTCACCCTTTGTCTGACCTGCGCCGTCTCGGACGCCGTACTGATCGCCGCCGGTGTCGCCGGGTTTGGCTCGCTGGCGCAGGCCGCGCCCTGGTTCGAGCCGGTAATGCGGTATGGTGGAGCCACCTTCCTGACATGGTACGGCCTGCGCAGCCTGCTGTCGGCCTGGCGTGGCGGCGCAGTGATGGAGGTGGGAAATGGGCACCGTACCAGCCTGCGGGCGGCTTTGCTGGCCGTTCTGGCCTTCACATGGCTCAACCCGCATGTATATCTGGATACGGTTGTTCTGATCGGGTCGATATCGGCGCAGTATGACGACCGACTGGGATTTGCGGTCGGAGCCATGCTTTCCAGCTTTGTTTTCTTCTTTTCACTGGGATATGGCGCGCGGATCTTGTCGCCCATTTTCACCCGCCCCCGGGCATGGCAAATTCTTGATGTGGTGATCGGGATCATCATGTTGGCCATTGCACTGAAACTTGTTGCGATGTGAAGGGTTGTCCCGCCGCCGGTTTCGGTGTTCAACCACTGACATGACAACAGCAGCAGTATCCATCCGCCCGATCGCAGGTATGTTCTGGATGTTCTCCGCCGGGCTGTCCTTTGTCATGATGACGGCCCTGGTGAAGACCCTTGGCTCGTCCATGGATCCGATACAGGCGGCCTTTCTGAGGTATGCGCTTGGTTTGGTGTTTCTGCTGCCTGCCTTGCGAACGATCATGGCAACACATCTGACCAAAAGAGACCTGACTTTGTTCGGGCTGCGGGGGATTATCCACGCCGTGGCGGTCATGCTTTGGTTCTTTGCCATGACCCAGATCCCTTTAGCCGAAGTGACGGCGATGAACTACATGACACCGATTTACGTCACGCTGGGCGCCGCGCTGTTTCTGGGGGAAAAGCTGGCCTTTCGCAGGATTGCCGCAATTTTGGTTGCCCTGATGGGGGTTCTGATCATTCTGCGCCCCGGGTTTCGAGAGGTTTCGCCAGGCCATGTCGCCATGTTGGGAACGGCGCTGACCCTTGGCGGGTCTTACCTTTTGGCCAAGCTTCTGGTCCGGGATATCCCGCCTTCGGTCGTGGTTGCGCACCTGTCAATCTGGGTTACAATCGCCCTGATCCCGTTTGCCTATGCCGTCTGGACCCCGCCCAGCCTTCACGATTTGGGTGTATTGTTTCTGATCGCCTGTTTTGCGACAGCCGGTCATTACTTCATGACGCTGGCCCTGCACGCGGCACCTGTTGCGGTAACCCAGCCGGTCACGTTCCTGCAACTGATCTGGGCAACTTTGATGGGCGCACTGGTATTTCATGAACGGGTTGATGTCTGGGTGGTTGCTGGCGGAACGCTGATCCTCGCTGCCGTCAGTTTCATCTCATGGCGCGAAGCGGTCCTGAACCGCAGTGCCGTAACGCCACCGGGTGTCGGCCCGAAATACTGACGCCGCTCGCTCGGCCTGAACGTTATTGATTGACGAGTCAATAAAACCCCCTTAGCGTTTGGTAAACCCAGCTGCTGAGAGGTAGGCATGCCAAAACTCGGAATGGAACCGATCCGTCGGGATGCAATCGTCCGCGCGACGATTGCCGAGCTTGGTCTGAAAAAGTCCCTCGACGTGACCGTCAGCCAGATCGCCAAACGGGCGGGCATGTCCAGCGCGTTGGCGCATCACTATTTCGGCGGCAAGGATCAGATATTTCTGGCCGCCATGCGCCGCATTCTATCCGATTTCGGTGCCGAAGCCCGCGAGCAACTGAAAGGCGCGGAAGCAAGGGAAAGACCGCAGGCCATTATCCGGGCATGCTTTGCACCCTCGTGTTTCACACCTGATGTGATCGCTGCCTGGATGACCTTTTATGTTCTGGCGCAAACCAATGACGATGCGTTGCGTCTCTGGCAAATCTACCAGTCGCGGATCAGATCCAACCTGATCGACAGCCTGCGACCGCTGATGAGTGACCCGGTTGAAGCTGCCGAGAACATGATTGCCCTGATCGACGGGCTGTATATCCGCGCGGCGCTGAGCGCACCGGAAGAGCCGCAACTGGCCGTTAACCACGCAATGCGTGTCCTCAACACTTTGCTCGAGGCTGAAAAATGACAAAGCCGAACATTCTGATCCTGATGGTGGATCAGCTGAACGGAACCCTCTTTCCCGATGGTCCCGCGGACTGGCTGCATGCGCCCAACCTCAAGAAACTGGCCGCGCGTTCGACCCGTTTTGCAAATGCCTATACCGCGTCGCCCCTTTGTGCGCCCGGTCGGGCCAGTTTCATGTCCGGCCAGTTGCCTTCGCGCACCGGTGTTTACGATAACGCGGCCGAGTTCCGTAGCGATATTCCCACTTACGCGCATCACCTTCGTCGCGCAGGCTATTACACCTGCCTGTCCGGCAAGATGCACTTCGTCGGTCCCGACCAGATGCACGGGTTTGAGGATCGCCTGACCACTGACATTTACCCGGCCGATTTCGGCTGGACACCGGACTATCGCAAACCCGGCGAGCGAATTGACTGGTGGTATCACAACATGGGTTCGGTGACAGGCGCGGGCGTGGCCGAAATATCGAACCAGATGGAATATGATGATGAGGTTGCCTATAACGCCAAGGCCAAGCTTTACGATCTGGCGCGCGGCAAAGGCGACCGCCCCTGGTGCGTGACCGTCAGCTTCACCCACCCGCACGACCCCTATGTCGCCCGGCGCAAGTACTGGGATCTCTACGAGGATTGCGAGCATCTTCTGCCCGAGATCGCCGATATCGGCTACGACAATCAGGATCCGCATGCAAAACGGATCTTCGATGCCAATGACTGGCGCAGTTTCGACATCACCGAAGAAGACATCCGCAAATCCCGGCGCGCCTATTTCGCCAACATCACCTATCTTGACGACAAGATCGGCGAGATCATCGAGGTGCTGGAAACGACGCGGCAAGAGGCGATCATCATGTTCGTTTCAGACCACGGCGACATGCTGGGCGAGCGGGGCCTGTGGTTCAAAATGAACTTCTACGAAGGCTCGGCACGGGTGCCGCTGATGATCTCGGCCCCTGATCTTCCAACAGGGCGTATCGACACCCCGGTATCGACCATCGACGTGACACCGACGCTGGGCGCTCTGGCTGGCGTCGACATGGAGGAGATCGCGCCATGGACCGACGGCGAGAACCTTGTTCCCTTGGCTCAGGGCGGCGAGCGCACCGCGCCCGTGGCCATGGAATACGCGGCCGAAGCATCATATGCGCCGCTTGTCTCATTGCGCTACGGCAAGTGGAAATACAACCGCTGCACACTGGACCCGGATCAACTGTTCGACCTTGAGGCCGATCCGCACGAACTGACCAACCTTGCCTTGAACCCCGAACACGCTGGCACACTGCAAACCCTGCGCGCGAAATCCGAGGCGCGCTGGGATCTGGATCGTTTCGACGCAGACGTGCGAGCCAGTCAGGCGCGCCGCTGGGTCGTGTACGAGGCTTTGCGGCAGGGGGGATATTATCCGTGGGATTACCAGCCGCTGCAAAAAGCATCGGAGCGTTACATGCGCAATCACATGGATCTGAATATCGTCGAGGAAAACGCCCGCTTCCCGCGCGGCGAATAACCTCTTCATCTTTTTGAAAATACTCCCGCCGGAGGCAATTGGGTTTTTCAACGAAAAACCTTGGCCCGGCGGGAACAGGAGACCTGAAAATGGAAGCAGATTTTGTCATTGTGGGTGCAGGATCCGCAGGGTGCGCGATGGCCTATCGCCTCAGCGAGGCCGGGGCTTCGGTCCTGGTGATCGAGCATGGTGGCACCGATGCGGGACCGTTCATCCAGATGCCCGCCGCACTCAGCTATCCGATGAACATGTCGCGCTATGACTGGGGCTACAGTTCCGAACCCGAGCCGCATCTGAACAACCGCCGGCTGGCCTGTCCGCGCGGCAAGGTGATCGGCGGATCGTCGTCGATCAACGGTATGGTCTATGTACGCGGTCATGCCCATGACTACGACACCTGGTCGGAAATGGGCGCCGACGGGTGGTCCTATGCGGATGTCCTGCCGTATTTCAAACGAATGGAATCCTGGCACGACGGCGGGCATGGGGGCGATCCGACGTGGCGCGGCACTGACGGGCCCCTGCACGTGTCGCGTGGCCCGCGCGAAAACCCACTGTTCCAGGCCTTTGTCGATGCCGGACAACAGGCGGGATACCAGGTAACCGGCGATTATAACGGTGAAAAGCAGGAAGGGTTCGGCCCGATGGAGCAGACCGTCTGGAAAGGACGGCGCTGGTCTGCTGCGAATGCCTATCTGAAGCCAGCTCTCAAACGGGATAACTGCGACATCCTGCGTGGCCTTGCGACACGTGTCGTAATGGAAAACGGCCGCGCCATGGGCGTCGAATTGGTCCGACGCGGCAAAAAGGAGATTATTCGCGCCCGGCGTGAGGTTGTTCTGGCCGCTTCTTCGATAAACTCGCCCAAGCTGCTGATGTTGTCCGGTATTGGGCCCGCGGCACATCTGGCTGAACATGGGATCGGCGTAGTCGCGGATCGCCCCGGGGTTGGGGCTAACCTGCAGGATCATCTGGAACTGTATATCCAGCAGGCATCGCTGCAGCCGATCACGCTGTACAAGCACTGGAACCTGTTCAGCAAAGGGCTGATCGGTGCCCAGTGGCTGTTTACTAAAACGGGTCTGGGTGCCTCGAACCAGTTTGAAAGTGCTGCGTTCATTCGCTCGAAACCCGGTGTGCGGTATCCGGATATCCAGTATCATTTCCTGCCGATCGCCGTGCGCTACGACGGGCAGACCGCGGCCGAGGGGCATGGTTTCCAAGCGCATGTCGGTCCCATGCGCTCACCTTCGCGCGGGGCGATAACGCTGCGCTCGGCCCGTGCCGAGGACGCGCCGGTCATTCGCTTCAATTACATGAGCCACGAAGAGGATTGGGCGGACTTCCGCACCTGCATCCGCCTGACCCGCGAGATCTTCGGTCAGGACGCTTTCAAACCCTATGCGGGCAAAGAGATCCAGCCCGGAGCCAGCGTTCAGTCCGACGAGGAATTGAACGAATTCATCGCCGAACATGCCGAAAGTGCGTATCACCCTTGCGGGACATGCCGTATGGGGCGGGCAGACGACAAGAACGCTGTCGTCGACCCGCAGGGGCGTGTGATTGGTGTAGATGGTCTGCGGGTCGCGGACAGTTCGATTTTCCCGCAAATCACCAACGGAAACCTGAATGCGCCATCGATCATGGTGGGCGAGAAAATGTCGGATCACCTGCTGGGCAAGGATGCGTTGCCTAGTTCGAATGACCGGCCATGGGTCCATCCCGAGTGGGAGACCGCTCAGCGTTAACGTTTCTTAACATACCCCGTTGAATGCGCCGCTGGTCAGGGGCATATCGGGGGTATGTTAAGACTTTGTTTGTGTTTTGTTCTGATGCTGCCGCAGATGGTTCTGGCCGCTGACCGGCCAACCGGGACTGTGCGGGTCGTGGACGCGGATACGTGGGATGTCGGTGGGGTCAGGATTCGTCTGTCTGGAATTGACGCCCCCGAATTGGATCAGACATGTCGTGACGCGCAAGGTGTCGAATGGCGCTGTGGCGCGTGGGTAACGCAGGTTGCACGACAAAGGTTCGATGGGCGACCGGCCTTCTGTGAACCGGTGGATCGGGACAGGTATGGCCGTGTGGTTGCTCGTTGTTATGTAGCGGGGAGCGATGCAGCGCTTACGCTGGTCGAGGATGGGCTGGCCTTTGCGTATCGCAAATACTCCCGCGAATATGTGCCGATTGAACAGAGGGCCGCGAAGGAAAAGAAGGGTCTGCAGGCAACAGTGGTTCAGGTGCCCTGGGTGCACCGCGCCGGGACCGCAGGTTTGCCCCCGCAGGAAACGTGCCAGATCAAGGGAAATATCTCAGCTCGTGGAGAAAAGATTTACCACATGCCCGGGCAGGCTTTCTATGCGGCGACAAAGATCAACAAGGCAAAGGGCGAGCGTTGGTTCTGTGATGCCAGGGCGGCGCGTTTGGCGGGCTGGCGACCTGCAAAGCGGTGAATCCAGCCTTTTGGTGTCGCCAATTTGATCCGGGTCAAAGCGGTATCGCCGGAACATGTTTATCCATGGGGACAACAACATTTCGAGGAGCTTACAGGAATGTCCCACACCCCACATGAACTGGCCGAAGAGTTTCCGGAAAAGGTCGAAGTGATGAGTCACCTCAAGCAGTCCGACGCGCATTTTGCCCGGCTGTCAGACGAATATCATGAGATCAACCGGACCGTGCATCGGGCCGAGACCAATGTCGAGCCGATGGAGGAACTGGCTGAAGTTGAGTTGCGCAAGAAGCGCGCGGCCTTGAAGGATGAAATCTGGGCGATCCTGTCGAAAAACTGACCCAATCGGGGGCTCTGCCCCCGTCGCGGCAGGCCGCGACTCCCCCGGGATATTTTTTGCCAGATGAAGATCCCGGGGAATTGTTTCAGGTGACTTCGTAGGGCAGCGTTCCTCGGGTATGGGCGTCGATTGTCAGCCTGCGTTCCAGCGGGGGAACGGACCTTTGGTGACAGGTTTGACGTTCGCAAATCCGGCAGGAAATCCCGATCGGTTCATAGGCGCTGGCATTGCTGATATCCAGGTTGTCGGCATAGACCAGAGCCTGCGCGTGACGCACTTCGCACCCCAGTGCAATGGCGTAGCGGCGCACCGGGGCCCCGAATGAACCGCCGGATTTCGATACGTCGCGTGCCAGGGAGATATAACGCACTCCGTCCGGCGTTTCGGCAAGTTGAAGAAGGAAATGACCTGGTGTTTCGAATGCGCGGTGGACATTCCACAGCGGGCAGGCGCCGCCGAAGCGCGCAAATTGCAGTCGTGTGGCTGAATGGCGCTTGGTGATCGTTCCGGCCTGATCCACCCGAACAAAAAAGAAGGGGATGCCTTTGGCTCCGGGCCGTTGCAAAGTGGACAAGCGGTGGGCAACCTGTTCGATCGATGCGCCGAATCTGATGCTGAGCAATTCAAGATCGTGGCGATCCTCTTGCGCGGCGGCCAAGAAGGCACCGTAGGGCATCAGGGAAGCCCCGGCAAAGTAGTTCGCAAGCCCGATTTTGGCGATGGCGCGGGCTTCGTCACTTTGGAAGCGGGCGAAATCCAGGGTTGCTTCAAGCAGTTTGTCCTGAGAAATCAGCGCAACCTGCAGCAGCAACTGAAAGACCTGCGTTTGCGGCGCGGCGCGTGAAGACAGGGAAAGCGTTTTGCTTGCTATGTCATATTTGCGCGTTTCCGAGATGTCCGTGAACTCAACACGGATGCCCCGCTCGGACAGGCTGTTGAGGGCTGCGGCGCGTATGCCTCCGGCTTCTTCCGCGCGTGTTGAAAACCGTTCGGCGGCCCGGTCGACAGCGTCGATATAGTTGTCGCAATAGTGGAAGAAGTCGCGCACTTCTTCCCAGGGGCTGGCCTGAATTCGGGAATCCTCGCGCCCCAGGGCCTCGTCCAGCGAGGCCAGCCGTTCGTGCGTCTGGCGATACGTGCGGTGCAACGCGATGAAGGCGCGTGCCAGCGCCGGCGCGTTCGATGCAGTCAGTCGCAAATCGGCAAGAGGGGGCATTGCGTCGTCGAAGACCGGGTCAGCGAGCGCTTCGCGCATATCCGACACCAGCCGTTCGCTGTCACCGGTGCTGAGCTCGGTGACATCCATCCCGAATTCTTGCGCCAGAGCCAGAACAACCGTTGTCGAGATCGGTCGGTTGTTGTTCTCCATCTGGTTTAGATAGGGCAGGGAAACGCCAAGCTTGGTTGCGAATTCCTTTTGCGTCAGGGTCAGGCGCGTGCGCATTTCGCGCAGCTTTGCGCCGGCATAGAGCTTTTGAGTGGCCATGGCGTGTCTTTGCAACTTTTCTTTCAGCGCAGGCTAACTTTGCAAACCGCTGCGTGCAAGAAAGTTCAAAGACCCAGCTGTCGTTCCCGCCAAATGACAAGGCTGATGGCTGCGATGGCCAGAACCGCGGTTGTGAGCATTAGCCAAAGCAACGGCATTGCGCCGGTTTCCTGTGTCAGAAGCGCGCCCGCAAGTGCGCTCAGCGCTGCGCCGCCGCCAAGCATGATCGCTCCGCTCAGACCGGATGCTGTTGCGGCCAGATGGGGGCGAACGGACAGCGAGCCGGATGTTGCATTGGGGATCGCCATGCCGTTGCCGACGCCAACAAATGTCATAAACCCGAAGAAACTGATGGCGGTTCCCAAGCCGGCCAGGAACAGTAGAGCAGACAGGAATACACCAAGCGCGTTCAGCCAGCTTCCCCACAAAATCATCTTGTTGATGCCAAAGCGAACCGAGTAGCGCCCGCTCAGGAAGTTGCCGAAGAAATAGCCAAGTGCTGGCGCGCCGAAATAGATGCCGATTTCTGCCGCGGTCATGCCAAAGACCTCGGTTCCGATGAAGGGGGCGCCGCCGAGATAAGCAAAGAACGCGCCAGACGAAAACGCGGAGGACAGAGAGTATCCCCAGAACCGCGGAGACGTGAGAAGTTCCGGGTATTCCCGAAACTGCTGCAACAGTGTCTTGCCGCTTTTGATGCTGGTTTCACCGAAATCCGAATAGGTCAGCCAGATCGCAAGAGCGCCCACCAGAAAAGGAAACCAGAAGTTGGCTTTCCAGCCAAAGACCTCTTCCAGGATGCCGCCAATTGCTGGACCGATCATCGGAACGACCGCCATGCCCATGGTGACATATCCAATCATCGAGGCGGCTTTGTCCTGTTCGTAAAGGTCGCGAACGGCGGCTCGGCTGAGGACCATCCCGACCACGACAACGGCCTGAGACATTCGAAACGCCAGGAAAATCTCGACATTCGGGGCATAGATGCAGCCTAAAGTCGCCAGCAAAAAAAGCCCGAGCCCCCACAGCATAACGGGCCTGCGCCCGGCCTTGTCCGCTATTGGGCCAATCAGTATCTGCAGCACCGCATTTATCAGCAGATACAGGGCAATCGACAACTGCATCACCCGGTATTCCGTCTCAAAATACTCTGCCATGTTGGGCAGGCTGGGCAGAAACAGATTCATGCTCAGGGCCGAAAGCCCCGATAGGATGACCAGTGTTGTGATTGAAGGCGGCGATCTGCGCACCGAGGTCGAGCTGAATTGCATGATGTGCATGTATAGGGGGCGCAGATGAGATTACCATCGGCCTCGCAGCGCCAATCGAAAAATTAGCAAATTTACACTATTCAATGGCTTGATTGCCAATAGTTTGCAAATTTGCCGAAAGTTGCTTTGGTCCTTGCATGACTCCGTATAAGGTCCGGCCAAATTTTACAGGGGTTATCGTCATGAAAGACATCCTTTCCGAGCTTGAAGATCGCCGTAACGATGCGCGGCTGGGCGGTGGGCAAAAGCGGATCGATGCGCAGCATGCGCGGGGCAAACTGACGGCACGCGAGCGGATCGAGTTGCTACTGGACGAAGACAGCTTTGAAGAATTCGATATGTTCGTCAGCCATCGTTGCACTGATTTCGGGATGGAAAATCAGAAACCTGCGGGTGACGGTGTTGTGACCGGATGGGGCACGATCAACGGTCGCATGGTCTATGTGTTCAGTCAGGACTTCACGGTTTTTGGCGGCTCGCTGTCTGAAACCCACGCACAGAAGATCTGCAAGATCATGGATATGGCAGTGCAGAACGGAGCCCCGGTGATCGGTATCAACGACTCGGGTGGAGCGCGTATTCAAGAAGGTGTTGCGTCACTGGCGGGTTACGCCGAAGTGTTCCAGCGTAACATTATGGCCTCAGGTGTCGTGCCGCAGATCAGCGTAATCATGGGGCCCTGTGCGGGCGGCGCGGTCTATAGCCCGGCGATGACCGACTTTATCTTCATGGTCAAAGACACTTCCTACATGTTCGTAACCGGTCCCGACGTAGTAAAAACCGTAACGAACGAGGTCGTGACGGCGGAAGAGTTGGGTGGTGCGTCTACTCATACAAAGAAGTCTTCGGTTGCCGACGGTGCATTTGAAAACGATGTCGAGGCGCTGGCCGAAGTGCGCCGTCTGGTTGATTTCCTGCCGCTCAACAACCGCGAAAAGCCGCCCGTGCGTCCGTTCTTTGACGAACCCGATCGCATTGAATCTTCGCTGGATACGTTGGTTCCGGACAACCCGAACACGCCCTACGACATGAAGGAACTGATCGCGAAGGTCGCGGATGAGGGTGATTTCTACGAAATTCAGGAGGATTTCGCGAAGAATATCATCACCGGTTTCATCCGGCTCGAGGGGCAGACCGTTGGCGTCGTGGCCAACCAGCCGATGGTTCTGGCCGGATGTCTGGACATCGACAGCTCGCGCAAGGCCGCACGGTTCGTGCGCTTCTGTGACTGTTTTGAAATTCCGATCCTGACACTTGTCGACGTTCCGGGTTTCCTGCCCGGCACCAGCCAGGAATATGGCGGCGTGATCAAACACGGCGCAAAGCTTTTGTTCGCCTATGGCGAGGCAACGGTTCCGAAAGTAACCGTCATCACGCGCAAGGCTTACGGCGGAGCCTATGACGTGATGGCGTCGAAGCACTTGCGTGGCGATTTCAATTACGCCTGGCCGACAGCCGAGATCGCGGTGATGGGCGCCAAGGGCGCGACCGAAATCATTCACCGCGCCGATCTGGGCGACGCGGACAAAATCGCGCAGCATACGCAGGACTACGAGGATCGCTTTGCCAATCCCTTCGTCGCGGCCGAGCGTGGATTTATTGACGAAGTGATCATGCCACACTCTACGCGTCGCCGTGTCTCGCGGGCATTTGCGAGTTTGCGGAACAAGAAGCTGAAGAACCCGTGGAAAAAGCACGACAATATCCCGCTTTGATGGCCGGGGTGGGGCGGCCCACCTCGAATTGGAGACGGTCTGCCGAATTTGATGGCGGAACGATTGCGAAGCCGAAAATCCGACTTTGAGGCCGAAACAGGTTTATGGAACAACCAGCCAGAAACAGATTAGCGCGGAGTGTCAACGCTGCGCCCGCGACCCCGGAGAGAGGAGCCTGCCACTGGCGGGGCTGGGGTCGCGCATTTGTTTTGGCTGGCGCGTTGCTTGCATCCCCTGCGGAAGTACTGGCCCAAAGCCTTTTGCCTGTTCCGTCAGGTCAGCCGGTCGAGCTCAGCGATGTTCTACTGGACAACAACCCAGGTGAATTGTGGCTGAGGTTTCGCTTCATCGCCCCCAAGATCGGTTCGACAGTTGGGCGGATCGGTTATGATGTGGCGTCGGCCGATATGGCGCATCTTTGTGAAATCCTGGCGGTTCCCTATGTGGCGAAGCATGAACTTGAGCCGGCGCGCGTCGTGATTTCCTTTTCCGACCGCGCCACCGAATTCGGCAATGCCGCGCCCGACGCAACGCAGTTCTTCGAGGCCTACCGGTTGCAGGATTCCCGGTGTATCTGGGAAGGGCTCTGATCATGATCGGTGATTTTCATGACATCAGTGCGTTTCAGAAAAAACCGGCAACCGTGGAGGTTCGCGCAATGAAGCCAGCTCTGGTTGGGTGTAAGTCCTTTTTCCTTTTCAACATGTTGATGACCGAGGTTCAGGTATGCTGAAGCATCGTGGTTTCCCCGGCCGTCTGTCCGGTACCGATTTCCAGTTCGTCATCCGGCGCGCCAACCCCAAAGGTGTAACGCCTCTGACCCGGCGCGAGCGTTTCCGGGATCGCAAACCAGCGGACCGGCGCGCGGATGTGGCGTTCATGGAAGCGTTGTGGGACCATTTCGGCGACCAGCCGTTTGAGCGTGGCAATCTGGACGCAGGGCGGCTGAGCTGGCTGTTCGGGCGGGAAGTGATTGCGGCAGAAGACCCGTTCGACCCTGCCAGCTACGACGCGTTGCTGGTGATTGATCTGGACGTCGCGCGCCATTCTTTTCCTGAAATCTTCGACGGGGTGCGCTGATCGTGTTTGCCGCCGTGTCCCATATCCGCCAAGGGAAAACCCTGCCCGAAACCGGGCAGGGCCGGTATGGGACGTCAGAAGTTCAACTGCGCCGCCAGTTGGACCCGGTCGCCGTCAAACGTCCGGCCAGTGGGTGCATCGTTCCGCTCGCCAAAGAAGTATTCCGCGCTGAATGTCAGGTTGTCGGTTGCCTGGTAAAAGGCGTTCACATGGATCGTCTCGAGCTCGGTGAAGGACAACGTGCCAGTCGAGGTGGGCAGATCGTAATCTTCGCGACCATAGGCGATACCGACATTCCATTTCGTACCAATGTCCTGGCGGAACTCGATGGTATAGCCGTCGACGTCATTTGCCCGGCCGTTGACGATGGCATCGCCCAGGCCGATCAGGTAGGGGCCAAGCGCCTCACCGTCGACGTAGTTGACCTGAAACAGCCCGCCCTGCCACGGCCGGACCGAGCCCGAGAGGGTAAAGCCCGTCTGATCGACTTCGACCGCTCCGGATTCGGCCTGGCCATAGAGGGCGGACGCGCGGGCAATATATGTGCCGTCGTTGTACTCGATGGCACCGGTGAAAACCGGATCTCTCGCATTGGACGCGCTGACATTCTCTTCGATCGAAGCCGAAAATGTGGTGTTGGACCCAAGGGTATTCGAGTAGCGCACCTGTGGCACACGAGCGAATGGGATACCGACAGGACCGTTGAATTCAACCGAGGTCGGATAGGTGTCCAGCGGCTGGAAATTGGTCCAGTACTGACCGATCAGCCAGCTGTCTCCGATCGTGATATTGGCATGGCGCAGGCGCAGTTCAGCCGCTCCGCCCGAGGCGAACAGATCCAGTTCCAGCTGGCCGCCGATTTCGCCGATACCGGAAGGCGTGCTGGTACGCAGCCCGATTCTGGACTGACGAACAGTCGCGCCGAATGTGCCACTGGTCTCGTTTGCAGGCTCACCGATGTTGTTTACGAAGGCGGTGTCACCCTGGTCGTAGTCGAAGTCGTAGAAGAAATCGGCCTTGATATATCCGTAGACGTCCAGAGTGGTGTTGCCGATCCTCAGATCGCCGGTCCCGGCACCGGATTTGGCGGCCTCCAGCGCTTCGACACGGGCGCGCAGGGCAGCCAGTTCGGCCTGGGTCTGAGCATCCTGGGCGTTGGCCTTCAATCCGCTGAATCCGAGCGCCGAGACGGCGAGCAGAAGGGCCGTTTTTCTCTTTATTATCATTTGGGTATTTCCTTGTATGCGAGTGTGCACAAGCACAGTTCCACGTCCCAAAATCCGATGGAAATCACGACAACGGGACAAAATGGGCCCGATTTCTCAAGCAATCGTGCGGGAAATCCCAAGCACCTTCACGTGTGGGTGAAAGAGGGTCGTAACGCACGGAAATCGAGAGAAAATTTGGCTTTCGAATTCCAAGGCGTTCGTGATTTGCCTTTTGCCCAAATCGCACTTGGAAGCCAGGTCTGTCACAGGAATGTGACACCTTCTGGTGTGCTGGAATATGGATACGGCAAAGGTCTTGTCGGCGCGAAATTGCGCGGCATTACGCAGGATGGGCAAAATCCAGCCGGTATTCGGGGTGGAAACAATACTTTGTTTGCCGCCGGGATTGTGCCGTGCATGGTGGAAGGGCCGTGCGGCTCTACTTTGCCTGCGTCGCACAAGCACCTACTATTCCGTACCCCTTCCTATCGCGGGCAGGCTTGTGTTCCCCACAATATCCTGCCCGCGTTTTTCTTTTCTCAGACAGTAGGCAACAAGCGGCAAAAAACTGCGCAAAAAGTTTGGTTGCCGCCGTTGTTATTGCATAACAATGCGGGCTTCCGGCATCTGGCCGCAAGGAAACCAAGAAATCTGAAGGGGCAGAAACCATGCAAACCTCACGCATCTTCCTTGTGGTCGCGGCCTGCGCAGGCCTTGCGGCCTGTGGCGAAACCACCGGCGAACAAGCGGTCATCGGCGGCGGAGCGGGCGCCCTGGGCGCGGTCGTTCTGGACGCAAACCCGGTCGTCGGCGCTGCGGTCGGTGCCGCGGGCAACGTACTGTATTGCAAGTCGCAGGGTACCTGCGACTAACTCAAAGCTTTTCGGGGCGCGTTCCGCCCCGTCCGCCATCATGCAGAACGCCGTCGCGGGGGGAGTCCCCTGCGGCGGCGTTTTGCATTTTCAGAACACCAAGCCAAAGGACGTCTCATGTTCAACAAGATCCTGATCGCCAACCGGGGCGAGATCGCCTGCCGGGTCATCAAGACCGCTCGCAAGATGGGTATCGGTACGGTCGCCATTTATTCTGACGCCGACAAGAACGCGTTGCACGTTTCGATGGCGGATGAGGCGGTGCATATCGGACCGCCACCGGCGAACCAGTCCTACATCGTGATCGACAAGGTGATGGATGCCATCCGTCAAAGCGGTGCACAGGCGGTCCATCCCGGCTATGGCTTCTTGTCCGAGAACTCGAAATTCGCCGAAGCGCTTGAGGCCGAAGGCGTCGCTTTTGTTGGCCCCCCGGTGGGTGCGATCGAAAGCATGGGTGACAAGATCACCTCGAAGAAGATCGCTCAGGACGCCGGTGTTTCGACGGTTCCCGGTTACATGGGGCTGATCGAAGATGCCGACGAGGCGGTCAAGATCTCGAACGACATCGGCTATCCCGTCATGATCAAAGCCAGCGCCGGTGGTGGCGGCAAGGGGATGCGGATTGCCTGGAATGACGAAGAAGCGCGTGAGGGTTTCCAGTCGTCCAAGAACGAAGCGGCCAATTCCTTCGGCGACGACCGGATTTTCATCGAGAAATTCGTGACCCAGCCGCGGCACATCGAAATTCAGGTTCTTTGCGACAGCCATGGCAATGGCATCTATCTGGGCGAACGCGAATGTTCGATCCAGCGCCGGAACCAGAAAGTGGTGGAAGAGGCACCGTCGCCGTTCCTTGATCCCGAAACACGCAAGGCAATGGGGGAACAGGCGGTCGCGCTGGCAAAGGCCGTGAACTACGCCAGTGCGGGCACTGTGGAATTCATCGTCGATGGGGAAAAGAACTTCTACTTCCTGGAAATGAACACCCGATTGCAGGTGGAACACCCCGTGACGGAACTGATCACCGGCGTCGATCTGGTGGAACAGATGATCCGGGTGGCCGCAGGTGAGACGCTATCGATTACGCAGGATGACGTGACCCTGACAGGCTGGGCGATCGAAAACCGTCTTTATGCCGAGGATCCGTATCGCAACTTCCTGCCGTCGATCGGCCGTCTGACCCGCTATCGCCCACCGCAGGAAGTCGCAGCCGGTCCGTTGCTGGTCAATGGCAAATGGCAAGGTGAGGCCCCCTCGGGCGAGGCTGCAGTGCGCAATGATACCGGCGTCTATGAGGGCGGCGAGATCAGCATGTATTACGACCCGATGATCGCCAAGCTCTGCACCTGGGCACCAACCCGTGAGCAGGCGATTGAGGCGATGCGCGTGGCGCTGGACAGTTTCGAGGTTGAAGGCATCGGCCACAACCTGCCGTTCTTGTCCGCTGTCATGGATCACCCGAAATTCGTCAGCGGCGACATGACCACGGCGTTTATTGCTGAAGAATATCCAGACGGCTTCGATGGGGTTCAATTGCCCGAGGCCGAGTTGCGGCGGATCGCGGCCTCGTGTTCTGCCATGCACCGGGTTGCCGAAATTCGCCGTACCCGCGTATCGGGCCGGATGGACAACCACGAACGCAAGGTTGGCACCGAATGGACGGTGACGTTGCAGGGACAGGAGTTTGACACAACAATTGCCGCCGACCCTGAAGGTTCAACGGTGAGCTTCGCAGATGGCACCGTGCACCGTGTGTCCTCAGACTGGACGCCAGGTGATCAACTGGCAGTACTGGATGTGGATGGCAATCCACTGGTGCTGAAGGTGGGCAAGGTTTCGGGCGGGTTCCGCATCCGAAACCGGGGCGCGGATATCAAGGTGCACGTGCGCACCCCACGTCAGGCCATACTGGCCAGACTGATGCCGGAAAAACTGCCGCCGGATACTTCAAAAATGCTGCTGTGCCCGATGCCCGGCCTGATCGTGAAGATCGATGTCGAAGTGGGGCAGGAGGTTCAGGAAGGTCAGGCGCTGTGCACCGTCGAAGCGATGAAGATGGAGAACATCCTTCGCGCCGAGAAAAAAGGCGTGGTCTCGAAGATCAACGCAGGTCCCGGAGACAGTCTCGCCGTGGACGACGTGATCATGGAATTCGAGTGACCATGGCTGCGCTTTTGTCATATCTCCAAGGGCCACCGGCGATCATCGCCGGGGCCAATGGGCTTGGCGAAAGTTCTCAGCCGCCCTCGCGCCGCTCGCGAATCTCGCGTTCGCGCAAGGGGGTCTTGTCGATGGACCGGCCAATCTCGCGCACGCTCCACGGGCTGGGCTTGCGCAGTTTCACCACCCCGTCCTTGTCGACAAACACCATCTGGAATCCACGCGGGCGCAGTTGTGACCGAATGGGCGACCGCGCCTTGGGATCGGTATCCGTCAGCACGATAACGTCGCGGTCGCGCATGGCGTCTTCACCTTCCAGCAGCATGTCGATCTGTTGCTGGAACCGTGGATCGGCAGGTGTATCGGCAAAGACAACGATGGGTCGGCTGACCCATAGGAATTCGTCCAGTTCGCTGTCGCCAGCGGGTCGGACAAAACTGTCATCTGCTGGTGCTGTGCCATCGGCGGCCAGCGCGGCCAGCGGGAATAGTGCCGAGAAAACAAGGGCAAGCGTGCGTGTCATATGGCCTCCTGTTCCACTGAATATAGCCACTGTGCAGGCGATTGCGACCAGCGATTTGCACTCAACGCTCAATTTTCCGCGCCCGGGCCGGATTGAAGGGCGGGATTGAACATACGCGTGCTGTCGCAAACCGGCCGCGCCCCGAATTGATAAGAGGAAATCGAAATGACCGACACGAAGGACTGGAAAGCGCTTGCCGAGAAAGAGCTGCGCGGTCGTCCGTTGGATGATCTGACCAAAGAAACGCTGGAAGGCATCGACGTCAAACCGCTGTATACGCCTGAGGACACGGCGGAACTGCCGCATATGGGGTCTTTGCCGGGTTTCGGGCCGTTTACGCGCGGTGTAAAGGCGACGATGTACGCAGGCCGTCCGTGGACCATCCGCCAATATGCGGGCTTTTCCACCGCCGAGGAGTCGAACGCTTTCTATCGCCGCAACCTGGCGGCCGGTCAGCAGGGCGTGTCGGTGGCCTTCGATCTGGCGACACACCGGGGCTATGACAGTGACCACCCGCGCGTTGTCGGAGACGTGGGTAAGGCCGGTGTGGCCATTGACAGCGTTGAGGACATGAAGATTCTGTTCGACGGCATTCCGCTGGACAAGGTCTCGGTCTCGATGACGATGAACGGCGCGGTGATTCCGATTCTGGCAAGCTTCATCGTTGCAGGCGAAGAACAGGGCCATGACAAATCAGTCCTGTCTGGCACCATTCAGAACGACATTCTGAAAGAGTTCATGGTGCGCAATACCTATATCTATCCGCCTGAACCGTCGATGAAGATCATCTCGGACATTATCGATTACACGTCGAACGAGATGCCCAAGTTCAACTCGATCTCAATTTCGGGCTATCACATGCAAGAGGCCGGAGCGAACCTGGTGCAGGAACTGGCCTATACGCTGGCTGACGGGCGCGAATATGTTCGTGCCGCGACGCAAGCCGGGATGGACGTGGACAAGTTCGCAGGTCGCCTGTCGTTCTTCTTTGCGATCGGCATGAATTTCTTTATGGAGGCCGCCAAACTGCGTGCCGCGCGGACCCTGTGGCACCGCGTGATGACCGAGTTCGGGGCAAAGTCCGAACGGTCCAAGATGTTGCGCACCCATTGCCAGACTTCCGGCGTGTCGCTGCAGGAACAGGACCCCTATAACAACGTGATCCGTACCGCATATGAGGCGATGAGCGCGGTTTTGGGCGGCACCCAGTCGCTGCACACAAATGCTTTGGACGAAGCAATTGCGTTGCCGACCGACTTTTCGGCCCGTATCGCGCGGAACACGCAATTGATCTTGCAGGAGGAAACCGGCGTGACGGATGTGGTCGATCCGCTGGCGGGTTCCTACTACGTCGAAAGCCTGACCAACGAGCTGATCGACAAAGCCTGGGCCCTGATGGAAGAGGTCGAGGAGATGGGCGGCATGACCAAGGCCGTGGCCAGCGGCATGCCCAAGCTTCGGATCGAAGAAAGTGCCGCGCGTCGTCAGGCCATGATCGACCGGGGTGACGAGGTGATCGTCGGCGTCAACAAGTACCGCAAGGAACAGGAAGACCCGATCGACATTCTCGACGTCGACAACGTCGCCGTGCGCGAGGCTCAGGTCGCGCGGCTGGAACGTATCCGCGCAACGCGGGACGAAGCAGCCTGCAATCAGGCGCTGGACGCATTGACCACCGCAGCCCGTGAGGGCGGAAACCTGCTGGCTGCTGCGGTCGAGGCCGCCCGCGCCCGCGCATCCGTAGGAGAGATCAGCATGGCAATGGAGAAGGAATTCGGCCGCCACCGCGCCGAAGTGAAAACGCTGGCCGGTGTCTATGGAGCGGCCTATGAGGGTGACGAAGGTTTTGCCGCGATCCAGAAATCCATCGAAGATTTCGCCGAGGCTGAAGGCCGCCGCCCCCGCTTGCTGGTCGTCAAGATGGGGCAGGATGGTCATGACCGGGGTGCCAAGGTGATCGCGACTGCTTTTGCGGATATCGGGTTTGACGTCGACGTTGGCCCTCTGTTCCAGACACCGGCCGAGGCGGCTCAGGATGCCGTCGACAATGACGTCCACGTGGTCGGCATCTCGTCTCAGGCGGCAGGCCACAAGACACTGGCCCCGCAACTGGTCGAGGAACTCAAGAAAGCCGGTGCCGAGGATATCATCGTGATCTGCGGCGGGGTGATCCCACAGCAGGATTATCAGTTCCTCTACGACCACGGCGTCAAAGCGATCTTTGGTCCGGGCACCAATATCCCCGAAGCGGCACAGGATATTCTGCGCCTGATCGGCGAAGCCAAGGGGTAAGGCCCAGACAAGATTTTTCAACGAAGAATCTTGTGGCGCAGATGTCCGAGGACAGCTTTATTGGGAAAGGCAGCGCGTTTTCTGCGCTGCCTTTTATGATGGGGTGGAAATGGAACTGGATCATCTGGCCGTCGCAGGGGAAACGCTGGAGGCTGCTGCCGCGCATGTCGAGGACGCCTTGGGGGTCAGGCTTGAGACAGGCGGCAAGCATGAGAAATTCGGTACTTATAACAAGCTGCTCGGACTTGAAGATGGCTTGTATCTGGAAGCGATTGCAGTTGACCCGAATGCGGCGCAACCTGAGCGCACCCGGTGGTTCGATCTGGACCGGTTTCAGGGTGCACCGCGCCTGACCAACTGGATCTGCCGTGTGAAGGATATCGAGGCGGCCACCGTGCCGGGTGGCCCGTTAGACCCGACAGATCTGGAGCGCGGGGCGCTGCGCTGGCGCATGATCGTGCCATCGTCCGGGCGCCTGCCTTATGACAACCTCTATCCCGCATTCATACAGTGGCAGGGCGATCTGCACCCCGCCGAAGTGTTGCAGGCCAGTGGTTGCCGGTTGCTGAGATTGCTGGTGTCCCATCCCGAAGCAACGAAGCTTGCCCAAAGCACCGGGCCGGTTGAGGGTGTTGAGTTTCACCAGGGCTCGCCGGGCCTGCGCGCTGAATTCGAGACACCAAACGGACGTCGCGTTCTGGAATGAGGGTTCGGCAGGCACAGATTGCGGATGCACCGGCGATTGCTAAAATTACCAACGCGATCATCAGGGATACCCTGGTTACGTTCACATCCGAGGAGCGGACTGCCGCGGGAATTGCAGCCGACATCGAAGCCCGCGGTGCGGGGTTTTTGGTGGCTGAACTGGATAGCGAGGTTGTCGGTTTCGCTTCGTATACTCGGTTCCGATCCGGGCCGGGGTATGCCGAATGCCGCGAGCACTCGATTCAACTAGCTCCATCAGCACGTGGCAAGGGGATCGGCCGCGCGTTGATGAGCCGGTTGGAAGAGGTGGCCCGGGCCGAGAGCGTCCACGTGCTTGTGGCGGGAATATCCTCGGAAAATCCGGCTGCCATCGCCTTTCACGCTCGCATCGGTTTCACCGAAGTCGGACGAATGCCCCAAGTGGGCTGCAAATGGGGCCGCAGGTTGGATCTGGTACTGATGCAGAAAATTATTGGTCAGGACTGATCTGTCGCACCTGACACGCGCGATTTGTGGCGCTAGGGTGCGGCCATGTCGATCTGGACCCGTATATCCGATGCGCTGAGCGCACTGGCACAAGGTGAAAGCCTGACTGCCGTTTTTGAGAAACTGCGCTCACCGCCCGAAAGGTCGGTGGCCTTTACAATCGCTGTGATCGCGCTGGGCGCCAAGATGGCCAAGGCAGACGGGCAGGTGACGCGGGACGAGGTTACGGCCTTTCGCGATGTGTTCCAGATTGCCCGCGAAGACGAAGAAGGCGCGGCGCGGGTGTTCAACATGGCCCGAACCGACGTGGCCGGCTATCAGGACTATGCCCGCAAGATCGCCAGGATGTTCGACGAAGACAGCACGACGTTGTGCGACCTGATGGAAGGCCTGTTTCACATCGCCATGGCCGACGGGTTTTATCACCCGAACGAAAACGAGTTTCTGGAAGAAGTCAGCCGGATATTCGGGCAAACCGACGCTCAGTTTCTGGCGCTGCGCGCCCGTTTCGTGCCGGATGCCCCAAACGATCCGTATACCGTTCTGGGCGTGACAAGGGACATGCCGTTGACCGAAATTCGCAACATCTGGCGCAAGCTAGTGCGCGAAACCCATCCTGACGCCATGATGGCGCGCGGCGTGCCCGAGGAGGCAATCCGGCTGGCCGAGAAAAAGATGATCGACATCAACCGCGCCTGGGACGAAATAAACGGTGCAAAGGTCTGAACGGATGCGTTTGGCGACCTACAATATCGAATGGTTCGCCAACTTGTTTGATCGCCAGGATCGTCTGATCGTCGATGACGGCTGGTCCGGCCGCTTTGATGTCACCCGGGCCCAGCAGGTCGAGGCGATCGCCAAGGTTCTGACGGCTATCGACGCAGATGCCATTCTGATCGTTGAGGCCCCAAACACCGGCAAAACGCAGAACACCGTCCGCGCGTTGCAGGGTTTTGCGGAAGCCTTCGATTTGCGCACCACTCATGCGGTCATGGGCTTCGCTAATGAAACCCATCAGGAACTGGCACTTTTGTTTGATCCTCAGTTGCTGATGGTGCGCCATGATCCAAAGACGCGGTCTGCGCAGCCATTCGACCATCAGACAGCACCCCGGTTTGACACCGAATTTCGGATTGATCTGGATATCGACGCAACCGAGGATGTTGTGCTTTTTTCAAAGCCACCGATGGAATTGGCGGTGGAAACAAAGTCGGGTGCGAAATTTCGCCTGATTGGGGCACATCTGAAATCCAAAGCGCCGCGCGGCGCGGAAAGCCGGGACGAGGCGATCCGGATTTCAATTTCCAACCGGCGCAAACAACTGGCTCAGGCGATCTGGCTGGCCCGGCGCGTCGAACAGCACATTGCCGAGGACGAACCGGTGATTTTGCTGGGTGATCTTAACGACGGCCCGGGCCTGGACGAGTTCGAGAACCTATTCGGGCGCTCATCCGTCGAGATTTTGTTGCAGTCCGGTTTGTTTGATCCCAATGCCGCAACCGCTTACGGCTCTGTCGGTGGGGAAACACCTTCGACGGCCCGGTTTGTGCGCCGGGACAAGGGAGATTTTCTTGAGGCATTGCTGGATTACATCATGATCAGCGATCCGCTGCGCCAGCGAAATCCGGTCTGGCGAATCTGGCATCCGTTGCGGGACGACGCGATCCGTTCGAACGCGGAATTGCGGGACGCACTGCTGACGGCCTCGGACCATTTTCCCGTAACTCTGGATATTGACCTGTGATCTTTCAACGCCTTCCCGCAGTGCTTATGTTTGGCCGCATGAAACGAGTTCTTTTGATAAGTCTGATCGTGACGTCCACTGCGTTCCCAGCCAGCGCGCAGGAAGATACCGGCAAGTCCCTGATGGAGCGCGGCGCCGAGCTTTTCTTCGAAGGCCTGCGCAAGGAAATGGAGCCCACGCTCGATGATTTGCGCGACCTGGCTGAACAGTTTGGTCCTGCCATGCTGTCCTTTTTTGAGGAAATGGGACCGGCACTGGCAGAAATGACCAAGGAGATACAGGATTGGAGCGTTTATGAGGCACCGGAGATCCTGCCCAATGGCGATATCATCATCCGCCGGAAACCGCAGGACGACACCCCGCAAACTCTTGAGGAAAAACCAGAGCCGGACGAAGGTGTAACGGATATCTGAGCGTTTACAGGGGATTACCCCTGGATGATAACCTTGGTCTCGGACTTCAATGCCTGAGCCAGAGAGCCGAAGCGTGCTTCGGCGGTTTCGTTGAACAGCGGTTCGGCGGCTTTTGGCAAAATCAGATCCAACTGGCGTTTCTTTGGGAAATAACGAAGTTTGCCCATCGTGGCGTCATTCTTCATCCACAGCATTGCGCCAAAGCGCATTGCCTTGCCCAGAATCTCGGCCTGCTTCTGACTCTTTTCATCCAGCAGTTCATATTGCGGCGCGAACCGGTTGCCTTCGCGTTTGTTGCGGTAGCGGTGCTGCAACGCCAGACCAATAAACACCCGTTCCGAATGCTTCAGCCCACCCAGGTTGGCACGGGTCACGTAGTCGAAACAGACCTCTGCCCGATAATCGGGATGAGCGCGCCAACTGACATCGTGCAGAAGGCACGCGGCCTTGACCAGCCGGACGCGGGTTGACGGTGCCGATTTGAACAGCGGCATGACGAAATCGAACAGGTGTTTTCCAAAACCGGGCAGACGGGCGTCCTTGGCTTCCGAAAAGCGGCTGGCCTCGATCAGCGGGTCGCAATCGCGCAGGCTTTGCGGCATCTGTTCGTACAAAAGCCCTTCGCGGATTCCATAGCTTGAAATGGCGATGTCCTTGGGTTTGAATGTCCGGATCAGTCGGGACAGCACATCCATCGCATAAGGGATCAGCGCCATGCGCGAGCTGGACACACCAGCCCGGCTGCGCAGTTTCTCGGGGTCGCCCTTTTCGATGAACCGGATGGTTTCGTGCACCTGCTTGTGGGTCATCCTGTATTCATGCAGAACGTTCAGCGGATAACCCCGCCGCAGCATGTCCAGCCGTGCAAAGGCGCGCCAGCTGCCGCCCACCAGGAACAGGCGATCCCGCTGGGGGCCCAACTGATCGCGCAGTTCTTCCATGGTGGATTTGATGTGCGCCTTGCGGGCACGACGCCCGCCTTTGATGTCCCGCAATTTCAACGGACCCAGCGCCGATGTCACGCGGCGACCGGTCTGGCCTTCGCCGATCTCGGCCAGTTCCATGGATGAACCGCCAATATCGCAGATCAGACCGTATGCACCCGGCCATCCCAGAAGCACGCCTTGAGCGGAAAAACGGGCCTCTTCCAGACCATCGATGATCGAAACGTGCAGGCCGGTTTCGGCTTTGACCTCGTCGCAAAACTCCTGCCCGTCCTTGGCTTCGCGTACCGCGGCGGTTGCGACAACGTGCAGACCGGGCAGATCTAGGTTGTCGGCCAGATGCTGGAACCGGCGCAGGGCATCCAATGCGCGAACACGCCCTCTGGGGTTCAGGTGCCCGGTCTCCGACAGACCCGCGCCCAGTTCGCACATCACCTTTTCGTTGTAGAAATACGCGGGCGAGCGGGCCGCCCCGTCAAATATGACCATACGGACCGAGTTCGATCCGACATCGACAACACCGACCCGGGACAAGTCCCTGACGCGGGGATCAGAAAATAGCGGTCTTCCGAAAGGTCCCCAGTCGGGGATGGTGGTATCGATAGTCTGATCCATGTCTTTCCCAGATATTCCTGTCTCAGGATGCGAAATCACCGGATTCGGGTCAATCTCTTCAATGGCCGTCGCCGGCATGGTGTTTCAGAACCCGGATCGCCAGCGCCCGAGTGATGTCGCGCCTTTCCGACAGTGCGAGCTTGTCCAGTTGCGCCACGACCTCTGCCGCCGTTTCGAAACGCCGGTCCATGTGCTTGACCAGATAGGAAATCACCTCGGGTCCGGGGTTGAGCTGCCGGTCCACGAACAGCTTGGCCAGCACGGCCCCTAGAAGGGCGTCATCGGGCGGGTCCAGGGCGACCTGATGGGCGCCTTCGATACGGCTTTGCAAATCGGCCAGAGGCAGCTGCCAAAGCTTCGGCGCCAGCCGTCCGGTCATCAACAGCGCGTGGCCCTCGGCCAGAACAAGATTGTGCAGATGAAACAGCGTTTTCTGTTTTTCAACGTCATCTGCGATCATGGGGACATCTTCGACCGCGACCGAAGTCCGGGCCAACTCGGGCACCTCGCTGTGCTTCAGATCGGTGGCTGAAATGATCCGTCCGCCGGTTTCCGCCGCCCATACATGCGACAGATGTGTTTTTCCTGAACCTGCCGGTCCGCTGAGCACCAGTTTGTTGCCTGGCCAGGACGAGGCGGAAATCATTGCCACCGCCAGAGCGTTGGCGGGGGAAACAAAAAAATCCTCGCGTCCCAGCGCGGTTTTCGCCGGAAGGTCAAAGCTGAGCTGGCGTGCCATTCACTTGTCTTCCTGATCCAGCCCTTCCAGCCCGGTATACAGGCGGCTTTCCAGATATTTCGAAGTGGCAAACCGGGCCAGTACGCCGAGTGCTGCGGCGACCGGAACAGCCACCAACATGCCCACAAAACCGAACAGTGCCCCAAACACGGACAGCGCCAGCAGCAGCCAGACCGGATGCAGGCCGACCGAATTGCCGACAAGTTTGGGTGTCAGGAAATTGCCTTCGGTCACTTGCCCAAGTGCGAATACACCAGCGACCAGCCCGATATGGGCCCAGTCACCCCAGAACTGAAACAGCGCCAGCCCGATCGCCAGCGTGCCGCCGATCAGCGCCCCCAGATACGGGATGAAGGTGACGAGCCCGGCAATGAACCCGACAATCAGCCCGAACTGCAGGCCGACAAGCATCAGTGCGATGGCATAGTACGTGCCCAGGATCAGACAGACCGTTCCCATGCCCCGCACGAACGAGGCCAGGACATCATCGATTTCCCCGGCCAGCTTCTTGATTGTCGGCGCATGGTCACGCGGCAAAAGCTCGGCTATACGCGCAATCATGCGGTCCCAGTCCAGCAGCAGGTAGACGGTAACCACCGGCACGATGACCAGCAAAACGACCACGTTTATTGCCGACCCCAACGAGGCGACGACTGTTTGCAGGACATCGCCGGTCTTCGACTTCAGGGTCTCGCCAAGAGAAACCAGAAACTGATGCGAGTTGGACTGACGGTCCAACAGGGACGGAAATTGTCGTTCGATAAACCCGCGCAGTTCCTTGAACAGGCTGGGCATGATCTCGACCAGATCGATCAGCTGAGTGATCAATGCGGGAACAACCATCAGGATCGCCAGGACGAAACCCAGCACACCGACTACGGTGATGATGCCCGTCGTCGCCATGCGCGAGAGACCCAGATTTTCAAGCCGATCCGCGACCGGATCCAGAAAATATGCAATCGCACCACCGATGACGAAGGGCAGAAGCACGTCCCCAAGAGCCCACAAAAGAAGGGCAATCACCACTGCGGCGATGCCCCAGTATCTGAGCTGATCCTTAACGGGCAAGGCCATATCGGTCCCCTGAGTTTGGCACTTGCACGTGTTCTTGGCCCATGCGCGCCCGCGATGCAAGTGGTTCATGCCCGCTGAGATTTTGGGGTGTCAGCTGTGCAATGTTCCTAGTTCGGGGGTTTCCTCATCCGCCATTTCATCTGACCAGTTTGTGCGCCAGATCTCTGCCGACCAGTGCCCGCAATGGACTGCGGGCCGGTCAAAGCCGGGTAGGGGTGGCAATTGGGGTTGGATGACAACATCATGACGCGGCACGGCGAAATACGGAAAGGAATACCGTTCCCGCCCCGAGCGGTTGACGACCCGGTGCGGAGTTGATTTCAACCGTCCCCCTGACCAAAGCTCCAGCATGTCGCCGATATTGACGACAAAGCCACCGGGCGGGCAATCCGGAGTAATCCAGTCTCCGGCCCGCGTCTGAACCTCAAGCCCGCCGACGGGATCGGGCGCGATGATGGTCAGTGCGTCGGTGTCTTTGTGCGGATGAATGCCATAGCCCGCTTCCTCGGCGGCCTGAGGTGGGTAATGCAGCAAAGTCATATTGGTCATCGGGTCGCGGAACGCGTCGCGCAGACTGTCCGGCTCAAGCTTCAACCCGACTTCCAGCGCCCCAAGCAAATGGTCTGTGACGCGATCCAGTTCAGCCCAGTATTTCAGGATGACGTCCTGTGCGCCCGGGACTTCGCGCGGCCAGAGATTTGGCCCGTAAAGGGCACAGTCCTGACGGATACGCGCATCCGATGGGGTTTCGAAGTGCAACTTGTAGCCTTCGTATTTGTCGGCGGTCCCCGATCCGTCGTTCGGGGTGAAAAATCCCATGGGAATATAGCCGCGATAATTGTCACGGGTGATGGCCTGATCCCATTTGCTGCTGTCATCGATGCCGAAGATCTCACGAACGCAGTCCCGAACCTGCTCGACCATATCCGGGGGAACGCCGGTGCCTGTAATCGATAGGAAGCCGATGCTGGTGCAAGCGTCCAGGATTTGCTGAACGGTGGTGTCAAAGCCCGGATGAGCCTTGTCGTTCAGGGGGGCGATGTCGATGGTAGGAATATGGTTCATCAGTTGATCCTCACCCCCTGGCGTTCAAGTTCCGCGTGAACCGGGGTCAGGTTCAATTCGTGCACGTCCTGATTACTTTTGAGGGACAACGCCGCTGCAATTCCGGCACCCTGACCCATGACAGCACAACAGGCCATATTTCGGGTCGCGGCATGGGCGACGCGGTCTGCGCCGTGCGAACGCCCCGCCACCAGCAGGCCCTGCACACCTTTTGGCAGCATGGATCGGTAAGGGACCTGCATGTACCGGCCTGTGGTCGGCAAGATCAGGATGCCATAGCCGTCGATGAACTCGGGGTAGATGCCGATCGTGTCTTCGAACCGACCCTGATGGCGGGCGTCATCCTCGGTCATGTTATAGACCGCGTCGATCTTGCGGGTGTCGCGGATGCCGATAGTCATCCCAAAGTTCCGCAGACGGGCGTTTTCACAACCGGGCATGAACCGGCGCAGCGCCTCGATGGCCAGCATCGACTGACGTCGGCCTTCGATCTCGCCGCGCGTCAGGCTGTCGGGGTCGGTGCCGTCTATCTCGGCCAGATGGATAAGGTTCATGTAGGTCAACTCACCCGTGTCATGCATTGCGCCCCATGTACCGGCGATGGTGTTCAGATGCGGCGGGATCAGCCCCTCATCAATGGCTTGTTGGAACGGTTTGTGCACGAAGGGCGAGAACATGTCGTCTTCTTTGCCGCTCGTTTCGATGTTCCACTCACCGCCGCCGCCCCAGTCCTTGTAGGTCTGCGGGTCGGATTTGACACCTTCCATGAATGCGCGTTTGTCGACACCGGCCAGATGGAACATGACCGAGGCCGCCATCATGTCTTCGCGTGGGGTTTTGTGGGTCGGTGCGCCTGCACGATGGGCTACATCAGCGTCCCCGGTGGCATCAATCACCACCTTGGCCAGTATCGCCTCGCGCCCTGCCTTGGATTCGGTGATGATCCCGGTGATCCGGTTGCCTTCCATGATCGGAGCGACAAACTGACGGTGCAGCATCGGATGCACACCAGCCTCTTCGACCAGCTTGTCTGCCACCAGTTTGAAGCCCTCGCTGTCGAGCTCATAGCTCAGCGACTGGCTTTCCGGCACCGCAGCGCCCATCTCCTTGGCACGGGTTTCGAACTCCATGCCGATGCCGCCAGCTTCGACCGTCTGTTCGTGGCGATACCAGGCGAAACCTTCGACCCCGACAGCGGTGATGTTCCCCCCCATGCAACCGAAGCGGTCGACCAAGGACACTTCCGCCCCCGCCCGAGCCGCTGCCAGTGCGGCGGCAAGGCCGGCGGGGCCGGAACCTACAACAAGAACGTCGGTGTGATGAACTACGGGGATCTGGCGGGCGGGTTCCTGAATGGTTTGCACGGGGACCTCCTGAGAAAATGTTCCCGCTACCATCTTGAATGCTGACTGGCGGGTCAATCAAAAAACCGACTGCTCCGAGGTCGCAAAATCGCCAATGGCCGATTGCCCCCGGCGGGGCTTTGCAATAAGCAGCTTTGAAGTCGAATTCTCACCTTTGAAGGTCATACAATGCGCCTCAGCCGTTACTTTCTGCCCGTTCTCAAGGAAACCCCCTCGGAGGCCCAGATCGTCAGCCACCGGCTGATGCTGCGTGCCGGGATGATCAAACAGGCCGCGGCCGGGATTTATTCGTGGCTGCCGTTGGGTTTCAAAGTTCTGCGCAAGTTGGAAAACATCGTGCACGAGGAACAGGCGCGGGCGGGTCACATCGCCATCCAGATGCCTATTTTGCAATCCGCGGACCTGTGGCGCGAATCCGGACGTTACGACGATTACGGTCAGGAAATGCTGCGAATGCAGGACCGTCACGGGCGCGACATGTTGTATACGCCGACGGCTGAGGAACTGGTGACCGACATCTTCCGTGGCCATGTCAGCAGCTACAAGGATCTGCCGCTGACCCTCTATCAGATTCAGTGGAAATTCCGCGATGAAATCCGCCCCCGTTTCGGCGTGATGCGTGGTCGTGAATTCTATATGAAGGACGGCTACAATTTCGACCTGAACAAGGAAGACGCGCTGCACGCATATAACCGCCATCTGGTCAGCTACCTGCGCACTTACGAGCGTATGGGGCTGCAAGCCATCCCAATGCGTGCCGATTCCGGCCCCATCGGTGGTGACGACACGCATGAGTTCCTTGTTCTGGCCGATACCGGCGAATCCGAGGTCTTCTATGACAGCGCCGTCACCGATCTGACCTTTGGCGACCGCGTGATCGATTATGACAACCGCGAGCAGTGTCAGGCGATCCTCGAGGAGTTCACCTCGAAATACGCGCGCACCGACGAAACCCATGACGAGGCGCTGTTCAACCAGATCCCGGAAGAGCGCCGCCGCGTCGCGCGCGGAATCGAGGTCGGCCAGATCTTCTATTTCGGCACCAAGTATTCCGAACCGCTGGGTGCAACCGTGCAAGGCCCCGACGGTAAGCCGGTTCCGGTCCACATGGGCAGCCACGGCATCGGTGTCAGCCGCCTGATCGGCGCGATCATCGAAGCCAGCCATGACGACAAGGGCATCATCTGGCCGGAGGGCGTGACCCCGTTCCATTGCGGTATCGTCAACCTGAAACAGGGTGATGAAGAAGCGGATACGGCTTGCGAAAGGATCTACAAGGCACTGACCGCGCTGGGGCTTGAGCCGCTTTATGATGACCGCAACGAGCGGGCAGGGGGCAAATTCGCAACCATGGACCTGATCGGCCTGCCGTGGCGCATCACTGTCGGTCCGCGCGGCCTGAAGAACGGTGTGGTCGAACTGACCAGCCGTCGCACCGGCGAAAGTGAGGAACTGAGCCCCGAGGCCGCGGTCACCAAGATCGCCGGGATTTATGAGCAGATCGCCTGAGCAGACCGACACGCCGCTGATCTCGGTGATCACGGCGACTTACAACCTGCTGTCCCAAGGGCGGCAGGACAGTTTTCTGGGCGTCATCGAATGCATGGCGCGGCAGAACTGCGTTCGGGCCGAGCACGTCATTCAGGATGGCGCTTCGTCGGATGGAACCACTGCGTTTTTGAATGAGGCGACGGCAGACGCCCTGCGTACACGCGTGATCAGTGCACCGGATGCCGGTCTGTACGATGCGATGAACAAGGGGGCACAGGCCGCGCGCGGAACGTATCTGCTGTTCCTGAACTCGGACGACACCCTGGCGTCAGATGATGTGCTTAACATGGCGGCGGATCGGCTTGAGGCAACCGCGCCCGATTTCCTGTTCGGGTCGACACTGCGCAAACACGCGGACGGATCGGAAAGCCGGGAGAAACGGATGTCACTTACGGCGGTCCTGCAGCGGATGCCGTTCTGCCATAACTCGGTTTTCATAAAACGGGATGTCTTTCTTGCACTGGGCGGACATGACACGCAGTTTCGCGTTGCCGCCGATTACGACCTGATGCTGCGCCTGGTCGGTGGCGGCTATCAGGGTGAGCGGATGGATGATCCGGTCTCGTTGTTCTGGGAAAGAGGTGTGACCAGCGACGATGAGGCAACAGGGCAGGACTATGCCCGTGTCTGGATGCAATACTACGCGGATTTCAAGACGGCCCATGGGCTGACGCAGCAGGATTTCTTTGGATACTATCGGCGCGGACACATGCCGGCCAACCTGATGCTTGAAGTTCTGCGTCGACCTGATACGCCCGAGGCGATCAAACTGGCCGCGCGCCATTGCCTGTTTAAGACCCTGCGCCGTTCGGTGCAGTTTTGGCGAAAGTTCTAGTTTCTTAATTCAAGTGCCGTTCCGGGATGGGCGTGCCGCAAGAACTTCTCCATCTGCCTGCCCGCCATGGGCGACGACAATCGGACGCCCAAGCTTACGCACCAGATCCTTGAATTCGAACCCAAGAAAACGCAGTCCACAGACCCGCTCGCCGGATGTTCTGTCGGTGATGCACAGGCGGCCCTTTCGGAATGCCAGCCTGTATCCCTTGTCTTTCAGGATGTCAGCCAGGCTACCCCAGCTTGCCGCGCTGGCGAATAACGGGCGGATTGCTGCGCGCAGCAGAGCCGCTGTTTCGCAATCGAGTTCTGTGGATGCCGTTCGGGCCACAATAGAACCCGACACCTCAGTCTTCCGCTTAATTAACATGAGCGACCCCCGCTCTGAAATGTGTTCCCCCATTACAGGGTGTCAAAATTTCTCAGAATAATCAAAATTTGAAATAAAATTACTCTGAAAATGTTGCATTTTGAGTTCAATAATTCACGCAATGCCCGCATTGATATCATAGGTGAAACAATTCAGCGCTGTCTGTGAAGGATGTCACAACTATTGGTATAGCCCGCTTGTTACTCTGTCGCCTTAAGCCCGAGCCCTTCCAGACGGACCGACCGCGTTTGATTCGTTCCGGCATTGCAATTGCCGGGCTGGACACAAGATATCAGAGTGGTAAATCAGTCTGGTTCAGACGGGGGATACGGACGTGCTGAGTTTTGCAACGGTTGTGTATTCCAAGGACTATCCCTTGCTGGAATTGCAGGCGCTGTCATTTGCCCGGTTCGTTGACCCCCGAAGTGTCGCATCGATCCATGTTATCATGAACGACATTGACGAGGCGTCGCTCAGACAGAAGATCGATCCAATCCTGCCGTCTTATGGTCCGTTGCTGCCCAAGGTTAAGGTGCTAAGCGGCGACGACGTATTGCTGGGCACCGGGCATTGTTCAGAACGGCCCTGGCGTGACCGGGTCCTGATCGAGAACCGTTTCCGGATTCCGTTCGCCCGAAAAGGCGGGTGGCGGGGCAACAACGGGTATCGCGCTCAGCAGGTGCTGAAACTGGGTGCCGCACGCGTGGTAGATGCCGAGAATATCGTTATCCTGGATACCAAGAACCTGTTTTTGCGCGCTTTCGAGCAATCTGAGTTCTTTTCACAGGATGGCGCCGCCCAAATCCCGTTCATTCCGGTTCAAAGCGATTTTCACCGCAATTGGTTGTCTGAGAGTTTGGAGGCGCTTGGGGTTAACAAACCCGGTACTACCGATCTTGAAACAACGAACTTTGCGACACCGTTCCCGGTCCGAAGATCGCTTGTTTTGGCGCTGCTGGACGAAATCAATGCGCGTTACGGTTCGGTGCAGGCTCTCTTTGCGTCGCGGCGGCGGCCTTCCGAGTTCATGCTACTTAACGCGTTTTGTATGGGCTCACCTGAAGGTTACGTACCTTGGTTTCAGCCGATTGAAAACAACAGCGTCGGTATGTGGCCCACCTGTTCGCAGGACGTTCTGAGCGCGCAGGTGTCACGACTGGACTATCCGCAGTCACTCAGCCTTGGATTGCACAATCGGGCGGTTTCGAAACTGCCCGAAGATCTGCGCGAACGGGTGTTCAAGGCATTGGAAAGCCGCGGCATCAGCGACCCGGCCAGAACAAAGGCTGTATTGGATCAAACTTCGGCCCTTTCCGGCTAGCACAGACACTGGTGGCGACAAGTCGCTTGACCATCAGGGCAAATGCCGAAAGGGTCGCCGCAAACAGAAAAACCGGAGCAGGCATGGCCACCACACCCCCGCCCTTTGCCCCTTTTGAATGGAAAATCGCCTGGCGTTATCTGCGTGCCCGCCGCGCCGAAGGCGGCGTCAGCGTGATGACCTGGATTTCCCTGATCGGGATCACTCTGGCCGTGTTTGCCCTGATCGCGACCCTGGCGGTGCGGTCCGGGTTCCGGTCCGAGTTTGTCGGTACCATTTTGGGGGCCAACGCGCATGTCACCGTCTATTCGGCTGGCCAGGTGGGTCAACAGGGCAGCGTTGACAGGACGATTGCGGATTTTGACGGCATGGCGGTGCGGATCGCGCAGGTTGACGGGGTCGAGCGGGCCGCGCCATTGGTCAAGGGACAGGTGCTGATCACCAACCGCGACCGCAGCAGCGGCGTCGAGGTCTTTGGCATTCGCCCCGACGATCTGAGCGATTTGCCGGGTATTGCTGAAAGTGAACAAGCCATTGGTGATCTGTCGGGGTTTCAGGACGGTGAAGAAGTGGTTGCCCTTGGTTCCGGCGTTGCCCGCAGCATCGGGGCGACAGTCGGCGATACGATCAAGCTGACCTCGCCCAACGGGGTCAAAACCGCCTTTGGCACGTCGCCGCGGGTGAATGCTTACCACGTGGTCTATGTCTTTTCGGCCGGCCGCTACGATATTGACCGGACCCGGGTCTACATGCCGTTTGACAGGGCGCAGAGCTTTTTCAACCGCGAAGGTGTCGCGGATGAGATCGAGGTGATGGTCGCGCAGCCCGAGGCACTGAACCCGATCCTGATCCCGATACTCGAAGCCGCAGGCGAGCGCAGCCAGATCTGGACGTGGCAGGACGCTTCGGGTGGGTTCCTGCGCGCGCTCGAGGTAGAGGACAACGTGATGTTCATCATCCTGTCGATCCTGGTGCTGATCGCGGCGATGAATATCGTCTCTGGCCTGATCATGCTGGTCAAGAACAAGGGGCGGGACATCGGCATCCTGCGCACCATCGGTCTGAGTGAAGGGTCCGTTCTGCGGGTGTTTTTCATTTGCGGGGCATTCACCGGCATCATCGGAACGGTGATGGGCGTGGTCCTTGGATGCCTTTTCGCCATCTATATCGATCCGATTTTTTCCTTCGTGAACTACGTCATGGGAGGCGGTG
Organism: Ruegeria sp. CDSB136; assembly: GCF_059610965.1. NCBI lineage: Bacteria > Pseudomonadati > Pseudomonadota > Alphaproteobacteria > Rhodobacterales > Roseobacteraceae > Ruegeria > Ruegeria sp. CDSB136. The sequence goes on from NZ_JBXWOP010000001.1 coordinate 95,380, forward strand.
TCTGGGATCCGTCCATTCGCGGCATCTACGCTTTGCCCGCCGAATTGCACTTGACCGATGTACTCAAGGCAGTCGCGCTTTCGTTGGGTCTGTCCTTTCTTGTCACCTATTTCCCTGCTCGTCGTGCGGCGCGGCTGAACCCGGTTGAGGCGCTGCGCTATGAATGATGTGACGATGCGGCTGAACGGTCTGACCAAGACCTATCTGAGGGGCACTCCGGGCGAGGTTCAGGTTCTGCGCGGTGCAGATCTGGAACTTCGCGCGGGTGAGGCTGTGGCGCTGGTGGCACCGTCGGGTGCCGGAAAGTCGACGCTGCTTCATATTGCCGGGCTTCTTGATGCCCCCGATGCCGGATCGGTTGAAATTGCGGGTCAGGATGCCTCGGGCAAAGGCGACCGTACCCGCACAGCATTGCGGCGGCGCGATGTGGGATTTGTCTATCAGTTCCACCATCTGCTGCCGGAATTCACGGCGCTTGAGAATATAACCCTTCCGCAACTGGCCAATGGCGTATCCGAAAAAGCTGCCCGTGAACGGGCTATGTCACTGCTGGGGCGGGTTGGGGTTGCGTCCCGCGCCGATCATCGCCCGGCGGCCCTGTCAGGAGGAGAGCAACAGCGCGTTGCATTCTGCCGGGCGCTGGCCAATGCGCCGCGCGTTTTGCTGGCGGATGAACCGACCGGCAATCTGGACCCTGAGACCTCGGATCAGGTTTTCGATGCGCTGATGTCACTTGTGCGGGGTGAGGGGCTTTCGGCGTTGATCGCCACTCACAACCCGGATCTGGCCGCGCGGATGGACCGGATCGTGCGGTTGGACGGCGGTGTTCTCAAGCCAGTTGAGTGATGGCGACGCCAACTGCCATAACAGCAATCCCGCCCGCCCGCATCCAGGTTAGGGGTGTGATCTGGGCGCCAAACAGACCAAAATGGTCAATGGCGGCTGCACTGATCAACTGGCCCAGCAGGACAAAGAACACTGCGTTACCGACGCCAAAATGCGGGGCCACGTGGGTGATGGACAACACATAAAAGGCGACCAGAACGCCGCCGAGGAACAGGTGCTTCGGGGCTTCTGAAATTTTTGAAAGCGCGTCGAAGCCGGGAAACACCAACATGACCAGCGCCGAAGCGGTCAGGGCAACGGCGAACAGAACCACTGCCGCCGTGGTCGGCGACCCGATCAGTTTACCCAAGGCCGCATTCAGACCCGCCAGCAGAGGCACGCCGACCCCGGCTGCCAGCATGATGGCTGCGTATTGTGTCATTGCCCGATCCTTTGCCCTTGTTGCGTTGATCTGGATCATTGCCCCTAGCCGCAGAACGGGCAAGCCTGCAATTGCCAATCCTGACAGGAGATTACGATGAAAATGTCCGCCGCCCGGGTCACATTTCTGACAGCCGTCTTTCTGGCATCACAAGCGCCAGCACAGGATGCCGAAAATGGTGGCCATTTGTACCTGCGCCACTGCGCCACCTGTCACGGGATCGAAGCAACGGGTCAGGGTCCGATGGCCGGTGTCTTGGTTATTCAGCCCACTGACCTGACCAAATTGGCGGATGCAAATGGGGTGTTTCCACGGGCAAGAGTTGTGGCACGGATCGACGGACGCGATCCTCTGGTCTCGCACGGCAGCCCGATGCCTGTGTATGGGCCGTTCTTCGAAGGGCAGGACACGGCGATCAAAACGCATGATGGCCAGCCGATTCTGACGAGCCAGCCAATTGTCGATCTGGTCACCTATCTGGAAACGCTGCAAAAGTGATGGTGATCAGCTGCAAATGCCGTTGATTTCCGCGCCCCGCCACGGCAGGGCGACGTCGCGCTCGCGCCCCTTCTCGGGCAGCGGTGACAGGTCGAAGTGCACACCCAGCATGTCGTGCAGACGCTGCGTGCGGGCCGCCTGGGGATCCAGCGCCCGGCAGCACACATATTCCTCGACGATCGCGCCCTGTTGTTCGAACCCGTAAGAAAGGAAGTCAGGCGAAGTTTCGAGGTCGAACAAATAGGGATCCTTGCGTCCGCCATGTTCTGCCGCTGCGCGTAATGGATGATACCCGGTGGTTTCGCGGTTCTGCCACTGCCAGACATGGGTCAGTTCATGCGCCAGCAGCATTGCGGCTATCAGGTTCATTTCGTCCGGAAATCCGGACATGTAATTCTCAAGATACCAGTCACGCGAGAAATAGACCCGGTTGAACAGGGCCACTGCGGCAGGGGTGCTGGTGACAAGCCCCTCTTCGGCTGGTGGCAGAATGCGATCCCGGCAGGCCAGACGCGGTCGCGCCTCGCGGTAGTATGTAATGGGCAGCACGGGCGCGCCATCGACAAGTCTGACGCGATCAATGTTCAGGCTTTTGCCCTGAATGGTGTCGGTGAACGCGCGTTCGGTCTCTGTCAGCGGGCGGCTGCAGGACGCAAGCAGAAACAGGACGACTAGCATAACGCGAGTGATCATGCCTTGCAGCCTAGTACGACGCATTCCGCCTGCAAGGTGATTTTAGAGGCTCATCGCCAGAACACGGCTGATTTCTGTCAACGATCGGCCGGATTGCTCCATCCATGTGTTGAAAGCCTGCTGTACTGCGGCCATTGCCTTTTTCGACGTGGCGGGCCTGTCAATGATGCCTTCGGCGATCAGCCGCGCGGTGACGTCCTGTGACAATATGAAACTGTCACGCCCGGCAAACCGCATTGCATATTGAGCCGAAGCCCCTCCAAGGCGCGCCCCGCGTTTGGCCAGCATTGCCAGCAGGCCAATGTAGTCGTGCGAAGGCCAGCCGCCCAGAACCTGACCCGCTCCGCCTTCTTCACGCAATTCCAGCAGAAACGCGGCGTTGTCCCGAACGGCGGCGATCTTTGTTCCGTTGCGCACGATACGCGTGTCCTGCAGCAGGCTGTCGAACTTTTCGTCGTCCATGAAGGCGCACCGCCCGACATCAAATCCGTCAAATGCCGTTTCGAACCCATCCCACTTGGATTCGATGACTTTCCAGCTGAATCCCGCCTGAAAAATGGTCTTTGTTATTGTCGACAACCAACGGTCGTCCGGCATGGCGGCCAGCTCAGCGGCGCTTTTGGGTTTGCTCAGCTTTTCCTCCAGCCTGTCAGGGCCGCCATGCCGGTCGGCGGCAATGCTGTAGATTTCGTCAAAATGGCGCATCATTCGGTTCCTCCGGCGCTAGTGTTTCCTTTTTGTTCCTATCTGGCAAGAGGGCAAGTGGCGCCCGGATGGCGGGTTCCTATAGATCGCGATTATTGCGAAATGCAGAAATTTAGACGGTTTTGCAAAGAAATGCTCGACAAAACAGGGGATTCGGGTTTGTGATTGACTCGTCAATCAATGTCCGGTGCCCTGGCAAACCTCAGCAACAAGCCAGGACGGTGCAATTGCGTTGCAAAGCGGGTGGGGGAAATCGCGCCAAAAAAGTGAAATTAGCTTAGCTCTGGTGTCAGTGTTCACTTTCCTTTTCCGGCTAAATTTGTGCATGTTGCGACATGGTATTGTCACCAGACAAGTCAGCCGGCGTAAAAACGCGTCGGGGTGGGCAAAACAAAGAAGACAGGGAGAAAAATCATGAAAAAACTGAGTGTAAGCATTTTGGCCCTTGCGGTAGCGGGATCGGCACAGGCGGCGGATATGGGCGCCGTGGACGAGCCGATCAAGCTGGCGATCAACGAATGGACCGGTCAGCACGTTACCACGCATGTGGCGGGCGAGATGCTGAAGGCCGCAGGATATAACGTTGAATACGTCACAGCGGGCATGATGAACCAGTTCCAGGCGCTGGCCGATGGCGACATCGACGCAACGCTTGAAATCTGGTCGTCCAACGTGTCGGACGAATATGCCAAGAAAATCGACGAAGGCACCGTGGTCGAAATCGGCGATCTTGGGCTGGATGCCAAAGAAGGCATCGCATACCCGGCCCATGTGGCCGATCTGTGCCCCGGCCTGCCTGCTTGGGAAGCGCTGAAAGACTGCGCGCAGGTCTTTGCCACGGCCGAGACGCTGCCCGGCGGGCGTCTGGTCGACTATCCTGCAGACTGGGGTACACCCGGCGCGGATCGTATGACGGGTCTTGAACTGCCGTTCAAAGCGGTTCCTGCGGGCTCGGAAGGTGCTCTGATCGCGGAACTGCGCGCTTCGACTGAACGCAAGTCGCCGCTGCTGATCACCTTCTGGCAGCCGCACTGGGCGATGTCGGCCTATGACGTGCAATTCGTTGACCTGCCTGCGGGCGAAGAGGCTTGCTTTAACGATCCGGCCTGGGGTCCGAACCCGAACGCGGTGAATGACTGCGACTTCTCGCCTTCGCGCATCTTCAAAGCCGGTTGGAGCGGCATGGAGGAGAAATGGCCGGCCGCATACGAGATCCTGACCAACTACCAACTGGCGGTCGAAGACCAGCAGCCGATGATGGGTGCGATCGACGTTGACGGCGGCTCGGTCGAAGAAGTTGTCGCCGCTTGGATGGCCGAGAACGAAGGCAAATGGCGTCCGGTCGTCGACGCGGCAACCAAGTGAGCCGCATAAGTGACTGACGCAAACACGCCAGCCATCGCCTGCTGGAATCTCTGGCAGGTCTTTGGCCCTGGTGCTGAAAAAGCCCTGACCGACGCGCTGTCTCGGTCAGGGAACGACTCTGAAAAAGCCGCCGCCGATCTGCGCGAAAACGGGTTAATTCCGGCCGTTCAGGACGCGAATTTCGAAGTCCAGGAGGGCGAGCTTTTCGTCATCATGGGGCTTTCGGGGTCGGGCAAGTCCACGTTGATCCGGTGTATCTCGCAATTGCTGCCCGGAACGGGCGGAGAAATCCATGTGGACGGCGAAAATGTCATTGGCGCATCAAAAAAGACGCTGACCGAGCTGCGCCGCAAGAAGCTGGGCATGGTGTTCCAGCATTTTGGTCTGTTCCCGCACATGACCGTTGCCGAAAACGTGGCCTATCCGCTGCGTGTTCAGGGCGTTGGCAAAAAGGAACGTCTGGCCCGCGCTCAGGAAGTAATATCGCTGGTCGGATTGGAAGGCCGCGAAGACAGTTTCCCGCGCCAGCTTTCGGGCGGTCAGCGCCAGCGTGTTGGCATCGCACGGTCATTGGCCGTGAACCCCGATATCTGGTTTCTGGACGAGCCATTCTCGGCCCTCGACCCCCTTATCCGCCGCCAGTTGCAGGATGAGTTCCTGCGCATTCAGGCGACGCTGAAGAAATCCATCGTCTTCATCACGCACGACATTCAAGAGGCGCTGAAGCTGGCCGACCGGATAGCGATCATGCGCGACGGCAAGATCGTTCAGATCGGAACGCCCACGGATATCGTGCTGCGCCCGGTCGACGACTACGTGCGCGAATTCTCGAAAGATGTGGCCAAGGGCCAGCACGCCAAGGTCGCCTCGGTCATGCGCGGAGGCGAAAGTGAGTGTGGGCCGGATGATCCGGGCCTGACCACGGCGATGACGCTGGACGCCGCCCTTGCACATTGCATGGAACTGTACGAACCGGTGCCTGTGCGTGACGAGGCGGGCAACATCGTCGGCAGTGTCCACCCGTCGGATCTGGCTGCCGCGCTTCAGGTGGATGACACATGACCGCGGCTACGGATATTCCTGCGCAGCAGGCGCGGCTGACCGCAGGCGCGCAGGCGGCCCTGATCACCGTGATCGTCGGTGCCGTGTGTCTTGCACTGGAAGGCGTCGCCCCGTGGCTGGTGAAATGGCCCACCGCGTGGGAACTGCCTGCGACCCAATGGGTGGGCGCTTTCCTGGACTGGTTCCTGAACGGTATCAAACCCGCCATGCGGTTGTTTTCCGATCTGATGACCTATCCGATGAATGCGGCCAACTATGTGCTTGCCAATACCCCGTGGCCGATCCTCATCGGTCTTGTCACCGCATTGGGCTGGTATCTTGGCGGCTTGCCGATGGCGGCGTTGGGATTCTTCGGCCTCAGCTTTGTACTGGCCTCAGGCTACTGGGCCGAGAGCATGAACACCCTGGCGCTGGTCGCTGTCTCGGTGCCGGTCGCGCTGATCGTTGGCGGAGCGATCGGTATCCTCGCGAATGAGGTGCCAAAGGTGAAATCCTTTGTGCAGGCGGTGCTGGACGTGATGCAGACTGTGCCGACTTTTGCCTATCTGACGCCGCTGCTGCTGCTCTTTGGTTTCGGCCCCGTTGTTGGTCTGATCGCCTCGGCCATCTACGCCGCACCGCCGATGGCGCGAAACGTGATGCTGGGCCTCGAAAGGGTCGAGCCCGAAATCAAAGAGGCCGCCATCATGTCCGGCGGCACCCGGTTTCAGCAACTGTTTCAGGTGGAAATCCCCGCCGCCGCGACGCAGATCATGGTTGGTGTGAACCAATGTCTGATGGCGGCGCTTTCGATGGTGATCATCGCCGCCGTCATCGGCGGGTTCAACGATATCGGCTGGGAGGTTCTGCTGACCATGCGCAAGGCGCAGTTCGGTGAATCCCTGCTGGCCGGTCTGGTGATTGTGGTTTTCGCCGTGGTGATTGACCGGATGAGCGGCACTCTGGCGACCGAGCGCAAGCGTTATGACCAACGCGTCGTTTGGGCTGTCCTGGGCTTTACTGTACTGTTTACGGCCGCCTTTTGGGCATGGCTTCCGAATCCGTCCGAACTGACGCTTCTGGACCCCATGGCCGAAGCGGTCGACAGTGGTCTGACGGCGTTCACGCAGGCGAACGGACCGTGGCTGGATGCGCTCAAGAACAACTCGCTGTTCTATGTTCTGTTGCCGTTGCGGATCGGTCTTGATCAGGCGGTTCTGCCGTTTACCTGGGGGTTCCAGTGGACACCCGGGATGAGTTACGGCCTGTTCGCCGCCGGTGCTGGTATCACCCTGCTGATGGCGTGGCGCGGGCACCTGACCGGTGGACTGGTCGTGTTGATCCTGATTGGCATGCTGGAAACCGGAATTGCCAACCTGCCTTGGCCGTTTGTCCTGACCGGAACCGCCGCCCTTGGCTGGGTTGCGGGCGGCTGGCGTCTGGCAGCGCTGTCGGTGGGGCTGCTCTGCACCATCCTCGTCTCGGGCCTGTGGGAAAGGGCACTGCTGTCGCTCTACCTCAGCGGTGCTGCGGTGTTTTCCTGCGCCGTAGTTGGCGGGCTGATCGGTCTGGCCAGCGCGGTGTGGGAGCCGGTGTGGAAAATTGTCCGCCCGATCTGTGACATGCTGCAGACGATTCCGCTGTTCGTGTTCCTGATCCCGGTGCTGATGGTGTTTCAGATTGGCGAGTTCTCTGCCTTTCTGGCGATCTGCGCCTATGCCATCGTCCCGATGATCCGCTACACGCGGCACGGGCTGGTCAATACGCCGGAAGAGATGATGGAGGCCGCCATTTCAAGCGGCGCGACCGAGTGGCAGATCATGCGTGACGTGCGTGCGCCTTACGCGGCGCCGACCATCCTGCTGGGGCTGAACCAGACCATCCTTTATGCCTTTGCCATGCTGGTGATTGCGGCGCTGATCGGGACAACCGGTCTGGGCCAGTCGATCTATCTGGCGCTAGGGCAGGCCGATGTGGGGCTTGGTATCTCGGCTGGTGCCGCGATGGCCATCCTGGCGCTGATTGCCGACCGCATGGTGCAGGGCTTTGCCGAAGAACGGCGCAAGGCACTGGGCTTGTGAACAAGGGCAGGGGCAGCGTATCTGCCCCTGCGCCCGACTTGATTTCGGACAAGGACCACCCCCGCGCCGCAGCCTAAAACCGGGCGCAATATGTTCGGAGTTTATCATGACCGGTTGGGCCCTCTTCCTTGCAGCGCTGATCACCTTCCTTCTGACTCACGTTGTCCCGGCTCGTCCCGCCGTGCGTGGCAGGTTGATCGAAACGATGGGGCGCAGGCGGTATTTCGCGACCTATTCCGCCTTGTCCCTGCTGGTGCTGGGCTGGCTTGTCGTCGCGGCCGCGCGGGCGCCGTATGTTGAAGTCATACCGCCTTTTGCGCTTTTTCGCTGGATACCTTTGCTGATCATGCCGATAGCCTGCTGGCTGGCCATAGTGGGGCTTTCGATCCAGAACCCGTTTTCGTTCGGAGGGCTGGGACACTGCGCCTTTGACCCCGAGAACCCGGGCATCCTGCGCACAACGCGCCATCCGGTTTTGGCAGCGTTGATGTTGTGGGCCGGCGCGCACCTACTGGCCAATGGCAGCCTGTCCCATGTCATCCTTTTCGGGCTATTCGCGGGTTTCGCTGTAATGGGTATGGCGCTGATCGACCGCCGCAAGGCGCGGGCGATGGGTATCGAATGGACGCGTCTGTCGCGCAATACCGCGCGCTCCTCGCTACGCGCACCGCGCCCATGGCCGGGCAAATGGTCCGGTCTTGTCGCGCTTGCCGTATTTGCGGTTCTGCTTCACCTGCACACACCTGTTATTGGCCTTTCCCCTCTGCCTTGACGCGAGGTGTGGCCGAGCACAGACATGCGTGCTATCTGGAATGTCATGTATTTGTACGAAGAGGGTCTCTGAATGTACCTGGCCTATGTCACCACCACCGATCGCGGCGCAACCGACCGCCTGCTGAGCGCTGTGGCCGAGCATCTTCTGAACGCTGACGCGCGGCTGGCTGGTGTGGTTCAGACCAACACCGAATGCGCGGACAGCAGCAAATGCGACATGGACGTCCGGGTGTTGCCCGAAGGTGAGACCATTCGGATTTCCCAGTCTCTGGGCACCCAGTCGCGCGGTTGCCGTCTTGACCCGGCCGCGCTGGAGCAGGCCGTCGGATATGTAACTGCTTCTCTGGACGACAATCCGCAGCTTCTGATTATCAATAAGTTCGGCAAACACGAGGCGGACGGCCGCGGCTTCCGCCCTGTCATCGCTGAAGCCCTGGCGCGGGATATTCCCGTTCTGGTCGGTGTCAACGGCCTGAACAACGAGAAATTTCAGGAGTTCACAGGAGGCGCCGCTGAGGAAATCACACCTGACCTGCAAGAGATCGTCAGCTGGTTCAATCAGGTAACGGCCCAACGCGCGACAGCGGCCTGAGCCAGCCATTCTTGCTGCAAGGGCAGTGAACCTTCGTGAAAACGCCCTCAGTCAGAATTATCGGTTGTTGACAGGGAGATATGGAGGCGAGTACCGGAATCGAACCGGTGTACACGGATTTGCAATCCAGAAAGAACGGTCGCAAAAACAACGGCTTATGGGTGCAAAACACCTCCTGACAAAAAGTGAACAAAAAGCGAAAGTTTCAACGCTGTTTGCGTGCCAGAATGCTCACAAAATCGTTTCTAACCTTGGGATAATTCGATGAGTTGGGCGGTTGCAAATGAATGCGCAGAGCGTCGCTTCGGCAGCGCCGCGCGCAAGCAGATCATCATGTTCCTGGCCGATAAGGCGAGCGATGATGGCTCAGGCATCTGGTGCTCCAAGGGGACCATCCAGCGCCACACTGAGCTCAGCGAGAGCACGGTGAAGCGCACCATCATCGACTTCCTCCGCGAAGGCATTTTGATCGAGACGGGGCGGCGGCAGTGCAAGAACGGCTACACCGTCATTTACCGCATCGTTCTGGAACGCGTGGCCGCGCTCGAGCCCACGGCTGAGCCCGACATCGAGACGGGGGTCACTGTGAACCCCGTCCAGCCTGAACCCGGCACGGGGTCCACGGTGAACGGGGTACGGGGTTCACGGTGGACCCCAAACCATCCTAAAACCATCCATAAACTACCTACGCGCAGGCGCGAGGCGGCGGAGGTGGAGGTTGAAGCTCTTGAAACTGAGAAGATCTTGGCGGCGTATCCCGAGGACAGGATCCGAGACCGGCGGACCAGTCTGCGCCTGATCGCTGCAGCATTGAAAGCCGGTGTGGAGCCCGATGACCTGAAACATGCGGTCAAAGCCTATGCGAAGGAAAGCGAAGGATACACGCGCAGCAAGGTCTGCTTCTCAGACAACTGGTTCAAGATGTGCCGATGGGAGAAGGGGCTTGCCCAGATACAGGCGGACCGGGAGAAGGCGCGAGAGGCCGAAGCCAAAGGTCGCGCTAGCCTCGCCGAGTGGATCCGTGAACGCCACCCTCTTTGCCGCCACATTACAAACCGGCAGATTGAGGGCTTGATCTCGTCAAAGCTGGTGACGCCCGAGCAGGTGCGCGCTGCGGGGCTGCAGGCATAAGTGCGGCTCGATTGTTACGCCATGGCGTAAAAAGTAGATATTTACGTTGCAGCGTAATTTGTTTTAATTTACGCTGTGCCGTAAAAGGAGCCACATCATGGACCTCACAGCACGAACGGCCGAGCAGATCGGCGAGGCACTTCGCCGGACGCGCAAAGCGCGCGGCTGGACCCAAAGCGACATCAGCGCGCGTACGAATTTGCGCGTCGCGACGATTTCGTCGCTCGAGAATGGCGACGCGGGAGCCAAGCTCGCCACAGTGCTCGCTGTTATGGCGGCACTTGGGCTTGAGTTCCGATTGGTGGAACGCGGTGGCTCGCTTGAGATTGAGGATATCTTCTGATGGCCAAACATGGGCGTAGCGGCACGATGCAAGTGCTTCTGAACGGACGGTTGGTGGGGGCTTTGCGTCTCGCTGGTTCAGGCGCGATCAGCTTTATCTATGATCCGGAATGGTTGGCATGGGAACACGCCATGCCCATCTCGCTTTCGCTGCCTTTGCGTGAAGTGGCACACCAGGGCGGCCCTGTTATCGCCTACTTGGAAAACCTGCTGCCGGACAATCAGGCGATACGCGAACGCGTAGCCGCTCGGGTGCGTGCAGGCGGTACGGACGCCTGGCACATGCTGGAGAAAATCGGGCGCGATTGCGTAGGGGCCTTGCAGTTCGTTTCGGGCGAGATCCCCGAGTTTGGCGCACTCGAGGGAGAGCCCGTTTCAGAGGCACAGGTTGCGGATATGTTACGCAACCTCGCAAACGCTCCGCTAGGCTTAGATGAGGAAGACGACTTCCGCATTTCTATCGCAGGGGCGCAGGAAAAAACGGCGCTGCTACGCCACGAGGGCGCGTGGATCCGTCCATCGGGGCTCACCCCAACAACCCATATCCTCAAGACGCAGCTTGGCGTTCTGCCCGCAGGGATCGATTTGTCTGACAGTGTTGAGAACGAGTTTTTCTGCATGAACCTCTGTCGGGCCATGGGCATGGATGTGGCTGAAGTCGAGATTGCCGACTTCGAGGACGTGCGGAGCCTTGTTGTGACCCGGTTCGATCGGCGCTGGACCAAAGATGGCCGGTTGATCCGCCTCCCGCAGGAAGACTTTTGCCAAGCGCTCTCAGTCCCACCCAGTCAAAAATACCAAATGGATGGCGGGCCAGGGATCACCGAAGGGATCGGGCTGCTGCAGGGCAGTGATGACCCTGACGAAGATCAACGCGCCTTTTTCCGCGCGCAGGTGCTGTTTTGGTTGTTGGGCGCGACGGACGGGCACGCCAAGAATTTCAGTATTGCATTGCGCCCTGGCGGTTTCCTTTTGACCCCGCTTTATGACGTGCTGAGCGCACAAAAAGCCGTGGATGACGGTCAAATTCGCCAAAACCGGATGCGTCTCGCGATGGCGGTCGACGGGCACTATCGGATCAATGAGGTGGTGCCGCGCCATTTCCCGCAGGCTGCGAAGGCGGCAGGTTTTGGTGTGGCGCTGGCGGAAGAGGTCTTGTCGGGCGTCGCGTCTGAGCTTGAACCCGCCTTGGACAAGACACTAGCAGACCTGCCGGATGGGTTTCCACAGCCTTTGGCAGATGCCATTGCTGCTGGCATACGACGTCGGGCGATTGCCTTTCATGCCGTATGATCCGCAGATCATATTTCCGTTTTATGGTCGGTAGATCATATCGAGTGGCAGGCCGAGTTCCTGCAACAACACGTATGTGGATCCAGGGAACGCCGCAATTGTTAGGTCGCAGAGGCCCCACTCTATTCGATGCAGCGGGTTTTCCATGTGATGGGCGGCAATGCGGACCTTAAGGTGGATTGCAGCGAAGGCTAAGTGAGAGCCCATACTACCGAATGCTGCGCTCTGCACCAAGGTGTGTAGTCCGGTTCGAAGCGGTCGTTCGAAGACGTGCTATGCGCCTGTTCAGTGATGGATGGTGGCAATTCCGGTAGAATATCAGTGGCTTGCGCGGTGTCGTGTGCAGTGTGTGTTCATGTTTAGATCGCGTGATTTCGCACTCCTTAGCGGGTGTTTCGATGCGCTGGCACAGATTGGACTCTTCGGGGCCTCGTAGTGTTCATCGGGGACGAGCAATGGCCAAGGAGTTGGCTTTTCTGCCGGACGGATCCGCCAACGCCGAGATTCTGAGCGATTACGCCGTGATGCGGGAGCAGGCACGCCTGTGTTCTCGTCCCTGATCAGAAGCGGAATCGCAGCTTCAAGGTCACGCGGCAGCGTAGCAGGTGAACACCTCGGTCGATCCGTCGCGTTGGATCAGGAACACGTCATAGGCCTCGCGCTCGCTTTCCGGCCCCATCCCGGGCGAGCCGTAGGGCATGCCGGGCACTGCGAGGCCCACCGCGTCGGGGCGTTCCACCAGCAGACGGCGAATGTCGGCAACAGGGACGTGGCGCTCGATCATGTAGCCATTCACGCGCCCCGTATGGCAGGAGACCATCTCCTGCGTGATGCCGTTGTCCAGCTTGTAGCGCATCAGAAGCGTCCCGGCGCTCGCCTCGGTCGTTACGGCGAAACCATCGTTTTCGAGTATCTCGATCCAGGCCGAGCAGCAGCCGCAGTTCGGATCCTTCATCACGTGGATCGCCGGACCGGCGCCTAGCGCCAGGGTCCTGAAGGGCGATGCAGCCACCAGCGCGGCGCCGCCAATCAGAAGCGTGCGGCGGGAAAAAGCGTTCTGGGTCATCTGCGTTTCCTTTCGAGTTCGCATGTATGGACTGGCAGGTCAGAGATTGACCCGCCTGAGCCGTAGGGCGTTGGTGATCACCGAGACGGAGGACAGGCTCATGGCCGCCGCCGCGATCATCGGCGACAGGAGAAGGCCGGTGACGGGGTAGAGCAGTCCTGCTGCGATGGGGACACCAAGCGCGTTGTAAGCGAAGGCGAAGAACAGGTTTTGCTTGATGTTGCGCAAAGTGGCGCGTGCGAGCTTGCGCGCCCGGACGATGCCCATCAGGTCACCGCCCAGCAGGGTGATGCCGGCGCTTTCCATCGCCACATCCGCGCCCGTGCCCATCGCGATGCCGACATCCGCGGCGGCCAGCGCGGGCGCGTCGTTCACTCCGTCGCCCGCCATTGCGATCTTGTGGCCCTCTCGACGCAACTGGTCGATAAGGACCTTCTTGGCTTCGGGCAGCACGCCCGCCCGCACCTCGTCGATCCCGAGCTTGCCTGCCACTGCCTGCGCTGTGCGCTCGTTGTCGCCCGTCGCCATTATCACCCTCAGACCCTGGGCATGAAGTTCGCGGATCGCCTGTGCGGTCGAGTCCTTGATCGGGTCGGCGACCGCCACGATGCCGACGAGCGCGCCATCGAAAGCGACGAACATCGCCGTCTTGCCCTCGGCGCGCAGGGTGTCGGCGTGCGCCTCGGCCGCACCCGTATCCAGACCCATCTCCCGCATCATCGCCGCGTTGCCGAGCGCCACCGCACGCCCACCGACGCTGCCCTGTACGCCCTTGCCGGTGACGGCACCGAAGTCCGTGGCCTCCTGACGCGGGGCACTCTGCGTCTCGGCTCCCTCGACGATCGCTTCGGCCAGAGGGTGCTCCGAGCCGCGCTCCAGCGCTGCGGCCAGCGAAAGCAGGTCGGTCTCGGCGATGTCGCCAAGCGCCATAAGGTCCGTCAGCTTCGGCTTGCCCAAGGTCAGAGTGCCGGTCTTGTCCACGATGAGCGTATCGACGGCCGCCATGCGTTCCAGCGCCTCGGCGTCCTTGATCAGCACGCCCGCCTGCGCCCCGCGTCCTGCTGCCGTTGTGATCGAGATCGGCGTCGCAAGCCCAAGCGCGCAGGGACAGGCGATGATCAGGACGGACACCGCCGAAGCGATCGCGAAGACCAGCGCGGGCTCGGGGCCGACGGTCAGCCAGACGATGAAGGCGACGACGGCTATGGCGACCACGGTCGGCACGAATACCGCCGACACCCGGTCAGCCAGACCCTGGATCGGCGCGCGCGAGCGGCGCGCGTTCGACACCATCGCGACGATCTGCGCCAGCACGGTGTCGGATCCGACCTTTCCCGCCTCCATAACCAGAGAGCCATTCTTGTTGATCGTCGCTCCGGTCACCGCATCGCCCGGGCCTTTCTCGACGGGCATCGACTCACCCGTCAGCATACTCTCGTCAAGCGACGACCGGCCCTCGATCACCGTCCCATCGACCGGGACCGCATCACCGGGTCGCACGCGCAGCCGGTCTCCCTCCATGATGTTTTCCAGCGGCGCGTCATATTCGGTACCGTCTGGCAGGATACGCCGCGCCGTCTTTGGGGCGAGATCGAGGAGCGCGCGGATCGCATCCCCGGTGCGCTCGCGTGCGCGCAGTTCGAGAACCTGGCCCACGAAGACTAGCGTCACGATCACAACCGCCGCCTCGAAATACGTCCCCACGCCGTGCCCCATCCGGTACTGTTCCGGAAACACCCCCGGCAGGAACGTGGCGACGAGCGAGTAAAGGTATGCCGCCGCCACGCCGATGCTGATCAGCGTCCACATGTTCGGGCTTCGGTTCACGATCGAATCCCAGCCGCGCCGGAAAAATGGCAGCGCCGCCCAGAATATGATGGGCGTGGCCAGCAGAAACTCGAGATAGCTGGCCGTCTGATGCCCGATCCAGTCGCGCACCGGCAGCGCCACCAGTTCACCCATCGTCAGGATAATAAGCGGCACCGCGGCGGCAGCCGAGATCCACATCCGGCGTGTGAAGTCTGTCAGCTCCTCGCTGGGCTCGTCGGAGGGCACCATCGGTTCCAGCGCCATGCCGCAGATCGGGCATGACCCCGGCGCATCCCGAACAATCTCGGGGTGCATCGGACAGGTGTACTGGACGTTGGCCGGTGCGGCCTTCTTTTGTCCGGCGGCCCTTCCCGAGGCATAGAACCACGGATCCGCCGTGAACTTCGTCTGGCATTTCTCCGAACAGAAATGGAAGGGCTCGCCCTGGAACTCGGCGTGAAGTCCATCGGGCTTGACTGCAACCGTCATCCCGCAGACCGGGTCTTTCGCCGTCTCGGCCCCCGATGGCATGTCGGGTGCCGCGTGGTGGTGATCTTGTTCCATGGTCTGTCCGCCTTTCGGTCTTTTTTCAGCTTGCCACCTCCAGCGGTTGGAAGATCAAGCCCTATTCAATCTTGGTCGCGAACGCTCTCTTCAGGCTTTCTCCGCATCGCCACCCAGAGCAGCGGTAAGCCCGTCACGAGGCCGAGACCGAGCACTGCCCAGGTCGCCCGGCCAAAGTCTCCGCTGACCGCCTCGCCGCCGAAATGGGCGAGCAGGAAGCTGGCCGGGATGATGCCGGCCAGCGTCGCGAGGGCGAACCGCCAGGCGTGCAGGCGACTGAGCCCCGCAGCGTAGCTGATCATGTCGAAAGACACGAACGGCATCAGGCGGCTGGCGAAAACCGTCGCCGTCAACGCGGTCTGCGAGCCGAGCAGCCCGGCATCGACGCGGTCACCAAAGACCCGCCGCAGGATATCATGCCCCAGAATCCGTGCGAGGCCGAACGCGATCAGTGCTCCGAGTTCCGCGCCGATCACGACCAGAACCGTTCCCCAAACATGCCCGTAGGCCGCACCGGCGGCCAACGCGATCGGCGCGCTCGGGATCGGACTGGCTACAACCGCGAGGGTCATAAGCGTGACGATGAGGACCGGCCCCCAGATCCCGGCGCGCGCCACCAGCATTTCCAGACGCTCGCCGTCCATCAGGCCGCGTGCTTGGTCGAAAGCGGAAGGCGCGAACAGCCAGGCACCGAGCACGGCGATCCCGAGGATCGCCATCACCACGAGGATGATTGCGCGCAAACCCACCTCAGATCGAAGCTACGGCCTTCGCGAGAAGGTCTCGGACCTGGCTCGCAACAGCCGTGAGTTCGCGGTTCTCGATCGCCTGCATCGACGCGACCGGGTCGATGGCGCTGACCTCGACGCCATCTTCGACCTCGCGCAGGATGACGTTGCACGGCAGCATCGCACCCACACGCGGCTCGATCCCGATGGCGTGATGCGCCATCTTCGGATTGCAGGCGCCGAGGATGCGATAGGCAGGCATCTCGACATCCAGCTTCTTCTTCATCGTCGCCTTGACGTCGATCTCGGTCAGCACGCCGAAACCCTGATCCGCCAGCGCCTTGCGCGCACGAGAGTCAATATCGTCGATACCTGCGCCGGAGATCACGCGATTGATCGTGTAGGTCATTGCGAAGTCCTTTTTCCTATTTCCGAAGATATTTGATCAGCGCCGCTATGGCCAAAACCACCAGCACAAGGATCAACAGGCCGAACAGCCAGCCAAACCCCATCCCGAAACCCATTCCGAAGCCCATGTCGTTCCAATTCATCTTCTCGTCCTCCTAGGTTGCACCCCTAAGGGTCGCCTAATAAACAGGCCTCACTACTGCATGCGCATTATAGCATAGGATCGGTGTCTGGACGGCGGGGCGCCCTTTCCGGCTTCCGCCTATTGTCGAAGAAGTTTGATCTGTGCCTCTATGGCCAAGATCACCAGTACGAGGATCAGCAGGGCGCAGAGCCAGCCAAGGCCCATACCGGTTCCCGTGTCGTTCCAATTCGTGTTCCCTTCCTTGCGGGCAGTTGCTGCACGTTGCGCTGCGTCGTCGGCTGTTGCAGCAACATTGGGCAGCAAAGCATCTCAGAACTGATCGGCGTCGAAATCGACGATGGACAGTAAGGGTACATGAACGAGGTCGCGCAGCGCATCGGCTGTGTGTTTTCGTCACCTCATTCGCAATGTGAGCCAAATCAGAAGCGAGATGCCGAGTATCGCCGAAAGCGCCGATCCGCCGAGAATACCCAACTTTGCCGCATTCAGGACGTAACTGTCGAATGCGAGGCCTGCGATGAACAATGACATCGTGAAACCGATCCCCGTCAGAAAAGAGCCGGCCAGAATGAAGGGCCACGACAAGGCCGGCGCGAGTAGCGCCAGGCCGGATCGTACGGCAAACCAGCTGAACCCGAGGACGCCGATCGGTTTTCCCAACACGAGGCCGACAATGATCGCCAGCGAGACCGGTTGTACGAAATCGACACCCTGAATCGTGATGCCGGCATTTGCCAGTGCGAAGATCGGCATGATTGCAAAGCCGACCCAGGGGTGCAGCATCATCTCGAGCCGTTCGACTGGTGAGAGCGACTCCGTGACCGCTCTGCCGGCTTGACGCAGGTCGCGGTGGCTTGCGGCATCTCCTTGTCGACGATCGCCGGCCGGAACGGCGAGTACTCGCCCAAGGATCTCACGCAGGCGGGCGTCGCTCACCCATATGCGCGTTGGTGTCATCAGGCCCAGAATGACGCCTGCAATAGTCGCGTGGACGCCGGAAGCGTCGAAGCATAACCAGACTGCCGCTCCCAGAAGGAAATAGACCGGTACGCTTCTGATCCCGACGCGCGAGGCGCCTGCGACGATACCAATCCCCAGAAAGCCCAATCCGAGAGCCGACCAGTTTAACGCCTCACCGTAACCGAAGGCGACCACGAGGATTGCACCGACGTCATCAAAGATGGCCAGAGACAGCAGGAACAATCGCAAGGTGGGCGGGATCCGGCCTCCGAAGAGCGCCAGGCACCCGATCACGAAGGCCGTATCGGTTGCCATCACGGTTCCCCAGCCATGTATGCCGGGCTGGCCGGACATCAGCGCAAGATACAGAGAGACCGGCACGACCATGCCACCCAAGGCGCCTGCGAACGGCAGGGCGGCCTGTCGAGGGTTCCGCAATTCGCCCAGCACCAACTCGCGCTTGAGTTCCAGAGAAAGCACGAAGAAGAAAAGGGTCATCAGACCGTCGTTGATCCAGTGCCGCAGAGAGCGGGTGAAATCCAACGAGCCGAATGTGAGACCGATGGGGGTTTCCCAGAAGCTCAGAAAGCCTTCTTGCCACGGTGAGTTGGCCAGCCCCAAAGCCAGCAGAACAGCCAGGAGCAGGAGTCCACCAGCTGCCGCTTCGATCTTCAGGAAGCGTGCGAATGGTTTCGTTATGCTGTCGGCGGCCTCATGGGGCAGGCCTTGATGAGAATCGATCACGGGAGAAGCATACCTTTTGGGGTCGACAGAGTCTTTGTCATCGCAAAGCGGATGCGTTGACCGCGAGAAGCAGTTGCCGGCGCCTCAGCCGCGTCGCGTACGGCTCAGGCGGCAAGCGTCCGGGCCTCCGCGAATGAAAGAAATCTCCGGTGCTTCTCGTCTCATAGGTGCAGCCTTGCGCAGCGGAAGCTCTGCCAAAGTGTTATGCGCGTCGTCTCCCGCCGCCATCAGGCTCCGTATTCAGTGATAGCCAATATTCACTGATAGCCAATCACTTGGCCCTCTACCTATTTCTTCTTGTGCTCGCCTAGATTGGTCAAGGTTTTGCCCTTCGTGAAGTCGGCTGTTGCAACGACCTTTTCCTTCACCTTCTTAGGCTTTTTCGCTTCGCGGTTGCCGCGTTGCTTGTTGCCTTTGGTCATTTCCGTTTCTCCTATTGTGAATTATTGTGCTGACTAGATCGGTGTTCATGTCCATCGGGAATGTGATTTCTCGTCCCGAGGCTCCTGCGCACAGGCCCCGCCCATTCACATCATTCCGCCCATTCCACCCATATCGGCCATTTCGTTACCGGCGCCGCCCTTTTCGGGCTTTTGCGCGACCATCGCCTCGGTCGTGATCAATAGCCCGGCAATGGACGCGGCGTTTTCCAGTGCGATCCGAACGACTTTCGTCGGATCGATAACGCCGGCCTTCAGCATGTCGACGTACTCCTCGGCTTGCGCGTCGAAACCGAAGCTCCGGCTGTCGTTCTCGATGACCTTGCCAACAACGACCGATCCGTCGACCCCGGCATTTTCGGCAATCTGGCGCAATGGTGCCTGGATCGCGCGCCGGACGATCTTGATGCCGGCATTCTGATCGCCGTTCTCGCCCTTCAGCGTCGCCAGCACCTTGCCGGCATGAACCAGGGCCACGCCGCCGCCGGGCACGACACCTTCCTGAACCGCAGCGCGGGTGGCGTTCAGCGCGTCGTCGACGCGGTCCTTGCGCTCCTTCACCTCGATCTCAGTTGCCCCGCCGACCCGGATCACGGCAATGCCGCCGGCAAGCTTGGCGAGCCGTTCCTGCAGCTTCTCCTTGTCGTAGTCCGAAGTGGTCTCCTCGATCTGCGCCCGGATCTGGTTGACGCGCGCCGCGATCGCGTCCTTGGCTCCGGCACCGTCGATGATCGTCGTGTCATCCTTGGTGATTGTGACCTTTCTGGCGGACCCGAGCATGTCCATGGTGACATTCTCCAGCTTGGTGCCCATTTCCACGGAAATCACCTGACCGCCCGTCAGCACGGCTATGTCTTCCATCATCGCCTTGCGGCGGTCTCCGAAGCCGGGTGCCTTGACGGCCGCCACCTTCAATCCGCCGCGCAGTTTGTTGACGACCAGCGTCGCCAGCGCCTCGCCCTCGATATCCTCGGCCACGATCAGCAATTGCTTCTCGGCCTGAATCACAGCCTCCAGCAACGGCACCATGGATATGAGAGAGGTCAGCTTTTTTTCGTGAAGCAGTACGACGCAATCATCCAGCTCGACGACCATTTTCTGAGCATTCGTGACGAAATAGGGGCTCAGATAGCCGCGGTCGAACTGCATGCCTTCGACCACTTCGGTCTCGGTCTCCAACCCTTTGTTTTCCTCGACGGTGATCACGCCTTCCTTGCTGACCTTGGCCATCGCGTCGGCGATCTGCCGACCGATCTCGACTTCTCCGTTGGCCGAAATGGCGCCGACCTTGGCAATCTCGTCGCTGTCGCCGACCGGCCGGGACATGGTCTTGATCTCGGCCACAACTGCAGCGACGGCTTTGTCGATACCGCGCTTGAGATCCATCGGGTTCATGCCGGCCGCGACCGACTTCATGCCCTCCCGGACAATCGCATGGGCGAGCACGGTGGCGGTGGTGGTTCCGTCGCCAGCCTCATCATTGGTGCGCTGCGCGACCTCCTTGACCATCTGGGCGCCCATATTCTCGAAATGGTCCGAAAGCTCGATCTCCTTGGCGACGGTCACACCGTCCTTGGTGATGCGCGGCGCACCCCAGGATTTATCTAGAATGACGTTTCGGCCCTTGGGGCCGAGGGTGATCTTGACGGCATTTGCAAGCGTGTTGATGCCTTTCAGCATGCGATCGCGGGCGTCGGTACTGAATCGAACTTCCTTGGCGGACATGGTGTGAGTTCCTGAGACTGAGGTTGACGTGAAAGGTTTCGGACTCAGGCGATCACGCCGAGAATGTCGCTCTCCTTCATGATCAGAAGGTCTTCGCCATCGAGTTTGATCTCTGACCCGGACCATTTTCCAAACAGGATCCGGTCGCCGGCTTTGACATCCATCGGGATGCGCTCGCCGTCCTCGCGTCTTCCGCCCGCGCCAACGGAGACGACTTCGCCTTCTTGAGGTTTCTCCTTAGCGGTATCGGGAATGATGAGACCTCCCTTGGTCGTCTCATCGCCTTCAATGCGACGAACAAGAACCCGGTCGTGGAGTGGAGTGAATGACATCTAAGTGCTCCTTGTTGAGATTTCGTTGGCGAAACGGGCCGGGTCAAATGCTTAGCTGCGTTGCGCGCAAGTCCGCGGTATCCTATTCGGTCTCCACTCCGAGAATTCGGATCGACACCGCCGCCCGAGCGGTTCACGGGCGTCGAACAGAGTTCCCGCCAGCGATGATCGTGTTGATCATTTCGGCGACGGCCCGGTGCCTTTCCATTTCGAGTTCGGTACCGACCGCGTTCTCATGGGTCGCCGCGGCGTCGCGAAGAACCCCCACGATCTCGTGTTCCGGCAGCAACCCGCGATCGTTCATGGCAAGCAGGAGCGCCTCGCAGATCGATAGGGCGGCCTGGCCTGCATGTTCGCTTGCGGTGGACATCTGAGTTTCCTTCCTTGGCATCGTGAACCTGAGAGAAGGTGAGATTCAGATGCATCCGTACATCTCGCAGGAATTGCTCTATGCTGGACTGATCCAGAGCAGTGTCCGAGCCGATTTCTGCTCTTGGGTCACGACACGCCGGGAGGCCCCATGACATCAGTTGAACACAGCCCCCTTACCCGCAAGCTCTCGGCCTTCGTCGCCCTGTCGGAGGTCGAGCTGGCCGTGCTTGAACGACTGCATCAGCGTCGCCGCTCCTTCGTTGCAGGGCGTGATATGGTGCATCAGGGCCAGTCGGCTCAGGCCGCGTATATTCTGTCCGCGGGTTGGGTCTGTTCCTACAAACTGCAGGCCGACGGGACCCGGCAGATCGTGGATTTCCAGGTGCCAGGAGATTTTCTGGGATTGCGCAGCGTCCTGTTGCGCACGTCGGACCACAGCTTCGAACCCATCGTCGACATCGAGGCTGCGGAAGTATTGAAGAGCGACCTTCTTAATGCGTTCGCGCAGACCCCTCGCTTGGCGACCGCCATACTCTGGGCGGCGTCAAGGGATGAGGCGATGGTGGTGGAACATCTCGTCGGCATTGGTCGGCGTGATGCGGACGCCCGCATGGCGCATTTTCTGCTGGAGTTGGGATCGCGGCTTGCGCTGGTGGGCATGGGGACTGAGGATGGGTATGATTGCCCGCTGACCCAGTATCACCTGGCAGATGCCTTGGGGCTTAGTGCGATTCACGTGAACCGCGTCCTGCGGCAGCTTCGCGAGAACGGACTGGTGACCTTTCGGGACGGCCGCGTGACGTTTCACGACTATGAGGGGCTGGTGGCACTTGCCGAGTTCGATCCGGCGTATCTGGATCAGAGCGGCCCGCTCCTGAAATGAGAGGGCCGCCCTCCGCAAAGCGAGGGGCGGCCAAGGTTTGCATCAGGTGTCGGATGTCACGAGAGCTTCTCGCTCGCCGCATCGAGTTCCTTGTTGGTCTCGGCCTCGTTCTTCGCCGTGTTCGCCTTCTCGGCTGCCTCGTAGTGCCTGAGCGCCGCGTCCTTCTTCGGACCAGCGGGCGCCTTGTCCCACGCGGCTTTCACGGAGGTCATCTTCTCGGCAGTCTTGTTCTGTTCGGGAGTCATTGGAATTGTCCTTTCCTGGACGTTCCGAGAATAAGAAGCGCGCCGACATGCCGACCCTTTGGGGATCGGCACGCCCACACGCTTCTCGGGTACTCGGAAAAAGATGCGCCACCAAATATTCGGCGGGCACGTCTCATCTAACCGTGCCAGGGCCTCGCCGCACTGACGCAGGTTAGTCCCGGCGCCCGCGGCAGGTCGATTGCCTCTGCGGTTCTTAAATCACCACAGTTTGCTGGTGGGAAATCCTCAGCCAGGTGTCCTCATCGTTGAGGTACGTTGAGGCGCAAAGCGCTTTGTAGATCGGCACGTCGGTTTTTTCAGCCGAGACCCGGTAAGTGAGGATCGCGATGTCACCGCATCGCGTCACGCGCCGTTCGGCCATGACGACGGAACGCCAGCCGGTCCTTTCGCGAAGATGGGGCCAGATCTGGTCGCCCTGGAGGATGCCGGGCGGATAGGGGAAGACCATAACGGCGTTGGTTGCTGTGGTCGCCTGCGCACTGTCGGCGCCACTGGTCCAGAAGTGTTCCTCCATTTCCCAGAGTATGCCCTGTTCGTGTGGAGAAAGCGTACCGGACTTGTGCGCTGCATGTGCCGGTCTCCTCGCGGTCGCGGTTGAGACGGTCATTCGCCTGACCCCGACCCGCCAACCATGAACATCTGAAACAGCACAAAGATGATCGCGAGCACCGCCCAGATCGCGCCGCTTGTTCCCGGGCGGCCATCGGCCACCGTCGAGGCAGCGCGCTGCAGGGCACCTGACGTCCGGCCTTCAGGAAGCAGCTGGCTCAAGTCACGTGCGACCCTGCCATGATCGCTTGCAAGTGAGGGAACATCCTGAAACCGGGCAAGCAGCGTTTCCAACCGCGCGCGCGCGGCGTCGTGTCCCAGCGTGACCAGTTCAGCTGTTTCGTTCCATGGATCGAGACCGAGCCGCGCAAGCGTGGAAAGGACTGTCACGGCATAGCCGTTCCGGTCCTCGCCGACGGACGCATGAAGAAACCGATCGAACTCGGGCGGGTGCGGGTTGAGAACATTGGGGTCGGCCATCGCCAATCCTTTCAAGGGTTGCAGGAACGCAGATCGCCCCTGTTTCCCAAAGGATACGCGCAGGTCGGTCTCGCCGCCCTTACACAGGTCAGTGTGGGCGACTGACCAAAGGACGGGGTCGCAGCCGGTTCGGTGCCCGGGACTAACATGCGTCAGCACCAGTCGGACGATCCCGAGGTACAAGATACTAAATCGTTCGACTGGTCCGTCCCGGACTCCAAGGGGCCGTCAACAGTGGTGAGCGACGGATCTGCCAACATCGCGGAGACCAGAGATGAACATGCGGTCGACCAGATCGACGGTGACGTTTTCAAACCCGTTCACCTTGCCGGGATACCCGGGCGATTTGCCCGCGGGCGACTACGAGGTTCTCGTCGAAGAAGAGCTTCTCCAGGGGCTAAGCTTCGAGGCCTATAGACGGACGGCGACCTACCTGACGGTGCGCGGAAGGGGCGGTCATGCGGGACGTACCGAGTTACGGGCGATTTCCGACAGCGACGTGAAAGAGGCGCTGAGCCGGGATCGGGCCGCGACTGAGAAGAACAATCACGGCGAGGCGGCGCCTTCTCCGCAGGAGGACTTGAAATGAATACTCCCGAATGGCTCAAACCCGGCATCTATGGTGCCGTGATCGGTGCTGTCTTTGTCGGCGTCGTCGGATTTACATGGGGTGGCTGGGTGACCGGCGGCACTTCGAATGACCGGGCGGTGGCGATGTCCCGTAATGATGTCGTCGCCTCAATGGTACCGGTCTGCCTCGACATGGCGCGGTCAGACCCGGCTCGGGTGGACAAGCTTGCAACGATCCGGGCAGCCTCAACCTACCAGAGGCGCGACGCTCTCATGACAGCCGGCTGGGCGACGATGCCAGGAACCGATGCCCCAGACCGAGACATTGCGCAAGCCTGCCTGAAGGAACTGGAACTCTGAGGTCATGCTGTTCAGAGCCGACGATGTGATGGCGCAAAACGGTTCGCACCGTCAAACGCGCGAGCCAGGCATCGCACCGAGTGCCAAAACCGAAATAGGAGCTTGCGATGCCTTCTGATAACAATGGACCGGAAGATCGCGGACCTTGGAAAAACAAGCAGACCCGCGTTCCCCCTGAGGTTGACGCAATTCTCAGGCGGGGTCGGGATCGGCTGCACGGCATCCTGCCGGACGGTCTGCCACCGGTGAAGCGTCTTGCAATCGGGGCCGCCATTGCGCTTGCGGCGTTTGGGGCGTGGTCCTCATATTACACCGTGCCGAGCGACTCCGTCGCGATTGTCCAACGGTTCGGGAAGTACTCGGCCGAGGTCCCTCCGGGGCTGCACTTCAAGATCCCGTTCGGGATCGACGTGACCACGTTGGTCCCGGTCAAGCGCCAGCTGAAACAAGAGTTCGGGTTCACGACTCCGGGTGCCTCCGATCCCTATCAGAGCCCGACGGACGGTCGCCGCGAGACCGAGATGGTGACTGGCGATCTCAACGCCGCGCTCGTGGAGTGGGTGGTGCAGTACCGGATTTCCGAACCCCGGAAGTTCTTGTTTGAAGTGCGCGAGCCAAGCGCGACCCTGCGTTACGTCTCGGAGTCCGTCATGCGCGAAGTTGTGGGAGACCGCACAGTCGACGAGGTGATCACCGTCGGGCGCCAGGAAATCGAAAGCGAAGCCCTGATGAAGATGCAGGCGCTCGCGACCAAATACGCGATGGGCATCAGCATCGATCAGGTACAGCTGAAGAACATCAATCCGCCCCAGCCGGTTCAGGCCTCGTTCAACGAGGTCAATCAGGCACAACAAGAGAAGGAGCGGATCATCAACGAGGCCCGCCGCGAATACAACCGCGTCATACCTCTGGCCGAAGGCGAAAAGGACCAGCGCATCCGCGAAGCCGATGGCTATCGCTTGAGGAGGATCAATGAAGCCGAGGGCGATGCGGCACGCTTCACGGCGCTCCTGACGGAATACCGTCTGGCGCCCGAAGTTACCCGGCGCCGGATCTACATCGAAACCCTGCAGGATGTTCTGCCGGGAATTGGCTCCAAGATCATTGTCGACGGGTCCACGGCAAGCATCCTGCCGCTTTTGAACCTGGATCGACAGACAGGAGAGCAACCATGAAGACCATTTCGACCATTACCGCCGGGATCGCCGTCGCCGGTCTCGCCGCTGCATCATCCGCGATCTACACGGTCGGGGAGGTGGAGCAAGCCATCATCACCCAGTTCGGCAAACCGGTCGGCGCGCCGATCACCGAGGCCGGTCTTAAGATAAAACTCCCCTTCGTTCAGGAGGTTAACCGGATCGACAGCCGGGTTCTGGAGTGGGACGGCTCGCCATCGGACATGCCCACCAAAGACAAGCTCTATATCTCGGTCGATCTCTTCGCGCGCTGGAAGATCACCGATCCTCTGCAGTACTTTCTGCGCCTGCGCGACGAGCGCAGCGCCCAGTCGCGCCTCGATGATATCCTCGGTAGCGAGACGCGGAACGCCGTCGCCAAGCACGAACTCATCGAGATTGTGCGCACGACCAGGGGCCGGACGCCGCTTCGGGACACGCTTCTGACTGATCAGGAGCTTGCGCAGGACATTGGCGCACTGGTTCCCATCACGAAGGGGCGGGCGCTGGTCGAGCAGCAGATCTTCGAGGCGGCGGCGGAGAAGGTGCGCGTCTTCGGGATTGAGCTTCTCGACATTCGTTTCAAGCGCATAAACTACAATGAGAGCGTGCGACCCAAGATCTATGACCGCATGATCTCGGAACGCCGGCAGATCGCCGAAAGATTCCTGTCCGAAGGCAACGGTGAAGCGGCCCGTATTCAAGGCAACAGGGTGCGGGATCTGAACAAGATCCAGTCCGAAGCCTATCGCGCTGTCGAGGAAATCCGCGGTGCCGCCGATGCCGCAGCAGCAGCAATCTATGCGGGCGCCTACAATGTCGATGCCGTTTCGGTCGAATTCTACGATTTCACCCGAACCATGCAGGCCTACGGCGACATGATCTCGGATGACACGACGCTTGTCCTGACGACGGACAGCGATCTGTTCCAGTTCCTGCGCGGCATGCAGGGCGAGGCAGACCCCGTCCGCGATCCGGGCAGCGTCCCGGACGACGGTGGCGTGGCATCAACCGGCAGGGCCCGACCAGCGCAAGACCCCTCGACGCCAATCGTGACACGCACAGATGTCGAGCTGGGGCAATAGTTTCTTGGTCATGGCACGTGGATTGCCCAGGCTTTTTTCCGCTTCCAAGCGAGACACACCCACTTAATTTCCGTGCCCCTAATCTGCGTCAGCACACGATTTGCGCTTGGCTGGTAGGTGTATGGCAAGAGTTGGATCGCGACGAGGCGAAGGACTGCCTGCCTCGCTCGAACACACGACATCCAGCGTCGAACCGCGCAGCGAGGAGGACAATACGCTATGACATCAGTGAAACATCTAACCAGGACGGCAGCAGAGACGACCGATCTTGAACGGCGCGTGTTGGCCCATGAACGGATTCTGCAGGCCCTGATCGCTTACATGGCACGTACCGAGCCGCGTTTCGTCGACCACCTCCGAGAACGGTTCGTAGAACCGATGAGATTGACCCGGCACGAGCATGACCACCGCGAAACCGACGACTACGCGGAAGAATTCATTCGCGCCGTGATGCTTCTCGGAGAGGAGCGCGCGCCCAACGCGAAGGAGTCGAAATTGACCGACAAGAAACCCGTGTCGGCGAAAGGCAGAGGAGAAAAGGGGGCTTCCATGAACTGGCCACCGCACCGCGGTGGAGTTCAGGTGCGCGAAAGGAACGGCATCTGGGAGGTGGAGGTCGATGGCAAGTTCCGCGGCGACTACCACCAGAAGGAACATGCTCTTGCCGCTGCGGCCCTGCACAAGTTGTCGCCCCGATGACCGGTCGTACTCATCGGACAGTTCCGCCGGACTTCGCGATCCAGGTGGCCGAGAACGAAGGAATGCCATCCAGATCGAATTCCAGGGGCTCCCCGCCGCCGCCCGCGCCCACGCGACGGCTGACTGGAACGCTCACGCTTGGGCTATCGAAGACTCGCGCTGCAACCGGCGGACTCTGGTCCGCCAAGGAGCAAGCGGCGATGAGACACCCGCTGGCAAGGTTGATCTCGAGGCTGGCCATCGTGGCTGGAGTGATAGCGTCCCTGGCCTTCCCCGTCCTTGCGCAGGATGGCACCGGCCCGATGCCTCGGAACGCTCATCCTTGCAAGATACTCATGACATGACCAGGCGCGGCCGTGTGTCTGGCATGCGGGTCAGCATCGGGTGTCGTCTGCGATACAGCTTCCCGCAGCCGACGCCGCTGATTGCGATGCTGAACGTCCACTACTCGCGCTTTGGCGATCTGGAGCGTGCCGATTACCTCGTGACGTCGCCAAGCGTGCCGCTCGAAAGCTACCGCGACGGCTTCCCGAGTCAGGTTTGAAAGATTAGCAGGGGTTGAAATTGTCTATCGCAGTCTTGAGTTGGTTTAGCTGGTAGCCTTCTCTCAGGTAAACTTCTTGAGTTACGCCAGATCGAGCGTGGCCGACGATACACTGTACAATGGGCTCAGCTACTCCGGCTTGGCTCAGTCGCGTCACGACTGTGTGCCGGAAGCTGTGGAAAACTAAGCCGGGCTCTTTAATGCGCAGCTTTTTCAAGAAACTCTCGTTGCACCAGCGTCCTAGGTTGCGTCCATAACCCCCGTTGGCGTTGTAGCTGTATTCAGGGAATAGGCGAGTCCCTGAACTTCTGCTCTCCACAAAGTTCAAAAAACCTAGGCGTATCAATTCGGCATGTACGGGTACTTTGCGTCTTCCGGCATCAGACTTCACCCGCTGGTCCTCGCCCTCATCTGTAATGTTTAGATACCATACGCCACCTTCTTGCTGAACGTCAGCGATGTCCAGTTGGCATATCTCGTTCAGGCGCGCGCCAGTGAACATTCCTAGTAGTACACCCCACTTGTGGCATTCCTTGCGCACCAGCCCAGACGGGTTTTCTGTTAGTTCGTTGTAAATCAAGCGGGCGTGGTCGGGCTTGAAGGGTTTGCGTTCGGTGACGCTGTTTTTGGCCTTTGCCACCTTCATGCCGTCGAAGAGGCTATGCGGCGAGTATCCGTGTCGTTCGGCCCAATCAAAAAAACTTTTGAACATTTGTATGTGGCTATTGATCGTTTTGGGGGCGATTGTCTTCTGACCCGGCAACTTAATGACTTCCATCAACGGCATGTTTTTCAGGGCGGGCTTGGTGTTCCTGCTGGATGGCAAGGCTTGCAGAATCTTTTTGACCTCGTTCGCATCTTGCTTCGTTATCGTGCTCAGCAACCTGTCTGGCCCAAAGTACTCAACAAGAATTTTCAGGTACGCGCTGTTCTGGCTAACTGTTTTTTCAGCCCACTGACGCGAATGTTCCGCGATGAAGTCATCAATTGCGGTGCCTATTGGTGAAGAGGCGGGGAGCGCCTTTGCAGGCGGTGATACAGTCACGGCTGGGGCGTCATCATAAGAATAGTGTTCAAGGCGTTCTACTGCCTCCAGAATGCGCCTGAGCATATCTCTGCGTCCCTTTCGCCACTCTCGGCGTAGGTCCATCGCGTTATCGTCCCAGTCCTGTGTGCTTATGTCAGAGGCTTCGCAAAACGCATCGCTGTCGAGATGGAGGTCAGACAGTAAATCCTCACCTTCACCAGCGTTTTCATGGATTTCAATCTCTTGCTGCATCCCACTGATGGCCTTCTCTGGAAAGCCTTTGTCGTTCAGCCGTTCCAAATATTTGTCTAAAGACGCCTTGAAGTACCGATGCACCATTGATCGGATTTGGTCTTGTCGTAGTCGGGGCACGTTCTTTTGATCCGGTATTAATCGACCGCAAGATGCAAGAAAGCGCGCCAGATCACCAGCCCTATGCGGGCAGCGAGTACGCAGCGATACTCTTACAGATGTTCGCTTTTGCTCATAAGACGGAGGGATAGGCCAGCGGAAGTAATAAATACCGTGTCTTGAGAGGCTTAGGTAGGATGACTGCATCATTGTAGGTGTGTCCCACTTTGTGTCACACCCGAGCACCACAAGGCTAAGTCAATGATTTAGAATAAAATGGAGGCGAGTACCGGAATCGAACCGGTGTACACGGATTTGCAATCCGCTGCGTCACCACTCCGCCAACTCGCCTTTTTAAGTAAAATCAATTACTTGCCGTGGTGTGAGAGGCGTTTTAACAGCTTTCGTCTGGGGCGTCCAGAGGATTGATTGCAATTTTGGCATCCGGCTTTGGAAATGCAGTCCCGCATTGTGTGCAAACCGGGCATCATCGGCAAGATTCAGTGCATGAGCCGTTGCTGGCTGGCAAGGGATGTGGCACAAGCCAAACAATCAAGAGAGCAAGTGAGCGATCCAATGACAGACTTCGCAAAACGTCGCCAAACGATGGTCGATACTCAGGTCCGGCCTTCCGATGTCACCAAGTTCCCAATCATCGATGCGATGCTCAGCGTCAAACGCGAGAATTTTGTGCCGCACGCACAGCGCGAAGCCGCATATGTCGAAGATCTGATCGATCTGGGCGACGGGCGGTACATGACCGAACCGCGGACGCTGGCCAAGATGCTGGATGTGCTCAACATTTCCAACAACGAGGTGGTGATGGACATCGCTCCGGCGCTTGGCTACTCGACTGCGGTTGCAGCGCGCATGGCGCAACTGGTCGTCGCTGTCGAGGAAGAGGAAAGCCTGGCCGGCGAAGCGCAGACGCTTTTGATGGAAGCTGACGCCGACAATGCCATCGTGCATGTCGGCCCTCTGGAACAGGGGGCTGGTGAACATGGGCCGTATGACGTGATCATGGTGCAGGGTGGTGTCGAGCAGGTTCCGCAGGACTTGCTGGCGCAACTCAAGGATCACGGTCGGATTGCCTGCCTGTTCATGGAGGGTGAACTGGGGGCGGTGCGCATCGGTTATAAATCCGGCGGACGTGTCACCTGGCGCCATGCGTTCAATGCCAGCGCGCCGGTTCTGAAGGCATTTTCGGCCGAAAGTGCATTTTCGCTATAGTCCGAAAGCAGATTATTTCGCTGCCTTGATTAGTTGAAAACAAAGGCGCAAACTGCCCAACGAGCAGTGTTATTTTGATTTGAGAGGACTTGGTTATGCGTGGTACGCCAACTGGTAGACTGGTCAGGGCAGCGGCCTTGACCACCGCCATTGCCTTGAGCGCAATACCCGGCCGCGCGGTCTGGGCCGATAATCTGACCGATGCGTTCATCGGCGCGTACAATACAAGCGGTTTGCTTGAGCAGAACAGGGCGTTGTTGCGTGCGGCGGACGAAGATGTCGCCATTGCGCTGTCAGCGCTGCGGCCGATCATCAACTGGGCCGTCCAGGTAAGCCAGGACTACACCCGTGCACGGACCAATAATGTGGTCACGACCAACGAACCTTCTCGGTTTTTCACGGGTCTGACGCTTAACCAACTCGTGTATGATGGCGGTGCATCGATCTTGGGGAAACAATCGGCTCAAGAAACTGTGCTGGCGACCCGACAGAGCCTGATTGATATCGAGCAGGGGGTTCTGAGCCGGGCGGCAAGTGCCTATCTGGATGTGTTGCTGCAGGAAGAAACTGTGGCCATTCGCCAGAACAACGTCGAGGTTTCGGCAGAGGAACTTCGCGCATCAAATGATCGCTTCGAGGTTGGTGAAGTCACCCGGACTGACGTGGCACTGTCCGAGGCTCAATTGGCTGGCTCACAGGCCGATCTGGCCGTTGCACGTGGCGATCTGGATATCGCGCAAGCTGAATATGTAAATGCGGTCGGTAATGCTCCCGGACGAACAGCCGGTCAGCCAAGTTTGCCCAGTCTGCCTCGCTCCGAAGCGGAAGCGATCAGCCTGGCGCAACGTAACCATCCAGCGATTCTGTCGGCGCAGCATCAGGTGCGAGCGCTGGATCTCATCGTGCAGCAACAACGGGCAAACTTGGGTCCAAACGTTTCCCTAGATGCTGACGCCGGTGTTACAGAACGCTATGACAACAGCGATTACATCAACGATGCCAGTGTCTCGCTAACTTTCAGGCAGCCGATCTATGCCGGTGGCCGACTGGCAGCTAACGTCCGTCGGGCCATGGCGCAACGCGATGGGTCGCGCGCCAATCTGCTGAATGTTCAAAAGAACATTACGCAAGGCGTAACGAACCAGTACGCGGCTTTTCAGGCGGCCAGCGCAAGCTTGAGAGCATCAACCGAACGGGTTCGTGCGTCGCAGGTTGCTTTCGATGGTATCCGTGAGGAAGCGACCTTGGGGGCCCGGACAACGTTGGATGTTCTGAACGCTCAGCAGGATCTACTGGATGCGCAACTCGCCGAAGTCAGATCGCGCACAGAGCGAACCCGCGCAGCCTATGATTTGTTGCAGGCCCAGGGCCTTCTGACCGCAGAACGCCTTGGTCTGGCCGTGCAGATTTATGATCCGACGCTGTACTATAACCTCGTCAAAAAGGCTCCGGCACAGGTCAGCAAGCAAAGCCGTGACTTGGATCGCGTCCTCAAAGCGTTGCGTCGTGACTGACGGGCAATACTATCGGTTGTGAGGTTCGAATTGTTTGGCTACACTTATCCGTAAGGATAGAGCGGTAGAGAACAATGACGGATAATGTCGTAAAAGCAGGGATCGAGGACGTCCTGTCCTCGGTCAAACGTCTGGTCAGCGAAGAAAGCCGCAAGGTTCCCGATTTGGCGTCCAAACGCAAGCCAAGCCGGCTGGTTCTGA
Source organism: Ruegeria sp. CDSB136 (assembly GCF_059610965.1). Classification (NCBI taxonomy): domain Bacteria; kingdom Pseudomonadati; phylum Pseudomonadota; class Alphaproteobacteria; order Rhodobacterales; family Roseobacteraceae; genus Ruegeria; species Ruegeria sp. CDSB136. The sequence continues at coordinate 127,389 of NZ_JBXWOP010000001.1, forward strand.
CCGATTCCCTACGGGTCGATGATCCCGTCAGGGTTGAAAGAAAGCAGGAAGCGCCGGAAGGTGTTCCCGGGTGCGAAGCAGAACGCACCGCAAAACCTCTGGTGCTGAGCGCCAGCGACATCATCAAAAACGGTGAGCGTGAGCCTGCCAATACATCAGTGTTGGAAAACGGACCCAAAGCAGGGGCTGCGGACGATCTCGCGGGCAGTCTGAGCGCAAAGATCGAGGCGCTTGAGGCCGCCATAGCCCGGACCGAGGACCAGTGGGAGCCTGACGGTAACAGCGATGACGCTTATTCGGGGACGCAGGTCAACCCACTGAGCTGGGATGGGGCAGGCGGATTCGGGGCTGGATCCGAGCAACTTGACGACCAGATTGACGAAACTGAAGACGAAAGCTTCTCGGCGACATTTGTACGATCTTCGCAGGCGTCACATTCTGAACGGGCAGAGCCTGAAGCGGATGATCCAGACGATTTGAATGTTCCCACATTGGACGAGGATGCATTGCGGGAACTGGTGGCCGATGTGGTCCGGCAGGAATTGCAGGGTGTTCTTGGGGAACGTATCACGCGAAATCTGCGCAAACTGGTGCGGCGGGAGATCCACCGCGCATTGTCTGCTCAGAACCTCGAATAAACTGTTACTGGCGGGTCGGCGGTGCGGCCAGTGACAGCAACAGGTCCAAGTCCATGTGCTGTTCCAGATGATCCGCCAGATCATCCAGCGTCTGTTCCACACCGTCATCGTAGCTGAGGTCTGAATTCACACCGAACTGCGCCAGATAGCTGGCGCGGAACGTGTCTGACGAAAAGATCCCGTGCAGATAGCTGCCACGGATACGGCCATTTCGACTGGCAGCGCCTTCCGGGCGGCCGTCAATCTCCAGCCAGGCATGGTCGCAATCGGCCCCGTCGGTGCGTCCCATATGTATCTCGTAGCCGGTGACGGTCTCTCCGCCCGTCAGTGCCTTTGCAGTGCGCAGTCTGACGTGCTTGTCCCCGGCCATGACAGTTTCGACGTCCAACAGGCCCAACCCGTCGACTTTGCCCGGATGACCATCGACGCCCTCCGGGTCAGAAATGGTTTTGCCCAGCATCTGATAGCCGCCGCACAGGCCCAGAACATGGCCGCCGCGACGGACATGCGCCATAAGGTCCACATCCCAACCCTGTGCCCGGAAAAAGGCCAGGTCGCCGATAGTGGACTTGCTGCCGGGCAGCAACACAAGATCGGCATCACCGGGCAGGGCCCGCCCGGCGGGGACGATCTCGACCGTCACGCCGGGTTCGGCCGACAATGGATCGAGATCGTCAAAATTCGCCATGCGCTCCAGTTGCGGGACAACTACCTTGCACGCCCCGCCACCATGAGAGCGGATGTCCATCATGTCTTCGGCGGGAAGTTTCCAGGCATCGTGAAACCACGGAACCACGCCGAGACAAGGCCAGCCGGTCCGGGCGGCAATGTCATCGCGCCCTTCATCGAACAGTGAAACATCGCCCTTGAACCGGTTGACGGCGAACCCTTTGATCATTGCAAGATCGCGATCTTCCAGAACGGCCTGCGTTCCGACGATCTGGGCGATCACGCCACCGCGATGGATGTCGCCGACCAGCACCACCGGCACCCCTGTTGCGCAGGCAAACCCCATGTTGGCAATGTCGCCCTTTCTCAGATTGGTTTCGGCCGGGCTGCCCGCACCTTCGATAAGCACCAGATCGGCGTCGCTGCATAACCGGTCAAAGCTTTGCAGCGCGGCGCCCAGTAGTTTGGATTTATCCTTGCGATAGTCGCCAGCCTTCATCGTTCCCGCGCGTTTGCCCTGCACGATAATTTGCGCCCCGGTATCCGTTTCCGGCTTCAGCAGGATCGGGTTCATATCCGTATGCGTCGGTCGCCTCGCAGCCATGGCCTGCAACGCCTGAGCGCGCCCGATCTCGCCGCCGTTCTCGGTCACGGCCGCATTGTTTGACATGTTCTGCGGCTTGAATGGAGCAACCTTCAGCCCGCGCTTTGTGAAGGCCCGCGCCAGACCGGCGACCAGAACCGACTTGCCAACATTGCTGCCGGTTCCCTGAATCATGATGGCGCGAACCATGGGCGTCTCCTATACGTTGAGGCGCAGATGACCTGATTTGAGGCCAAAGGGAAAGCCCGGATGAACACGCCCGCGCATCTTTTGATCGGTGCGGCCGCATTTGCGCGACCAGCCCGGGGCCGAACCTAGTCGGCGGCGTTGCTGGGGTCTCTGCTGCCGGATTTGTCGCTCTATCTTATGGCTGGCGTGTCGCTGTTAGTTCTGGGCATTCCTGAATAGGTGGTTTTCGGCCAGCTCTACTATTCGAAATCATGGCAAACGGTCTTTGCCATCGACAATTCCTTCTTTCTGTGGGGGGCGATGTTGCTGATCGGTATCTGGCGCGGCTGGCCCTTACTGATCGTCGCCACCCTGGCCGCGCTATTGCATGTGACAATGGATTTCCTGCTGCACGCAGGGGATGGTCGCCCGCACCTCTGGCCCCTGACGGACTGGGTGTTTGATAGCCCGGTCAGCTATTGGGACAGCACACATCACGCCCTATGGGTCGCGCCTGTGTCCGTCGAGGTCTGTGCAGGTTCATACCTGCTGTTGTGGCAAAGAGGGTTGTCGGTTTCAGCCAAGCTGTTCTTTGCGGCAATGCTGGCAGCCGAGATCTGGGTCGCGCGCCAGTGGCTTTTGTTCTTCTGAAGCGTTCAAAAGAAAAACGCGCCCGTAGTTGGGGGCGCGTTTTTTCACCGGAAGACGCCGTTGATCAGGCGGCTTCAGCTTGCTGTGCGGCGTTGCGACGCTCGCTTTCTTCACGCGACAGCGCGACCGAAGTGCGCACGCCACGGCCAACGAACTCCATCAGTCCGCTGACGACCCGCTCGTTGGGGTCGATACCCGCGCAGGACAGCACCTCGCGACCATCGCGCGAACGGGCCCAGCGGGCGATTTGTTCCGGGCCGTTGCCGTATTTCTTGTCATCGGCAATGGCATCGTCCAAAGCAGCCAAAACAACGGCTGCAAAAAGTTTGCGAGCACGATTGCCTTGCTCGTTGTTAAAGGCAGTGCCGTCAACGAAATCTCTCATCTCGTCAATCCTTGTTGTTCTTGCTCTTGCATTTTCGGCGTGGCGGCTCTTATGACCTATTAGGTGCGATTCGGATACACTTAAAATGCATAGTTGCGTTGCGTCATGTGCATGGCTTGCTGCAAGTGCAGCACTAGGTGTCGTTGTCTTGTCAGGTGTGGTCACGCCAGATATAGGGACGGGAACTGACGCATCAACCGTTTGTGAAGGATTTATGTAATGCCCAAGATAAATGGGAACGAAATTCGCCCCGGCAATGTGCTTGAGCATAACGACGGGCTTTGGGCCGCGGTCAAAGTTGACCACGTAAAGCCCGGTAAAGGTGGTGCTTTTGCCCAGGTCGAACTTCGTAACCTGCGCAACGGCTCGAAGTTGAACGAGCGATTCCGCTCGGCGGACAAGGTCGAACGCGTCCGCCTTGAGCAGAAAGATCAGCAGTTCCTGTACGAATCCGATGGCATGCTGGTGTTCATGGATTCCGAAACCTATGAGCAGATCGAACTGCCTGCCGATCTGCTGGGCGAGCGCCGCCCGTTTCTGCAGGACGGCATGACAATTGTTGTCGAATTTTATGAAAGCGAAGCATTGAACGCCACGCTGCCGCAAAAAGTGACCTGCAAAATTGTCGAGACCGAGCCGGTCGTCAAAGGCCAGACCGCCGCGAATTCGTTCAAGCCGGCCATTCTGGACAACGGTGTCAAGGTCATGGTGCCGCCCTTCATCGGGCAGGACGAAATGATCGTCGTGAACACCGAAACCATGGAATATTCCGAGCGCGCATAACGCGCCCCTTGTTCGAAAAGTGAAAAACCGCGCGGTTCCGTGCCGCGCGGTTTTTCTTACCTACTTCTTTCGATCTGCCGATAGCGCTCGGGGTGGGGGCCGAAAAGCTCGAGCATGAGTTCGTATTTGATGCGGTTTGCGCTGACCTGCCGGTAGAACGCGATCAGGAACGCGGTGGGGCCCTGAATTCGGCCAAGCCCGCTCGTGGCTGCGACGACCGTCCCGACATCCGTTTTGCCGTTCAGCACCAGATAGCCGCCCAGCATCAGCACGCCGACAGTTCCGGCCCCATTGATTACGCTAAGCAGAAACTTGGCGGACAGCTTCCAGAGGAACATTTTTCGCCGGGTCTCATAAATATCATCGAACAAGGCGTCGACCTCTTTCGAGACTGCGTCGATCTCCTCGATGGTCAGCTTGTCGGTTGCGCCCCGCAGGATATGAACACGCTCGGCGACAAAGACGTTCACCTTACGCTGCGAGATCAGCACGATGACGATTTGCGGGACGATCATCGAAAAGGCGATCATGCCCAGACCCGGTTGGGTCGAAGAGATATAGCCGATCACGCTGATCAGGGTTCCGATCTGAACCACGGGGTCTGAAAATGCGCCGCCCGCAAACTTACCCAATTCTTCGGCTTCGGCCGAAATGGCGGTGGTCATGGTTCCCTTGCGAACAGCCTCGCCTGACGCCTTTACATCCGAGGCCCGCACCAGCAATCGCTGGCGGATCATGCGGATCATGTCCTCGCCCAGTGTTCCGGCGCGAAACCCCAAAAGCCATTTCAGCGCGAGGCTGAGAAGAATGACGGACATCATTCCAGTGCCCAGATAAATCAGTTTTTCCGTCGTGACGTCGTCCGAGGTGAGGTGGTTGATGATATCGCGCTGAAACTCCAGCGGAACGGCCGCCAGACCTGCGATTGCAATGGACAAAACGATTAGGAAGATCTGCCGCCCGGCGCTGGCACGCCAGATCGCTCTGTATAGCTGAAACATTGAAGCATCCGGTTTGCTGAATTCAAACCAGTGTGACAGCGCGGGTGGCCATGTTCAAAGGGCAGGGCAGAGTTCCTGGGCGCAGTCGTGCCGCTTTGGCAACATGTTAAGGCGCCAGTGTAACCTTCGCGTCATCGGCTGTCATGTCGTCCCCGGCGCGGTCCAGACGCAGGTAGGCGATCCCAAGGCCATTGGACTGGGTGAAAAGGGTCCCGGCAGGTTTTCCGCCCGAGGTAATCGGGGTTCCGACCGCCGCAATGCCATCAACGCTCACCCCGCGCAGACCCTTGCGCAGTTCGGTCTTGTGCTTCATGCGGGCCGTGACTTCCTGCCCCACATAGCAGCCTTTCTTGAAATCCACGCCGTTCAGCGCTTCGAACCCGGCTTCAAGGATAAAGGTGTCGGGTGTCAGTTCGACCCCGGTTTCCGGAATGCAGCGCCGTACCCTTATCGCGTCCCAGTCGGTGCCATCATCGCCGTCCGCCGCCGATGTATAGGCACGCCAGCCCAGTTCGGGATGGCGCGGGTCGGGCAGGGCGCCTTCGGGTGCAGGCCCGGTTCCGCGTTGTACGTTCAAATCACTGTTTTCGATGGTCACATCGGCGCGCAGTTTGTACATGCCCAGCCGTTTGGCCACCCCGTCCGCCAATTCTTCGGCAACGTCCAGCAAAATGGCATCCCCGTCCCGTTTAAGAAAGAAATCGGCCAGGTATTTGCCCTGCGGCGTCAGCAATGCAGCGTAGACGAGGCCGTGGGCCAGCTTGTTGACGTCATTCGTGACCAGCCCCTGCAAAAAGCTGTCAGTGTCCTTACCGGAAAGGCGCAGAATGCGGCGATTGGGCATGGGGTGGTCCTCGTCATTTCCTTGGGCTCCGTGATATAGGAGTTTCCGTGACCATGACCAGAGGTTAACAGACGTGCCCGCGCCAATCAGCATCGTGATCCCGACCCTGAACGCTGCTGGCTCGCTGCCCGGAACCTTGAAGTCGCTGATGGAGGGGGTGCAGGCGGGTCTTACCCGCGAGTTAGTGATTACCGATGGAGGGTCAACGGATGAGACGTTGGCCATGGCGGACGAGGCCGGAGCCAGGATCGTTGAAGGCGCGCCTTCGCGCGGTGGACAATTGCGGCGCGGATGCCAAACGGCTTCGGCTGAGTGGTTGATGATTTTGCACGCGGATACGGTCCTGCAAAATGGGTGGAGCGACGCGGTGGCCTCACATCTGGAAACCGGTGCACCGGCTGCGTTTCTGTTGCAGTTTCAGGCCCGGGGATTTGCGCCCCGATGGGTCGCCGGCTGGGCCAATCTGCGCAGCCGCCTGTTTGGCTTACCCTATGGCGATCAGGGGTTGCTGGTGCCGCGCAAAACCTATCTTGCTGCTGGCGGCTATAAGGAGCAGCCTTTGATGGAGGATGTCGCGTTGGTCCGGGCGCTGCCGCGCGTGCGCATCCTGCCCGTGCGTGCCGTTACGAGCGCGGAGCGCTATGAGCGTTTGGGCTGGCTGCGTCGGGGAGGGCGGAACCTGTGGCTGGTGTTTCGCTATTTTCTGGGGGCCGATCCGGAACAACTGGCACAGCAGTATCGGCGTTGAATGCGGTGCGCAGTTCGACCAGCGATTTGCCCAGCCGGAACGGAGCGGCGAAACTGACCAGGCACAAAGCGACGATCTGCAGACCCAGAATATGCGCGTTGGCCTGCAGGTATTCCCATTCATCCTTCAGCTTGCCGACCTGTTCGATCAGGTCATCATAGCTTTGCGCCAGAATTAGATAGTCCCCGGCGATTGCAGGCACTTTGCGACGCATGTTGTCGATTGCGGTCTGGGTTTTTTCATCCAACGAGGTGAAGACAAGAAACTGGTCGATGTTGAAAGCGTCGGCCGTGGCGGCCATGTCGCGCATTTCGTCCATGTCGTCCTTGGCCCCGGTTCCGAACAGAAAATGCAGACCTTGTAGCGGCGCTACCTCGTTCGTGACGGCAATGAACAGGGGTAGATCGGCATTGCTGGCGGTTGAGGCCGACAGGAACTCGACCTTGTCGCACAAAACTGCTGTATCCGGGTCATAGGCCGGGTCGCAGAACCGCAGCCGGAACCGCGCGGCGTCGCGGTCAAAGGCCAGCGTTGCTGCATAGGCCACGTCGATCTGCCGGTCCAGCCGCGAACTGTCCGAGGTATAAAGGCCCGCCAGCACCGCCACCAGCGCGCCGATGCCGCCCAGCACGACCCAGACCAAGTCGGCAAGTTTCCAGGCTCGGTGCCCGGCCGGCTTGCGAAACAAGAATGCCGTTCCGACCGAACCCACGAGAAAGAACAGGATCAGCAGTGGCAGCTGGTTTTCCGTAATGAACGTCATGGGTTCAAAGTGTACGGACTGCCGTCCGGCTGGCAACAGTGTTCACGGGCAGTTGTACCGATTGGGATGGGTCGCCATTCGGCAGATGTTAAGACCCTGAACTCTGCCCGAATTTCCGAAAGAGTTTCGTGCGGTCGAAGGCCTGTTCCAGCTCGTCGGTCCGCGCTTTCACCGAATCCCACAGACGTTCCTGTACTTCGGCAATGGCGCACTCCATCAAAACCAGAATGGCGGCCATCGAGTCCCACGCTGACGGTACCGAGATGCGTGCGCTGAACGTGTGCTTGGCCAGCCTGTGAATAGGTGAGCGCCATTGGTCAGTGAACAGCACAATTTCCGCCTCACGCTCATGGCAGAGCTGCCCGATCAGCAAGGTCGAGTTTTCATACCGCCGGACATCCAGCGCGATCAGGACATCCCCTTTTCGCACGTCCAGCAAGTCATGTGTCCACGAGGCGGCTACAGGCAACAATCTGACATCCGGCCGGATCATTTGCAGGTGCAGGTAGAGATACTGCGCCAGAGTGCCGGTTATTCTTCCTCCGGTTAGGAAAATGCGCCGGTCCGGGTCGCACAGCAACCGGCAGAAACTGTCAAATTCCGCCGGATCCACTTCATCGATCGTGCGTTTCTGGTTTTCCAGCGTTCGCCCGGAGTAGCGATTCAGGATGTGTTCCTCGGGCAGATCGTTCTGCCAGAGATCGCGCTTGGCCTCGGGCCCCGAGATCATCTCTTTAACCTCGTGGCGCAGCGCTGCCTGAAACTGCGGGTAACCGTCAAACCCGGTTTTCTGCAACATGCGCGCGACTGTCGTGGTGGAAACCCCCGCTGTGCTGGCCAGTTCTGTTATGCTGCCCAAACCGGCCATCGGATAGTCATCCAGCAACACGCTGACCAGTTGCCTTTCAGATGGGGTCAGCTTGTCCCGGTGTGTCAGCAGCCTGTCCGTTACCCGCACGGTTGGACCCTCCTGTTTGATGACGTCGACTGTGATGTGAATATTTTTTCACTGCAATCAAGGTTGGGGAAATTTGTACAGGAAAAATATTGACAGGTGAATGTCCGATGTGGAATTTTTTCCACACGCCCAATCTGGGGCGCTTTCTGGAATCACGGGATTGCACATTGGACTACGGACCGGTCGTTCATATCGAAGCGAAAAACGATGCTCCCGCCGTGGTTGTGGTGTGCGAGCATGCGTCGAACCGTGTTCCCGAAGCGCTTGGCGATCTGGGGTTGCCCGCTGCGGCGCTGGAAAGCCACATCGCGTGGGATCCTGGTGCGTTGGCGGTAGCCCGGCTGATCGCGGCGGACATGTCTGCGGTATTGGTTCATGGCGGAGTGTCTCGGCTTATCTATGATTGCAACCGCCCACCCGAAGCGATCGGGGCAATGGTGGTGAAAAGCGAAGATATCCGAATCCCTGCTAACGCCGATCTGACCCCGCAGCAGCGGCAGGACAGAATAGACAGTGTTTACAGGCCCTTTTGCGCCGGCTTATCCAATCAGATTCAATCGCATCGCAAGACATTGCGGCTGATGGTGACAGTCCACAGTTTCACGCCGGTCTATCACGGCAAGCCCCGATCGGTAGAGTTGGGGTTGCTGCATGGCGAAGATGATCGGTTTGCGCAGGCCATGATGGCGTCGGCACCTGTTGATCTGAAGTTTGAAACCCGCCTGAACGAGCCTTACTCGGCCGCGGACGGCGTAGCGCATACGCTGGATGCGCAGGCGAAGCCCAATGGGCTTTTGAATGTGATGATCGAGATCCGGAATGATCTGATCCGAACGGAGGATCAGCAAAAGGCGATGGCGGCGTGTCTTGTGCCATGGATCAGCCGTACGTTGAACGATTTCGGGGAAAGGACGTAAATGTGATCCGGGCGATGGAGATATATGTGCGGGTCATCGACGCGGTCAATCACAAGGTTGGCCGCGTGATGATGTGGGGGCTGTTCGCCATGATGGCGATCCTGCTGTGGTCTTCAATCTCGAAAACCTTTTTTGTTCCGTCGCTCTGGACCCTGGAAATGGCGCAGTTCGCGATGGTTGCCTACTACATGCTTGGCGGGCCGTACTCGATCCAGATGGGGTCGAATGTGCGGATGGATCTGCTGTACGGAGAATGGTCCCATCGGCTTAAAGCGTGGACTGACGCATTTACCGTCATGTTCCTTATTGTCTATCTGATCATCCTGTTGTGGGGCGGCTGGGACAGCCTGATGTACTCGTTCCAATACGGAGGAGAGCGCAGCGCAACCATCTGGCGGCCGTATCTGTGGCCGGTCAAACTGATCATGGTTGTCGGCATCTTCCTGATGCTTTTGCAGGCCATTTCCGAGTTCTTCAAAGACATCCTGCGCCTTTGCGGCCACGACATCCCCCGAGAGGTAATCTGATGTCCTACGAGATGATTGCCTTGCTGATGTTCGCATCAATGATGTTGATGCTGCTGACAGGTCAGCGGGTGTTTGGTGCGATCGGCTTTGTCGCGGTGGTGTCGGCCTTGTTCCTGTGGGGGGATCGCGGCGGCTATGATCTTGGATTCGCGGCTGCGATCAAGGTTATGAAGTGGTATCCGCTGCTGACACTGCCGATGTTCATTTTTATGGGATACATCCTGTCCGAAAGCCGGATCGCGGATGATCTGTACAAGATGTTCCATGTCTGGATGGGCGGACTGTCGGGCGGGCTGGCGGTCGGAACCATCGGGCTGATGGTGCTGATTTCGGCGATGAACGGGCTGTCCGTAGCGGGCATGGCCATCGGGGCCACGATTGCTCTGCCGGAACTGCTGCGGCGGAACTACGACAAACGCATGGTCACCGGGGTGATCCAGGCAGGGTCATCATTAGGAATTCTGGTGCCGCCATCTGTGGTTCTGGTTCTCTATGCCATGATCGCCCGTCAGCCGGTTGGTCAGCTTTGGCTGGCCGGGGTTCTTCCCGGCCTGATGATGGCCGCCATGTTCATCATCTATATCATCATCCGGTGCCGGATCACCCCGTCGCTGGGCCCGGTTCTGCCAGCCGAAGAACGCGATATTCCGCTGAGAGAGAAGCTGCGCCTTCTGCAGGCCGGATTACTGCCGGTCGGGATTTTCATGGTGATGATGGTCCCCTTCGTGAACGGCTGGACTTCGCTGGTTGAATCTTCGGCCATTGGTGCGATCACGGCGCTGCTGGCGGCAGCGCTGAAAGGGCGCCTGACCCGCGAAGTGTTTGAAAACTCGATGCGGCATACGCTGGGAATATCCTGCATGTTCATGTGGATCATTCTGGCGGCATTGGCATTTGGTGCCGTGTTCGACGGGCTGGGCGCGGTCAAGGCCATCGAAAGCCTGTTCACTGAAAAGCTGGGGCTTTCCCCTTGGATGATCCTTGTCCTGATGCAGCTCAGCTTTATCCTGATGGGCACGTTCCTGGACGACACCGCGATGCTGGTGATTGTGGCCCCGCTATATGTGCCGCTGGTCGGAGAACTGGGCTTTGATCTGATCTGGTACGGCGTTCTCTACACCATCACCACGCAGATCGCCTATATGACGCCGCCGTTTGGCTATAACCTATTCCTGATGCGGGCGATGGCCCCGCCGGAAATTACGCTGCGCGACATCTATGGCTCGATCATTCCTTTTGTTCTGGTGATGGCCTGCGCTTTGGCCACGATCATCATCTTCCCCGAAATCGCGCTTTGGCTGCCGAATTATGTCTATGGAAAATAAGTCAGAAGACCCCGCAAAGGGGCGAAACTCAGTTCGACTAAACAGAGGAGAAGGATAATGACAACAAGACGCAGATTTCTAAGGTCGGCGGGGCTGGCCGGGGCGGCCACTCTGGCAAGCCCTGCAATCGTCAAAGCACAGTCGGCCATCAAGTGGCGGTTCCAGACCTACGCCGGCAGCGCATTGGGCGAGCACGTGACCAAGCCTGCCATCGACTACATCAACGCCAACGCAAACGGCGAACTTGAGATCGAGCTGTATTTTGCCGATCAGATCGTTCCCACCGGCGAACTGTTCCAGGCGCTGCAGCGCGGTACCATCGACGGGGTGCATTCAGACGACGACTCGATGGCGTCGCCGACGCCGCTGCGCCAGTTCGGCGGCTACTTCCCCTTTGCGACCAAACATATCCTTGATGTGCCAGTGCTGTTCAATCAGTACGGTCTGGCCGATATCTGGCGGTCGGAATACGAAAAGGTCGGTGTGGCGTGGTTGTCTGCTGCGGGTCAGGACCCGTGCAACTTCAACACCAAGAAGGAAATCAAGACGCTCGGCGATCTGGACGGGCTGAAGCTGTACACCTTCCCGACGGCGGGTCGCTTCCTGGCCAAGTTTGGCGTCGTGCCGGTGAACATTCCTTACGAGGATGCCGAAGTGGCGGTTCAGACCGGAGAGCTGGACGGTATGGCATGGTCGGGCATCACCGAAGATTACACCGTGGGCTGGGCCGATGTGACCGACTACTTCCTGACCAACAACATCTCGGGTGCCTGGATCGGTTCGTGGTTCGCAAATCAGGAACGCTGGGCCGAACTGCCCGATCACCTGAAATCGGTTGTCATGGCCGGGATCGAGGCGGGCCACACCTATCGCAACCAGTGGTACTGGGGTGGCGAAGCGGCGTTGCGTGCCAACGGCGACAAGCTGGAACTGCGGCAAGTTCCGGCCTCGGAATGGAAAGAGGTTGAAAACGCAGCTATCGAATTCTGGGATGAGGTCGCGCAGGAAGGCGAGATTCACCAGAAGATTGTTGGCATCTTCCGCGAGTACAACTCGGTCATCAACCAGGCCGGTGCTCCCTATACCTTCGATTGATACCAAACTCGGGGGCACCGCGTTTGGTGCCCCCGTCAGCAGCTAGAGGTTTGTTTCATGACCGCAACTTTGACATTCGAAACCCTGAAATCCCAGGTCGCATCCGGTGACATTGATACAGTCTTGGTTTGTTTTGTTGACATGCAGGGCCGTTTGATGGGGAAGCGGTTTCATGGGGGTCATTTTGTTGCGGGTGCGTGGGAAGAGACGCATTGCTGCAACTATCTGCTGGCAACGGACCTCGAGATGGGGACGCCGGACGGGTATGCCTCGACCAGCTGGGAGCGGGGATACGGCGACTACGTCATGAAGCCGGATCTGGACACGCTGCGGCCGGTGCCGTGGCTTGAGGGGACGGTGATGGTGATGTGTGATGTGCTGGATCATCACACGCATGAAGAGGTGCCGCATGCGCCGCGTTCGATCCTGAAGAAGCAGGTGAACCGCCTGAAGGCGATGGGCTATGAGGCGATGTGCGCCACCGAGCTGGAGTTTTTCCTGTTCGAAAAGAGCTTTGATGCGATCCGCAAGGAGGGGTTCCGCGATCTGCAACCGATCTCGGGCTATAACGAGGATTATCACATCCTGCAGACCACCAAGGAAGAGCATGTGATGCGGCCGATCCGCAACCATCTTTGGAATGCCGGCATTCCGGTCGAAAACTCGAAGGGTGAGGCCGAGACCGGGCAAGAAGAGCTGAACATCAAATACGCGCCGGCGATGGATACGGCTGAATATCACTCGATTGCCAAGAACGCGGTGAAAGAGATCGCCTGGCAGCATGGCCATGCGGCGACGTTTCTGCCGAAATGGCATCACGACAAGGTGGGCAGTTCGTCCCACGTGCACCAGTCGCTTTGGGCCGATGGCAAGCCTGCCTTCTATGACGCGGAAGATGAGCTGGGCATGTCGGCGCTGATGAAAAGCTACATGGCCGGTCTGCTGAAATACGCTGCCGATTACACATACTTCATGGCGCCTTACATCAACAGCTACAAGCGGTTCATGAAGGGCACCTTTGCGCCGACGCGGATCATCTGGTCGGTTGACAATCGCACCGCCGGGTTCCGCCTGTGCGGGGATGGCACTAGGGCAGTTCGGGTGGAGTGCCGGATCCCTGGGTCGGACATGAACCCCTATCTGGCGATGGCCGGAATGTTGGCGGCCGGGATTGCGGGTATCGAAGAGGGGCTGGAGCTACAACCGCCTGCAAGGGGCGATGTCTATCAGGGCGACACGGGCATGATCCCCGGCACTTTGAAGGATGCGCGCAACGCGCTGCATGGCTCGGCGATGTTGCGCGGGGCTATGGGGGATGATGTGGTGGATCACTATACCCGCGCGGCCGAGGTCGAGATTGAGGAATTCGAGCGCGTGGTGACGGATTGGGAAGTGGCCCGGGGCTTCGAGCGGGCGTAGGCTAGGGGAGAGCGGGCGCTGCGCGCCCGGGTGCCTTCGGCGAGAGTATTTGGAAAAAGATGAAGCAGGGCGCGCCCTGCGAACAGTCAAGAGGTTGGGATGGCCCAGACACTGAAGTGTATCTCTCCGGTCGATGGATCGGTTTTTGCCGAGCGGGAAGTGCTGTCGCGCGAAGCTGCGTTTGAGCTGGCCGCAAAGGCCCGCGCGGCGCAGGCGGGCTGGGCGGCGCGGCCGTTGCAGGAGCGGATTGATCTTGTAATGGCGGGCGTAGCCGCCGTTGGCGCGATGAATGACGAGATCGTGCCGGAATTGGCCCATATGATGGGTCGCCCGGTGCGCTATGGCGGTGAGTTCGGCGGCTTCAATGAGCGCGCCAGTTACATGGCCGAGATTGCCGCAACCTCTCTGGCCGATATCGCGGTGGGCGAGGATGAGACGTTCAGGCGCTATATCAAGCGCATCCCGCACGGGGTCGTGTTTGTGGTGGCGCCGTGGAACTACCCCTACATGACCGCAATCAACACGGTGGCACCGGCGCTGATCGCGGGCAACACTGTGATCCTGAAACATGCCACGCAGACCCTGCTGGTGGGGGAGCGTATGGCGCAGGCCTTCCATTCGGCAGGTGTGCCCGAGGATGTGTTCCAGAATGTTTTTCTGAGCCATGACGTGACCAATGATCTGATCGCTGGCAATGCGTTCGACTTCGTGAACTTCACCGGCTCGGTCGGGGGCGGTCGGGCGATGGAACGCGCGGCGGCAGGGACATTCACCGGTGTCGGCACGGAACTGGGCGGCAAGGATCCGGGCTATGTCATGGAGGATGCCGATCTGGACGCGGCAGTTGATACGCTGATCGACGGGGCGATGTTCAATTCGGGCCAGTGCTGCTGCGGGATTGAGCGGATTTACGTCCATGATAGCCTGTATGATGACTTCGTTGCCAAGGCGGTTGAGGTTGTGAAAGGTTATAAGCTGGGCAACCCGCTGGATACCGGGACGACAATTGGTCCGATGGCGAATGTGCGCTTTGCCGACGAGGTGCGGGCGCAGATTGCCGAGGCGGTTGCGGCTGGCGCGGTGGCGCATATCGACACTTTCCCCGAGGATGATGGCGGCGCCTATCTGACACCCCAGATTCTTACAGGCGTCACCCATGACATGCGGGTGATGCGGGACGAAAGCTTTGGCCCCGTCGTTGGCATAATGAAAGTGTCCTCGGACGAAGAAGCCATCGCGCTGATGAATGACAGCGAATTTGGCCTGACCGCGTCGCTCTGGACCCGCGATGTGGACCGCGCCGCGCGGGTCGGGAACCGGATCGAGACCGGCACCGTGTTCATGAACCGGGCCGACTATCTGGACCCGGGCCTGTGCTGGACCGGCTGCAAGAATACCGGTCGTGGCGGCGGACTGTCCGTGATCGGCTATCACAACCTGACCCGTCCAAAGTCGTATCACCTGAAAAAGATGACTGGCTGAGGATACCCGCCCGTCCCGTTCTCCCCCTCTGCGGGACGGGCCCGAACATTGAGAGAAAACAGGACATGAGCCTTCAAGGAAACTGGTCTTATCCGACCGCGATCAAATTCGGCGCAGGCCGAATCCGGGAACTGCCCGAGGCCTGCGCGGCCGCCGGGATGAAACGCCCGCTGCTGGTCACCGACAAGGGGTTGGCCGATCTGCCGATCACCAAGGCAACGCTGGATATCATGGAGGCCGCCGGTCTGGGGCGCGGCCTGTTCAGCGACGTGGACCCGAACCCGAATGAGAAGAACCTTGAGGCCGGTGTCGCGGCTTACAACGCGGGTGGCCATGACGGGGTGATCGCCTTTGGCGGCGGCTCGGGTCTGGATCTGGGCAAGATGGTGGCCTTCATGGCAGGTCAGACGCGGCCAGTCTGGGATTTTGAAGACATTGGCGACTGGTGGACCCGCGCCGATGCCGATGCCATCGCCCCGATCATCGCGGTGCCAACAACGGCAGGCACCGGGTCGGAGGTAGGTCGCGCCAGCGTCATCACCAATTCCGAGACCCACGCCAAGAAGATCATCTTCCACCCGAAAGTGCTGCCCACGGTGGTGATCTGCGATCCGGAACTGACCGTGGGCATGCCCAGGTTCATCACCGCAGGTACCGGGCTGGATGCCTTTGCCCATTGTGTCGAGGCCTATTCCAGCCCGCACTACCATCCGATGAGCCAGGGCATCGCTTTGGAAGGGATGCGCCTGGTCAAGGATTACCTGCCGCGCGCCTATGCCGACGGCACCGACATCGAAGCCCGCGCCCAGATGATGAGCGCCGCCGCCATGGGCGCCACCGCCTTCCAGAAGGGCCTGGGCGCGATCCACGCCATGAGCCACCCCGTCGGCGCGCACTTCAACACCCATCACGGCACCACCAACGCGGTCTGCATGCCCGCCGTGCTGGACTTCAACGCCCCCGCCATCGCCGACCGGTTCGCGCAGGCCGCAGCCTATCTGGGCATCGATGGCGGCTTTGACGGCTTCCGCGCCTTTGTTCAGGACTTCAACGACAGCCTCGGCATCCCGCGCAAGCTCTCCGAACTTGGCGTCTCCGAAGCCACTATCCCGGACCTCGTCCAGGGCGCCCTCATCGACCCCTCCTGCGGCGGAAACCCGGTCGAACTCACAAAAGAGAACCTTACAAACCTCTTTAACACCGCGTTGTGATCCACCTCTCTTTGTGACAATAGGACACCGGCCCGTTTTGCGGGCCGGTTTTGTTTCACGAAAGGTTCGGACGTGACCCCGTTTGTCATCGCCATCACTTTGGCGGCTGCAATGCTGCATGCAGTTTGGAACGCAATAGTCAAATCTGCGGCCGACCGAACCACGACGATGGGCTTGGTGGCTCTTGGACAGGCTATTCCCGGGGCGATCATGGTTGCTGCACTGCCCATGCCCAGCGCCGAGAGCTTCCCCTACATCCTGATCTCGACCTTTGTGCATTTCGGGTACTATTTCATGCTGGGCAAGGCGTATCAGCATGGTGACCTGAGCGTCGTCTATCCCATCGCCCGCGGGATCGTACCGGCGCTGGTGTCCCTCTGGGCGATGCTGTTGGTGGGCGAAATGCTGCCCCTGCAGGCTTGGGCCGGGATTGCTCTGATCGCGGTTGGTATCCAGCTCAGCAACTGGAGGGCATTGCGTTCAGGGCTCGGGCGCTCGACCCTGTTGTTCGCGATAGGGACAGGGGTGTGTATCTCGATCTATTCGGTGTTCGACGGGATCGGGGTGCGCTTGTCGGGAAACACGCTCAGCTACTGGGCCTGGGGGGCTTTTCTGCACCTGTTTATTGCCGGATTTGTCGGCATCCGCAGGCGAAAGAAACTGGCGGATTATCCCTTGGACGTGTGGGTTGTTGGCCTGTTGGGCGGCCTGGTGTCGATGGCGGCCTATGGGTTGGTGCTTTACGCCAAGAACTTTGCCCCACTGGGCGCGGTTTCGGCGCTGCGCGAAACCTCGGTCATCTTCGCGGCGCTGATCGGGTTCATTTTCCTGAAAGAAGGCAACTGGATGCGGCGGCTGGGGGCCGCGGTTCTGATGGCCGTTGGCGTGGCGCTGATCGGGCTGGCCGTTTAATCCCCCCAAGACCATCTTGCTGAGTGCGCCCCCGATCTCTCATATTGAGTCGGAGTGATGAGGGAGCGTTTTCATGACCAAAGAGATTGTTCTGATCCACGGGGCCTTTGCCGGGCCGTGGTGCATGCAGGATTACGCGGGCTTTTTCCGCGACAGGGGCTGGACCGTCCACACACCCGCATTGCGGTATCATGGTGGAGATCCGAAGGCTGAGCCTGATCAGGGGCTGACCGATACCAGCGTGACGGATTATGCGGACGACATTGCGGAATTTGTGAAAGGACTGGACAGCAAGCCGGTTCTCCTTGGCCATGCGATTGCGGGCGTGGTGGCCCAGCAGGTGGCCTCGCGCGGGTTGACCAGCGCCGTCGTCCTTATCAACCCGAACGCAGCGTGGGGCACCTTGCCCGAAACCGACGACGAACGGGCCATCCCCCGCGCGCTGATGGAGGGCGGGGCGTTCTGGAAGCAACCCATGCGGGTCGAGTTCGACCTGATGGCGCCCTTTGCGCTGAACAAGATGCCCGAGGCGCAACAACACGCGGTGTTTGACCAGTTGGGCGCCGAAAGCGGCCGGGTGATGTTCGAGATGTTCTTCTGGATGTTCGACGACCACCACGCAATGAAGGTCGACATCGACAAGGTCGACTGCCCCGTGCTGATCGTTTCAGGCACCGAGGATCGGGCGGTGAACCCTGACACCTGCCGCGCTTTGGCGGAATTGTACGGAGACCGCGCGACCTTTATGCCCGTAAAGGATCACGCGCATTTTCTGTTCATGGAACCCGGCTGGGAAAAACCCGCCGGGCAGATTGCCGATTGGTTGGATGGAAAGGTGGGCTAGCAGGCCCGCCATTGCATCACCGGCTGGTCTGAAAGCTGCTTTGTGGCCGCCAGCTCATCGTGCCATCATCCCGTTTGACACAGCGGAGCAGATGTTCCTCTCGCGATGTTGAGGTAGTGGTGACGGTGTTGTCGCCCGAGATCACCACGAAGGAATCCAGTGAATAGGCCATGCCCTGATAGTAGCAGAACCGTAACTCTGCCCCGACCGGAATTGGTGACGCGGTGAGCAGAGCCTGCTGCGCGTTTGCCTGGCTGGCCAGCACGGCAAAGGCCAGCCCGAGGGTTAATGATTTCATGTCGTCCTCCCGTTCGAAATCTCGTGTTCGTTGAAATTGGGTCTTGGACGCTCGGAACCTCAAATGTCGTTCTTCTATGACGGATTGTGCGCAAGTGTGAACGGGGTCAACGGGTTAGGCAAGGGGGTTGCGGTGTGCCGGGCTGAAGTCCGGCCTACCGGCGCGTTGAGGTGTTGCACATTCACGCTCGCGTCTTGCACGAGAACTGTGGTGAATTAGGATGGGTGTTTCATCCATCTAGATGTGGAAAAATTGATGGGTTAGAAACCCATCCTACGCTTGCTAATCATCTCCGATCGCTGGAAACCCATTCTTCTCAAGCAAGTCGCGTATGTCTAGGTCAGGATGCTCTTCCTGTACCAGACCAGCAACTCTTGAACCAACATTTGGAAGAGTTGAAGTATCGATTTTTTCGAAAAATTTCCTCGGGTCTGAAAAAATCATTGGAATTCGAACAATCTGAATCGGATTGAATTTGTTATTGCTATTAATAAAGCTAAGATAGTTTCTTTGTGGAATGGAATTCATGAGCTTATCGAGGTCAGCGAGAGTTTCGATTCCAAATTTCTCTAACTCAACAATGGCGGTTTCACTCCATTTCTTATATTTGGGGTTATCATCAATGTTTGGAATACTGTTTTTTTCCACGTAGCTCTTAACAAACGCTTCAATTCCAACGCTTGTTAAAGGGTCTGAACCGTGGCCAGTAGCGCCGCTGGCTACTAGCTCAAAATATTCGTTTGCTTCTTTCGTTACAGTTGCGAGGGTCGCGTCTACGGTTTCTAATACGGCAGAAGCGCCAAACAACTTACGCTCTAAAGCAGCAGGAAGAGCGGCTTTGGATTTGTAATTGAAAGCGTGCTCAATCTCAGCCCAGGTGTCTTGTAGGGCTGTACGAATTTGAACTTCAAACTCTAATGCGTGCAAGTCGGAGTACTCAGGTAAACTACTTCTCGCATCCCCAAGCTTACAAATTAGGTGTAAGGATCTGTAGCCAAATTCGCGAGTGCTTTCTGGTCTTCTCTTGTCTATCGAATCTTTTTCGTTAACGCTAAAGAGACCGCGAACTATAGACTCTATCTTTTCGATATCGCTTTCAAGATAGGAAATAACTCGAATTCCAAGGATGTCTGCGCATTCATCTAGGGGTTGTTCATATTCCTTTTTCTGGCATTTTTCGAGAAAGCTATCAATGCATTTTACGCGGCTTTTAACTCCTGAGTACTTCAGTTTATTCTCGTCTAACTTGTGGAGTATTAGGTCTTCGACAATGTCGTTAAGGCGATGATAACGATCTATGACACGCTCATAGGCGACTTCGAGGTCGTTTCTATTATTTGACTTCAAACATCCAACTCCTCCACAAACCGTGCGTTCTCTTGAATGTATTGGAACCGCAGTTCGGGTTTTTTGCCCATCAGGCGCTCGACCAGGTCGCCGGTCTCGCCGGGTTCGTCCTCATCAATCGTGACGCGGATCAGTTTGCGGGATGCCGGGTCCATCGTGGTCTCTTTCAGATCCTTGGCGTCCATCTCACCCAGACCCTTGAAGCGGGACACGTCGATCTTGCCTTTGCCGCCCAGACCTTTCTCAAGCCACTCGTCGCGCTCAGCCTCGTCCAGGCAATAGACGCGCTTGGCGCCCTGGGTCAGGCGATAAAGGGGCGGGCAGGCCAGATACAGGTGGCCCGCGTCGATCATCGGGCGCATCTGGGTGAAGAAGAACGTCATCAGCAGCGATGCGATATGCGCCCCGTCCACATCCGCGTCGGTCATGATGATGACCTTGTCATAGCGCAGGTCGTCGACGTTGAACCTGGTGCCAAGGCCGACACCCAGCGCCTGCGTCAGGTCGTTGATTTCGGCATTGGTACCCAGTTTCGAACTGGCGGCGCCCAGCACGTTCAGGATCTTGCCGCGCAGGGGCAGCAGGGCCTGTGTTTTGCGGTCGCGGCCCATTTTGGCGGACCCGCCCGCCGAGTCGCCCTCGACGATGAATAATTCCGTACCGTCGCGTGTTGAACTGGAACAGTCCACCAACTTGCCGGGAAGACGAAGTTTCTTAGTGGCGGACTTGCGTTGTGTTTCCTTCTCGGCCCGTCGGCGCAGGCGTTCTTCGGCCCTCAGGATGAGGAAGTCGAGGATCGCCCCGGCGGATTTCGTGTCTGCGGCCAGCCAGTTATCGAAATGGTCGCGGACCGAGTTTTCGACCAGCCGTTGTGCCTCGACCGTGGCCAGACGGTCCTTGGTCTGGCCGACGAATTCCGGCTCACTGATGAAACACGACACCAGGGCGCAGCCGCCTGTGATCAGGTCGTCGCGGGTGATCTGACCGGCCTTTTTGTTGTTGATCAGTTCCCCGTAGGCCTTGATCCCTTTGAGAACTGCGGCCCAGAACCCGGCCACATGAGTGCCGCCTTCGGGCGTGGGAACGGTGTTACAGTAGGATTGGATGAAACCGTCGCGTGAGGGCGTCCAGTTGATCGCCCATTCGACCTTGCCGGGGGCGCCGAATTTCTCGTTAAAGTCAACGGTGCCGGCAAAGGGCTGCTCGGCATAGGTGGACGAGCCGTTCATGGTCTCTTTCAGATAGTCCGACAGACCGCCGGGAAAGTGAAAACTCGCCTCGGTCGGGGTTTCACCATCATCGATGGCGGATTTCCAGCGGATTTCGACGCCCGAGAAAAGGTAGGCTTTGGATCGGATCGACTTGAACAGGCGGGCGGGCTTGAACCGGTGATGGCCGAATATTTCCTCATCCGCGTGGAAGGTGACGGTGGTGCCGCGCCGGTTGGGGGCCGCACCGATTTTCTCGACTGGGCCCAGCGGGATACCGCGCGAGAACCGCTGTTCGAACAGTTGTTTGTCGCGCGCCACCTGCACGACCATCGAATCCGACAAAGCGTTGACAACGGACGCACCCACGCCGTGCAAACCGCCCGAGGTCTGGTAGGCCTTGCCCGAGAATTTACCGCCCGCGTGCAGGGTGCAAAGAATGACCTCCAGCGCCGATTTGTCCGGGAACTTTGGGTGCGGATCGATCGGTATACCGCGCCCATTGTCGCGCACCGTCAAAGCGTAATCCGAGTGCAGTTCGACCTCGATCCGGTTCGCATGTCCGGCCACGGCCTCGTCCATCGAGTTGTCGAGGATTTCGGCAACCATGTGGTGCAAAGCGCGTTCGTCCGTGCCGCCGATATACATGCCGGGGCGTTTGCGGACCGGTTCCAGCCCTTCAAGCACCTCAATCGAGGAGGCGTCATAGGCGGCGGTGGCGCTGGGCGTCAACAGATCGTCGGGCATGGGTGCTGCTCTTGTTTTTGGGTTTACTCCATTATGGCAGGTGATGTGTGCGGGGGGAAGAGGGGCGCGAGGTGTTGTGGATAGATGTGCTGGCGGCTGAGTTTTCGCCTGATCGACGGTAATTTGCTAGTCTGGGTTCGAGCAACGGCCTTATTGCAAAGGAGTGGGTTGATGAACACGAGCGCGTCCGGTTTTGTTGGAGAGATTCCTGAGCATTACGACAAGGGGCTAGGGCCCAATATTTTTGTCGACTATGCAGACCGGCTTGTCGACGAATGCTGTGCAGAGCCCGTGGCAAATGTAATCGAACTGGCGGCTGGCACCGGAATTGTCAGTGGCAAGCTGCGCGACAGATTACCGAAGGACGCCAGTTTGCTGGTGACGGATCTGAACGGGCCGATGCTGGAGGTGGCAAAAAAGAAACTCGAAGAGGGCGATAATCTCCGGTTCTCAGTCGCGGATGCAATGGATCTACCATTTGAGGAAGCCCGTTTCGATCTTATGGTTTGCCAGTTTGGAGTGATGTTCTTTCCCGACAAAGTTGCCTCATTCCGCGAGGCAGCCCGAGTTATCAAGCCCGGCGGCCGTTACGTTTTCAACGTGTGGAGCGCAATGTCCGAGAACCCGTTTTCGCAGATGGCTCACGAAGTGGCCCGACAGTTTTTTCCGGATGATCCGCCCGGGTTTTATAAGGTTCCCTTTCACTACGGTGATCCACAGTTGGTCAAGGCGGACCTTGCCGAGGCAGGATGGGGTGACATCAGGTACGAGACCATTCGACTGAGCAAACGCATTGAGGCGCCCGAGACATTTGCGAAAGCTTTGGTTTTCGGGAATCCATTGATTGATGAAATCAGATCCCGAGGCGGAGTTTCTTCGGATGACGTTGCCAGGGAAATGGCGTCTGCTCTGCACCGCACTTTTGGCCCAAGCGAAATGACGATGCCGTTGTCGGCTACGACATTTGTTTGCCGCAAGACCCAAGCGTGACAGATCCGGGCTTTTCTTAGTCTGCTGTTTTCAGGACTTTTGTTCCGCCTATTCCTTTGGCATCAATATCCCGACAGAGCGCTGAGGGTTCACGGCCAAGGGCGTTTGGCCCATAGAGAGGATTGCGAATGAGCTGGATCAAAACCATTCCGTTTGACGAGGCGAAAGGTAAGTTGCGAAAGCTGTATGAGCGAGTGACCGGCCCGGACAACAACGTGGACAACATCATGATGGCGCACAGCCTGCGCCCGCATTCGATGGAAGGCCACATGGCGATCTACAAGAACGTGCTGCACCATTCAGGCAACCAGATTCCCAAATGGTTTCTCGAAGTCCTGGGTGTCTGGGTCAGCTCGCTGAATCGGTGCGGCTATTGTGTGGAACATCACTTCAACGGGTTGCAGCGGTTGCTGGGTGATACTTTGCGAGGTGATGCCATACGCGCAGCGATTGAGGCGCGACAGCCGGAAACGGCGCCGCTGGATGCAGCACAGGTGGCAGCGATGGGATATGCCCGCAAGCTGACCGAAGCGCCGGCCGAACTGACCGAGGCCGATGTGATCGCTTTGCGAGGTGCGGGGTGGGACGACGGAGAGATCCTCGAGATCAATCAGGTCTGTTCCTATTTTTCCTATGCCAACCGGACAGTTTTGGGATTGGGGTGTTCGACCAAGGGGGATGTTTTGGGACTGTCGCCAAACAACTCCGACAACCCCGACGATTGGGGCCATCGGTAAGGGCGCAAGCGGGCGTGGGCAGGCTGTTGCGGCTGTCGGAGTTTGATGCCGATCAAGGCGAATTTTATGAGTTTCTGCTAGGCGTTCCGGGAAACATTGAAACCCAGGAGCATATGCATGGCGGCAATCGTCCAGACCGACTTGAAACCCACTGAGATCAATACTGTACAGGCTGAAGTTCAGGATGCCGCGCAGCCATGCGCCGAGAAAATCCGGCACGCTTTCGAGAGCGGCAAGTACCCTTACGGCCACAAGATGGCGCGCAAAACCTACGAGGCGGAAAAGGCGAAGCTTCAGGCTGAATTGCTCAAGGTGCAGCTTTGGGCGCAGGAGACGGGCCAGCGGTTTGTTCTGCTGTTTGAAGGGCGCGACGCGGCGGGCAAAGGCGGCACGATCAAGCGGTTCATGGAGCACCTGAACCCCCGTCAGGCCCGCGTGGTGGCCCTGAACAAGCCGACGTGGGAAGAGAAGGGGCAGTGGTACTATCAGCGGTATGTGCAGGAACTGCCGACGGTGGGTGAAATGGTGTTCTACGACCGGTCCTGGTACAACCGGGCAGGTGTCGAGCGCGTGATGGGGTTCTGTTCGCCAAACGAATACCTTGAGTTCATGCGGCAGACGCCCGAACTGGAACGGATGCTGGTGCGATCGGGTATCCAGTTATACAAGTACTGGTTCTCGGTCACGCAGCCCGAACAGCAACGCAGGTTCAAGAGCCGCGAAACCGATCCGCTGAAGCAGTGGAAGCTGTCGCCAATCGACAAGGCCAGTCTGGACAAATGGGATGATTATACCGAGGCGAAGGAGGCGATGTTCTTTTACACCGACACCGCCGATGCGCCCTGGACCATTGTCAAATCGAATGACAAGAAACGCGCACGGCTGAACTGTATGCGGCATTTCTTGTCGACGCTGGATTACCCGGACAAGGATCACGAATTGGTTGACGAGCCCGATCCGCTGATCGTCGGGCAGGCGCATCACGTCATACATCGTTCGGATCACGTGCTGGGTACGTCGCTGCATCCCGAAGCGCGTTTATGAACAATCTGGCCTTTGGGGAATTCGGAGTCTCAGTTTGAAAATTCGCTGATCGGCTCTTGTCCCTGACGATGGCCGGGCCTATGGCTGTTGCGATGAGCAAAGTCATGTCATATCCCGGCCATTTTCGCGCGATTGCCGTTCTCGGTCTGCCCCTGATTGGCGGGCATCTTGCGCAGTATGCGATTGGCCTGACCGATACCATCATGTTGGGATGGTACGGGGTCGAAGCGCTGGCTGCGGTGACGCTGGCCAGCAGTTACTACTTTGTTCTGTTCCTTTTCGGCGCAGGATTCGGCTTGGCGGTCATGCCCATGGTCGCAACGGCCGCGGCGGAGGAGAACGAAACCAGCATCCGAAGATCAACCCGCATGGGGTTGTGGCTGTCGCTGATTTACTCGGCCCTGATCATGCCGCTGCTTTGGTGCTCCTATCCCATACTGATCGCCCTGAAGCAGGAGCCGGAGGTTGCTCAAACAGCGTCGGAGTACTTGCGTGTCGCAGGGTGGGGGATCATCCCGGCGCTATTGGTCATGGTGCTGAAGTCTTATCTGGCTGCGTTGGAGCGTACACAGATCGTCTTGTGGATTACCGTTGCCGCTGCCCTGGTGAACGCGGTGACGAACTACGCGCTGATCTTTGGCAATTGGGGGGCTCCGGAACTTGGTGTCATGGGGGCCGCCATCGCATCGGTTGTGACGCAGATCGTTTCGTTGATTTGCGTCATCTACTATGCCGTGCGCGTTTTGCCTGAACACAGCCTGTTTCAGCGTTTCTGGCGGCCGGATTGGGAAATGTTCGGCAGTGTTCTGCGGTTGGGCGTTCCTATCGGCCTGACCATGCTGGCCGAGGTTTCCCTGTTTGCCACTTCGGCCCTGATGATGGGATGGATCGGGCAGGTACCGTTGGCCGCGCACGGTATTGCGCTGAACCTCGCCTCGGCAACGTTCATGGTTCACCTGGGCCTTTCAAACGCCGCCACCATAAGGGCAGGCAACGCGCTGGGCCGGAAGGATCGAGCGCACCTGGAAAAAGGCGCGATTGCCGTAACCGGGATGTCGCTGGTTGTGTCAGTGCTGACGATCATCCTGTTTCTGACTTGCGCCGAACCGTTGATTTCCCTGTTTATGGAAGCGGACAACCCCGAGCGTCCGGAGATTCTGGCGATCGGCACCGGGCTTCTGGCCATGGCAGCCCTGTTCCAACTGGTTGATGGCGCTCAGGTCATCGCGCTGGGCTTGTTGCGCGGTGTGCAGGACGCCAAGATCCCAATGGTGATGGCCGCGCTCAGCTATTGGGTGATCGGTATTCCGGCGTCTTACTACTTTGGCTTCATGCGGGGTATGGAGGGTATCGGAGTTTGGCTTGGCCTTGTCATTGGGCTGGCCTGCGCTGCGGTGATGCTGATGGCCCGTTTCTGGTACAGGTCCGTGCGAGAGGTCGGGTTGCCTGTCGAAAGACCGGCGGCCTGATCAGTTTTTGTTCAGGCGATCGGCCTTCTTGCGTACAAGCACAGTCCGGAGGTCGTGCATCGCCATCAGCAACCGGTCGCTGACATCTTCAAGCTGTTCTTCCGTGGCCTTGGACTGGGCCCACTGTGTCGTCAGGTTCAGGTAGTCGACCGCGCGGTGAATGTCGTCAATGTCACGTTTCGCCAACAGGGCTTTACGTTCTGTCATCCAGCGTTGGATCTCGGCCTTGTCAGCATCGGAAAGCGTGTGCTGCCCATGAGCTTTGACGTCGTCATTTCGAATGTTGATAACGGCGATCTGATCCATTTCGATCCGGCGATGTCGATTTGCCGTATCGATTTTGAACACGACCGCTCCGTTTTCGCGGACACGGAAATAGTATTCCGGCAGGTCTGTCGACAAGATTTTTCTCCGATCAGATCAGTGCGGCGCAAAACCGTTGAATGCGGGTACACGCCTCTTTCAGGGCCGCGTCCGAAGTCGCGTAGCTGATCCGGAAATTCGGCGACAGCCCAAAGGCCGCACCAAAGACAACGGCAACGTCCGCTTCCTCCAGCAATGCGGTGGCAAAGGCTTCGTCACTGTCAATAAGGGTGCCTGCAGGGCTGGTCTTTCCGATCAGACCTGCGATGGACGGGTACACATAGAACGCGCCTTCGGGCGTGGGGCAGGAAATGCCGTCGATTTCATTCAGCATCTCGACAACCAGATCGCGGCGCCGTTTGAAGGTCTCGTTGTTGGGGGCCAGAAACGCCTGGGTGCCGTTCAGTGCCTCAACCGCGGCCCATTGGCTGACTGAACACGGGTTAGAGGTGGATTGCGACTGGATTTTACGCATGGCCGCAATGATCTCGACCGGGCCCGCGGCGTAACCGATCCGCCAGCCGGTCATGGCATAGGCTTTGGATACGCCGTTGCAGGTGAGCGTACGGTCATACAGTCCCGGCTCAACCTCAGCAGGGGTGCAGAACTCGAACCCGTCATAAGCCAGGTGCTCATACATATCGTCGGACATGATCCAGACATGCGGGTGGCGCATCAGCACATCGGTCAACGCCTTCAGTTCTTCCCGGCTATATCCGGCCCCGGTTGGGTTCGATGGAGAGTTGAAGATGAACCACTTTGTCTTCGGCGTGATCGCGGCCTCAAGCTGTTCGGCGGTCAGCTTGAAATTGTTTTCGAGTTTGGCTTCGACCACAACCGGCGTGCCCCCGGCCAAAAGCACCATGTCCGGGTAGCTGACCCAGTATGGCGCGGGGATGACAACTTCGTCGCCCGGATTCATCGTCGCCATCAGCGCGTTGTACAGCGTCTGCTTTCCGCCCGTTCCGACCGAAATCTGGGCCGGCGTGTAATCCAGCCCGTGATCGCGCTTCATCTTGGCGCAGGCCGCCTGCTTGAGTTCGGGGATACCGTCGGGGGCGGTATACTTGGTCTTGCCGGCGGCAATGGCAGCGACCGCCGCGTCCTTGATGTTCTGCGGGGTGTCGAAATCCGGTTCGCCCGCGCTGAGGCCAATGACGTCGCGTCCGGCGGCCTTCATTTCAGCCGCCTTTGCCGTCATCGCGATTGTGGGCGAAGGTTTTACGCGTGACAGTGTCGCAGACAGGAAACTCATGAGTGGCCTCGGTTTGTATGTTTTGTCTGTCTGTCATAGGGTGCGCCCGAATGACGATCAAGCGCTATGAAAAATAGATTTGGAGCCCCAGATGACTGATGAATACGACTGGTTCGGACCGGATGCAGCAACATTTGGGGATCGTCTGGCTGGCGCGCGAGAAGCGGCCGGGATGTCACAGTCTGAGATGGCCCGCAGGCTGGGTGTAAAAAAGGCGACCATTGTCGCGTGGGAGAACGATCTGTCCGAGCCGCGCGCGAACCGTCTGTCGATTATGGCGGGCATGGTGAATGTCTCGATCATGTGGTTGCTGACCGGAGAAGGTGAGGGGATGGGCGCCCCCTTGGAGGAGGATGCCGAAAGTCTGGAGTTGGCAGGCGTCGCCGCCGAGTTGCGCGCAATTCGTGGCGAAATGCGCGCCAGCGCCGAACGCGCGGCGCGTCTTGAGAAAAAGATCCGCCTGATGTTGGAGCCTCAACAGTGACGGAAACACGCGATGTTCGGATCAAGCGTATGAAAATGCGCTCGATGCGGCGCGGGATCAAAGAGATGGATTTGATCCTTTCGGCCTATGCCGACCGCAACCTTGCGGGCATGGATACGGTCGGTCTGGATGCCTACGATGCGCTGCTGCACGAAAACGATCAGGACCTTTATCAATGGGTGACTGGGCAGGCCAGGCCTCCTGAAAACTTTGCGGACCTGATCGCGGATATCGCGCAGACCTTTCAAAAGTAACGGAAAATCCCACTTAACCGATTTTTCGGAAATTCGGTTCATCGTGTCAGAAACTGCGCGACTGAATCGGAGGGTCGGATGAGTATGGAATTGCAGGTTTCCGCGCCGGGAACCAAAGGGTTCATGACCAGCTATCTTGAGGCGCTGGCCCTTGTCGAACGGCTGCATCGGTTGCTGCTGGATGTCATCAAGGATGAATTCGAACGTGTCGGTGTGCTGGAAATCAATGCGGTGCAGGCGCTTCTTCTGTTCAATATCGGCGATCACGAGGTGACGGCGGGCGAATTGAAAAGCCGGGGTTACTATCAGGGCAGCAATGTCAGCTACAACCTGAAGAAACTGGTCGAAATGGGTTACATGCATCACCAGAGATGCGAGATTGACCGGCGGTCCGTCCGGGTGCGCCTGACCCCACGCGGCCGAGAGATTCGCGACATCGTGGCCGAGCTGTTCTCGCGCCATGCCGAAGGCTTGCAGAGCCGTGGTGTTCTGGAATTTGACGGGATCGAACATATCACCACGTCTTTGCGCCGGGTCGAGCGATACTGGACCGATCAGATCCGCTACATTTACTGAGCTTTCGGGCACGTCGCTTGGCAAAATGTGACCGCCAGGTACCGGATTGCAATTCAAGCTCTACGGGTGCTGACCGGAACGTCGTATTCACGGCAAAAAGCGACTGAGGGTCGAGGGCCGGACAACTTCGAGCCCTCTCAACAAAAAGCCCAGTACGCTAACTGGGCATCTTCCTTCCGTGGTTTGATCGCCGGCTTTCGGGCAAAGTTTGGGTAAAAATCTTGAGCGTGATGGGTGCCGGATCACATCGCGTTCAAGTCGCTGTTCGCTCTCGCCGAATATGCTACACCGTGGCACGCTCGAATCAGAAACCCCAGTGCCCCAAAACCGGCAATACAGCCCGGCCAAACCTCGTGGCGCTTTCACTTGCAGGAACACGGAGCCAGCGCTTTGACGAAAAACGCACAGAAAGCAGCGCGTCTGAGCGTGGCCCCCATGATGGACTGGACAGACCGGCATTGTCGGTTTTTTCATCGGTTGCTCAGTCGTCAAACCCTGCTTTATACGGAAATGGTGACCGCCCCGGCATTGGTCCGGGGTGGGGCACTTCATTTGCTGGACTACAGCCCGCAGGAGCACCCAGTTGCCCTGCAACTGGGCGGGTCGGATCCTGAAGAATTGGCACAAGCAGTGCGCTTGGGCGCAGAAGCCGGGTATGATGAGGTTAACCTGAATTGCGGCTGCCCTTCCGATCGGGTTCAGTCGGGCACGTTTGGGGCGGTGTTGATGAAGGACCCCTCTCGCGTCGCCGAATGCGTGGCGGCGATGATTGATGCTGTCGATATCGAAGTTACCGTCAAATGCCGCCTTGGCGTCGATGATCAGGAAGCCGAAGAAGTGCTGCCTGCATTTCTGGAGGCAATCCGCGCGGCAGGCTGCGGTCGCGTTACGATCCACGCGCGCAAGGCCTGGCTTCAAGGGCTCAGCCCAAAGGAAAACCGCGATATTCCGCCGCTGGACTACGGTCTGGTGCATCGGATGAAAGCGGCTTTTCCTGATCTGCATGTCTCGATCAACGGCGGTATCACCTCGCTGAAACAAGCGAGGGAGCATCTGGACGCCGGGCTGGATGGTGTGATGATCGGACGTTCGGCCTATCATCAGCCCGCCGACATTCTTTGCGATGCTGACCCGCTGATCTTTCAAACAGGACTTGCCACTGACCCGTTTGAAGTTGTCCATGAAATGGTGCCTTATGTCGAAATACACCTTGCCGACGGTGGGCGACTGCACCAGATCACGCGTCACATGCTGGGCCTGTTCGCCGGACGACCCGGTGCGCGGGCATGGCGACGCGCACTGTCCGAGGGGGCAGTACATTCCGGGGCCGGGCCCGAGGTGATGCTGCAGGCGCTGGAACAGGTTGCGCCACTGGCTGAGGTTTAGACAATATCCGGTTTGACACCGGTTTGGGGGGACAATGCCCGAGACGATGTTGCTGGCCCAAATGCTGGGCCTTTTGCTTGCGATCGGGGCCCTGGCCGGAGTGCTGGCCGGGTTGCTGGGCGTCGGGGGCGGAATTGTTCTGGTACCTGCGTTTTTCTATGCGTTTCAGACTCTTGGATATGGCGGGCCGCAACTGATGCAGCTGTGTCTGGCGACATCTCTGGCCACGATCATCGTCACGTCCGTCCGGTCCGTGCTTGCGCACAACAAAAAAGGCGCGGTGGACTGGAATATCCTGCGCGGATGGGGCGTTGGTATTGCCATAGGTGCCGTTCTGGGTGTTCTGGTGGCTTCGGCCTTGCGAACAGAGGCGCTGCAGGCCCTGTTTGGGATACTCGGCATGGTCATCGGGGCCTATCTGGGGTTGGGCCGGTCAGAATGGCGGCTGGGTGACGCCATGCCGATAGGGATGCGCCGTGCGGTTCTTTCGCCATCGGTCGGCTTTTTGTCCGTGCTGATGGGGATTGGCGGTGGCAGTTTCGGTGTGCCTTTGATGAGCCTTTTCAACACTCCCATTCACCGCGCCGTGGCCACTGCCGCCGGGTTCGGCGTGATTATCGCAGTGCCATCGGTCCTGGGCTTTCTGTTTGTGGAAATCCCGGTCGAGCATCGTCCGCCTCTGACAATCGGGGCGGTTAACCTAGTTGCATTTGGCGTGGTGGTCGCAATGACGATGATAACGGCGCCCTGGGGGGTGAAACTGGCCCACGCGATGGATCCCAAACCCCTAAAACGGGTTTTTGCCGTGTTTCTGACACTGGTCGCCCTCAATATGCTTCGCAAGGCGGTGGGATGGTAGACCATTTTCAAGATAAGGGCTGGATCTCGTTTCCTTATGATCCGGTTCTGGCTGAATGGGTTGAAGAGGCTTTGCCTGCCGCCCGAAGCTCGGTCTCGGACCCGGCGCACGCTCAGTGGCTCGATTGCGAGGGGACGTGGTTCATCGGTGTCGATGCTCTGACCAATGATCGCCAGGGCCGGGTGGGGCGTTCGCTGCCGCTGGCCGGGCATGCGATGGACTTCATCACTGGGCAGTACGGTGTTCTGCCGCTGCACAAAGGGCAGGTCTCGGTCATCTACCCCGGCTACCCGCGCCCCCGACGTGGCGAAAGCGAGGCGGCCGCACGGTACAGGCAAAACAGGGATGCCGCCCATGTGGACGGACTGCGCCCCTCTGGCACTGACCGCCGCCGACATGTGGATGAGCCGCACGCATGGATTTTGGGAATACCGCTGAACAAAGCCGGCGCCGATGCTTCGCCGATGGTTCTGTGGGAGGGGAGCCACAAGATCATGGGGGCTGCCTTTCGGAACGCCATGGCCGGACACCCGGATGAGACATTGCATCAGATCGACGTAACCGAAATCTACCAGACGGCACGACGAGAGGTCTTCGACACATGCCCGCGAATCGAACTGCCGGCCGCGCCGGGCGAGGCTTATCTTTTGCATCGACACTGTCTGCATGGGGTCGCCCCGTGGGCTGAAACCGCAAGTTGTGGGCCCGACGGACGGATGATCGCCTATTTCCGCCCAGAATGTGCCGGGGGTGTAGCCGAGTGGCTCGAAACTCCGTAACGTCCTGCCATTGTTTAGCTTTGGAGGATTTTCGGTATGATGACCGTCCACACGAATTCTGATGGCGCACAGATTGAAGTTGAATTGTCTGGCCAGATCACTGCCGACGACTATGCGTCGACCCTTGTTCCGGCCATCGAAGCTGCTTTGACCGAGCATGACGCGGTTCGCCTTCTGGCGATCGTGCATCCGGAGTTCAAAGGTTGCGACCTTGGAGCCGCGTGGTCTGACACCAAACTTGGTCTGAGCCATTGGCGCGGCTTCGACCGGATCGCAGTGGTGGCCGATCAGGGCTGGGTTCAGACAAGCATCCGGCTGGCAGCTCCGATCCTGCCGTGCCCGGTGCAGGTGTTCGAGATGACCGAGTTGGAAGCCGCCCGGCGCTGGATGCGCGAGTCCCTCGGGGCCATTCATGTCACAGATCTGGGCGGCCCGTGTATTCAGATTTCCTTGATGGGCAAGTTGGACCCCGATGAATACAAGCAGGCCGAGACCGATCTGGACAGCCTGCTTCGCGAGCGTGACGGGTTCAGGTTACTGATTGATCTGCGGGAATTTGATGGCTGGCAGGGGCTGACGGCACTGGCTGCTCATTTCCGTCTGGCACAGGGGCATATCGGGATGCTTGATCGCGCAGCAATTGTTGGCGACAAGGGCTGGCAGAGGATTGCGCAAAAAGTGGCAAGCCACGTGTTGGGAGCGCGAACGCAGTATTTCCCGTCAGAAGAAATCGAAAACGCAAAATCCTGGCTTACGGCGGGCTGATCCCATCGCGGAGAGGCGGCTGAACTGATCGCGCCGCTGTGCTGGCCACTCACTCACGATCCGCGAACTCAACCCCCTCGGAGTTCACTTGGCCCGAAGCGGCGCAGTTTTAGATCGGTCTATTCTGGAATTGAAGCGTCAGCCTTTGTTCAGACGGGCAGCGCGGCCACCACGCCGTTTCGCGAGACGCGGTTTACGAGCCGGCAGGTCTGTCATGATTTCCGCCCGCTCGCTGCTTTCCATCTTGGACCAGCGCGAAATCTCGTCAAGGGTGCGGTAGCATCCTGTGCAGATACGTTCCGTCGGGTGCACAACACAGATCTGGACGCAGGGGCTTTCCACCTCATTCCTTTTCCAAACCATGTTTGTCATCGCGCCAACCCGCCTTTTTAAAGAAAGCGCAACCTGTCGAGCGCTCCTTGCAAAATATAACCAGCAGCGACGTGATCAATAACCTGTCCGCGACGTTTTCGTGTCGTATCCGCCTCAAGCAGTGCCTTTTCTGCCGCAACTGTGCTTAATCTCTCGTCCCAAAAACCGATGGGAAGGTCCGTCAGGCGCGACAGATTCCGGGCAAAAGCGCGGGTTGACTGGCATCGGGGGCCTTCAGTTCCGTCCATGTTTTTGGGCAGGCCCAGAAGTATCCCTCCGATTTCGCGGTCAGCAACAATTTCCAGAAGCCGCGCGGAATCGAGCGTGAATTTCTTGCGCCGGACCGTCTCGAGCGGGCTGGCCACGCCGCGCATCCGGTCCGAAACTGCCACGCCGATCGTCTTCTCGCCAAGGTCCAACCCCATGAGCGCCGTCATCGGGGCCAGCGCGGCGGCGAAATCTTCGAACTGATCGTGGATCATGGTTCCAGACCTGCCCTTCGGGCGGCCGCAGCCAGCATGTCCAGCGCATCGGCATTGCCGGCGAAAACAGATTGCGCTTCGTCGTATATTCCGCTTGCCCGTTCCGCTTCGCCAAGAACGCCCAGTGCTGCAATCAGGCGGGCCCATTCTTCGGGCGATCCGCCTTCGGTTGCCAGCCGGTCCGACAACTGGTTGACCATTCCGCGGATCATGTCCTGACGTTCTTCCGGCGTCAGTTCCGCTGCTGCGTTGACAGCGGCCTGATCAGGGCCTGGCGCGGTGGAAGGTGCCGGGATTTCCGGAGCATTGAAAACGCCCGCCCTGAAGGCCAGTTCGTCAATTTGGGCGCGGATCGCATCAGCCCAGGGTGCGCTGGCGGGCGCCTGGGCCAGCGCATCAGCCCAGAGCCGGTAGGCCAGGTCGGGTCGTCCGGTCTGCACAAGCATCTGCCCCCAGTAGTACCGCGCAGGTCCATGATGCGGGTCGCGATCCAGCGCCTGTTTCAGCGCGTCCTCAGCCTCGGGCGAAACATAACCGCCTGCCGCCAGAATCATCATCTCGGCCAGGTGGGAATAAGCATCCGCTGGCGCTGCATCACCCGACAGTTCGATCACGCGTTGCTGCGCCTTGTAAGCAGCCTGAAAATTGCCTGCGTTGGCCTCATGTTGGGCCAGCAGTATGTGACCCTGCAAGTCATCGGGCCTGCTTGCCACGGTTTCGCGCAACTGGCCCAGCAATTCGACATAGCTTTCTTCCAGCTGAGGCGTCGGCGCGTGCGGTGTCGACGCTTCAAATTCGGCCTGAGCCGGACGATCGGCGCGCAGGCTCTTGGCCATTTCCAGTCGCATTTCCAGTGGTTGATCCGGCAACCCGTTGGCACCGAGTTGACGATAAAGCCCCATTGCACCACCCACCAGCACAAGCGCCACGACAACAAGTGATCCGACCGTAACGGCACGCGACGGGCCGTTGCCCGCTGCAGACTGCTGCATCTGCGCATCCGCAGCGAGAATGCGACGAGAGATCTCGGTGCGTACCCTGTCGGCATCCGCTGCTGGGATTACGCCTCGGGCCAGGTCCCGGTCCACGCCCGCCAACTGTTCACGGTAGACGCGCAGGTCATAGGCCGCGGCAGGTTCGCGGTTTTTCCTGTTGCGCAGCATGGAATATCCCAAAAACACGGCAATCAGCAGTGCAGTCAGTAAGATCAGGACCCAGAACGTCATAGTATCTCCGAAACGCTTGCCCTGACTTAGACCCGCTGGCCGCCCGACAAAAGGGACAAATGGCCGCGAATGGCGTACATGTCGCAATAGTGCGATATTGCGGCGTTGTGCGGCAGGGGTAAACTGTCGCCACAGGTCATATCTGCGCCCAATCACCGAACCGGATGGATTCGCTTATGAAACACTATTCAGCCTTTGCCGTTGCGCGCGAAGCGCTTCGTTACCACACGGGATGGGAACGCGCCTGGCGGTCGCCCGAACCCAAGAAACGCTACGACGTAATCATCGTTGGTGCGGGGGGACATGGCCTGGCCACTGCATACTACCTGGGTAAGAATTACGGCATCCAGAACGTGGCCGTGATTGAAAAAGGCTGGCTGGGCGGTGGTAACACCGGCCGGAACACGACGATCATCCGCTCGAACTATCTGCAGGACCCGTCGGCGGCGATCTACGAAAAGGCGCGCAGCCTCTATGAGGATTTGAGCCAGGACCTTAACTATAACATCATGTTCAGCCCGCGCGGCGTGATGATGCTGGCGCAGACACAGCACGAGATCCGCGGCTATCAGCGCACAGCACACGCCAACGCCTTGCAGGGCGTCAAGACCGAGTGGATTACGCCTGAACGTGTCAAGGAATTGGTGCCGATCATCAATCTGGACGGCCCGCGCTATCCGGTTCTGGGCGCGCTTTGGCAGGAACGCGGCGGTACCGCACGCCATGACGCGGTGGCGTGGGGCTATGCCCGCGCCTGTTCCGCGATGGGCATGGACATCATTCAGCAGTGCGAAGTCACCGGCGTCCGTTCGGACAATGGCCGCGTGGTTGGTGTCGATACCACCAAGGGCGCCATTGACTGTGACAAGCTGGGCATCGTTGTTGCCGGGCATTCGGGGCAACTGGCCGAGATGGCAGGCTTCCGCCTGCCGCTTGAGGCCATCGCGCTGCAGGCGCTGGTGTCAGAGCCGATCAAACCCTGCATGGACGTTGTCGTAATGGCCAACACCGTGCACGGCTACATGTCTCAGTCCGACAAGGGCGAGATGGTGATCGGCGGCGGAACCGACGGGTTCAACAACTTCACCCAGCGTGGATCGTTCCACCATATCGAGGAAACGGTGCGCGCGCTGGTCGAGACCTTCCCGATGATCTCGCGTCTCAAGATGCTGCGCCAATGGGGCGGGATCGTGGATATGACCGGCGACCGCTCGCCCATTCTGTCGAAAACACCGCTGCAGGGCTGCTTTATCAACGGCGGCTGGGGCACGGGCGGCTTCAAGGCGATCCCGGGTTCGGGCTGGGGCATGGCACAGCTGATGGCCACCGGTCATTCGCCGCTGACCGAAGCCTTCTCGCTGGACCGCTTCAAAGAGGGCCGCTTCATCGACGAAAGCGTCGCCGCCGGGGTGGCGCATTGATGGAGATTTTTCGCCGAAAAATCGTCTCTGCCCCTGACTACGAATTGCGCGGACGTCAAACGACGGCTTGCTGCTGAAAGGATGACAAAATGCTGATCCTGAATTGCCCCTATTGCGGCGTTGACGCCGAAGAAACCGAACTGGCCGCTGGTGGCGAGGCTCATCTGAAGCGCTTTGGCCCCGGCTCGTCGGATGACGAGTTCCACGACTATCTGTTCATGCGTGAAAACCCCAAAGGCGTGCATTTCGAACGCTGGCGGCACGCCAATGGCTGCGGCAAGTGGTTCCACGCCGCGCGTTGTACGCAAACGCTCGAAGTGTTCGGCACCTACACCGCTCAGACCTCCGAGCCGCCGCAAGACATCAAGGACGCCATCACCGCAAAACGGCCCGGCTGGACGTGGAGAGAGTTCTCCTGATGCTTCGCCTTTTTAAAAATACTCCCGCCGGAGGCTCCGAAACCTCCACCTGCGAAAGGTCCGCAAAATGAGCACCCGTCTCGCAAAACTAGGCCGACTGATTAACCGGTCGAAACAGGTCACCTTTACTTTCAACGGCACCGCGATGCAGGGCTACGAAGGCGATACGCTTGCCTCGGCCCTTCTGGCTAATGATCAGATGATGATGGGCCGGTCGTTCAAATATCACCGTCCGCGTGGCGTCGTCGCCAGCGGGGCCGAGGAACCGAACGCTCTGGTCGGTCTCGGGCAGGGCGGCCGCTTCGAGCCGAACCAGCGTGCCACCACGACCGAGCTGTTCAACGGCCTGACCGCGATCTCGCAAAACCACTGGCCGAACCTGGAATTCGACATCGGTGCCGTCAACACTCACCTGTCGCGGTTCCTGCCGGCCGGCTTCTACTACAAGATGTTCATCCATCCCAAGCCGTTCTGGAAGCATGTCTACGAACCGTTCATCCGCCAGTCCGCCGGTCTGGGCAAAGCGCCGGACAAGGAAACCAAGGACGCGGACACCTATGAACACTTCTACGCCTTCAACGATGTTCTGGTGATCGGCGGCGGCGTGGCCGGTCTTCAGGCGGCCAAAGCAGCGGCGCAATCCGGTGCCAAGGTTCTGCTGATCGAGCAGACTGCACATTGGGGCGGTCGCGCTCCGGTTGACGGCGGAACCGTCAATGGTGAGCCTGTGGATAAGTTCGTGGAACAATTGGTTTCCGAACTCGAAACAATGAGCAACGTTACCATGCGGTCCCGTTGCATGGGCGCAGGGGTTTATGACCATGGTTACGCATTGGGTTACGAGCGTCTGAACGATCACAAACCGGGCACGCAAGGCCCGCGCCATCGCTTGTGGCGGATCCGGGCCAAACAGATCGTGACTGCAACAGGCGCGATCGAGCGTCCGCTGTCCTTTGCCGGTAATGACGTGCCGGGTGTGATGTTGGCTTCGGCCATGCGCGACTATGTGATCAATTGGGGTGTGACCCCCGGCGAGCGTGTCATCGTCGCCACCAACAATGACGATGCTTATCGCACGGCGATCCTGATGAAACAGGCGGGTGTCGACGTCCTGCGCGTTGTCGATGCACGTACATCTGCCGGGCCGTTGGCCGAAGAGGCGCGTCAGCTTGGCATCCGTGTCGATCCGGGCAAGGCCATCGCCAAAGTCAAAGGCGGCAAACGTGTCAAGAAAGTTGCGATCTGCAATCAGGAAGGCATCGGCGGCGCTCGCGAAGAAGTTGAGTGCGATGCGGTTGCCATGTCGGGGGGCTGGTCTCCGGTGGTTCACATGTGGTCGCATTGTGGGGGCAAGCTGATCTGGGATGAGGCGCAAGCCCATTTCCGTCCCGATCCGGCGCGCCCGCCTCTGGGTGCAAACGGTGAAGGTTTCGTTCTTGCCGCGGGTTCCTCGAACGGTCCTCTGGCGCTGGGCGAGGTGCTGTCCGATGCCCATGCCGCTGGCAAAGCGGCGGCCAAGGCGGCCGGGTTCAAACCGAAGAACACCAAGGCCCCTGCTGGGGAAGCTACCGGCGAAGCGGCGATGGAAGCTGTCTGGCTGATGCCTGCCAATGCCGAAATTCAGCTGCGTATGAAATCCTGGCTCGACTTCCAGAACGACGTCAAAGTTTCCGACGTCCAGCTGGCTGCGCGTGAAGGGTACGAAAGCGTTGAACACACCAAGCGTTACACCACGCTGGGCATGGCGACCGATCAAGGAAAAATGAGCAATATCAACGGTTTGGCAATCCTGGCTGATGCGCTGGAATCCGAAATTCCGAAGGTCGGCACCACAACCTTCCGCCCGCCCTATACCCCCATTTCGATGGGCGCGATCGGCGGCGAAGCGCGTGGCGAAGTGTTCCAGCCGATCCGCCAAACACCGATGCACAACTGGCATGACAAGAACGGCGCCGACTGGGAGCCGGTCGGCCACTGGCGCCGGACCTACGCCTACGTGCGTCCCGGAGAGTCCGTGCATGACGCGGTCAATCGCGAGGTCAAGAACACCCGCGAAAACCTTGGCCTGCTTGATGCATCGACGCTGGGCAAACTGATTGTCAAAGGCCCGGATGCCGGCAAGTTCCTCGACATGATGTACACCAACATGATGTCCACGCTGAAGGTCGGCAAATGCCGCTATGGCCTGATGTGCTCGGAAAACGGTTTCCTGATCGACGACGGCGTTGTTGCCCGCATCGACGAGGACACATGGCTGTGCCACACCACCACCGGCGGGGCCGAGCGTATCCATGGGCACATGGAAGAGTGGCTGCAGACCGAATGGTGGGACTGGAAAGTCTACGTGGCCAACGTGACCGAGCAATACGCGCAGGTCGCCGTGGTCGGCCCCAACGCCCGCAAGGTGCTTGAGAAGCTGGGCGGCATGGACGTCAGCAAAGAAGCGCTGCCGTTCATGGAATGGCGTGATGGCAAGATCGGTGACTTCAACTGCCGCGCCTACCGCATTTCGTTCTCGGGTGAGCTGTCCTATGAAATCGCGGTACGGGCCTCTCAGGGGCAGGCTTTCTGGGACGCTCTGATGGAAGCGGGCAAAGAGTTCGGCGTTATGCCTTATGGCACCGAATGTTTGCACATCCTGCGGGCCGAGAAAGGCTTTATCATGATCGGCGACGAGACCGACGGCACCGTGATCCCGCAGGATCTGGGGCTGCACTGGGCGCTGTCGAAAAAGAAAGAGGACTATCTGGGCAAACGCGCCCATTCGCGCAGCCACATGGCCGATCCTGAACGTTGGAAACTGGTCGGGCTTGAGACTGTGGATGGATCGGTTCTGCCGGATGGTGCCTACGCAGTGGGCGAGGGCGTCAACGCCAACGGTCAGCGCAATATGATAGGACGCGTGACCTCGACCTATTACTCGGCCAACCTGGACAAGGGCATCGCCATGGGTCTGATCAAACACGGGCCTGACCGGATGGGTGAGATTGTCGAGTTCCCGGGAACGGATGACAAAGTCTACAAAGCCAAGATCGTGGATCCGATCTTCTACGACAAGGACGGGGAGAAGCAGAATGTCTGAACCCATCAGCGCACTGAATCACGCAAGCTTCGACGGCATTGCCAAGGTCGAGGAATGCGGGCTGCAGGGTATGATCACTCTGCGCGGCGATCTGTCCGACAAGGTGTTTGCCAAGGCGGTCAAAGACGCCACGGGCCAAAAGGTTCCCGGCCAGCGCGAGGCTTTGGTGAACGGCGATACCGGCGTTTGCTGGATGTCGACCGACGAGTTGCTGGTGCTGGTGCCCTACGCCGAGGTCGAAGCCAAGTTGGCCACGATGACCAATGCCCTGAGCAGCACACACGCCCTGGCCGTCAACGTCTCGGATGCCCGCGCAGTGTTCCGCATATCGGGCGGCAGCGCACGCGAGGTACTGGGCAAGCTGGCTCCGGTCGAGTTCTCGGAAGAGGCATTCCAGCCCGGCCAGATCCGGCGCTCGCGTCTGGCACAGGTGGCAGGTGCGTTCTGGATGGATGACACCGAAACCTTCCGGGTGGTTTGTTTCCGGTCCGCCGCAGATTATGTGTTCAAACTGCTGAAAGTCGCGGCGCAGCCGGGCAGTGAAGTTGGGGTTTACTGACCTCTGCCTAAGTGCAGTTGAAATAGAAGCCCCGGGTCATCCGGGGCTTTTTTTTTGACCAACGCGCAGTTTCCCGTCCCGCATGGTTTGTTTGATGCACTTACGTTGCCAAAGCTACTGTGGACTTTGATCTTGTTTTTGGCTTGATCGAGGTTTGCCTGATACCGCATGCGCACCGCCTGACCGTCCGAACTCGGCAATGTGACCTTCCAGCTCATCTGGTAAATGTCGTTTCTGCGGGTATTCAGGTTTGCGTCCATCCAGTCGTGGTAGTTACTGACGACCTTCGCTTTGTTGGCTTCTGGATCAATGCGAAAGTAGTATTCCGGTGCGATCCAGCCTTCCCGACCCTTGACCTTGCAATGATATGTCAAATCTTCAGCCGCTGCCGTCTGAGCAGCAAATGCCGCAATGATAATTCCAAATAGTCGTTTCATTTCTTATCTTATTCATCAATGAGTTACTGGTGGAAGGAAACAGGTTTAGCTCGGGGAAACAAGCAGAACCGCACGTAAAATGAGAAGGTGGATT
This sequence comes from Ruegeria sp. CDSB136, assembly GCF_059610965.1. NCBI lineage: Bacteria > Pseudomonadati > Pseudomonadota > Alphaproteobacteria > Rhodobacterales > Roseobacteraceae > Ruegeria > Ruegeria sp. CDSB136. The sequence goes on from NZ_JBXWOP010000001.1 coordinate 167,986, forward strand.
GTCGCATTCTACCCGTGCAGAACAATCGCGCGATAGCGTGTCAATTCTTCGGGTTTGAGCATTGTCTGAACGTCTGCCGGTTGCCTGCTTTCGTCACAAACATTGGAGTAAAAGGAAAGGCTTTCCAGCAGCTCGGATGTGCGGGTCAGGCGATCTTCGTCGGCCAACAGGGGGGAGTGGAGAGAGAGATACAGTGCAGGCCGTACCTTTTCCAACCATGACAACAGGGTTGGCAGTACGAAGAACTCGGCCCCTTCGATATCCATTTTGACCAGTGACACGCCAGACAGATCATTCACCGCCTCGAACTGATCCCAGGCAATGGTCAGCGCATCGCTGCCATGTGCGCCGTCATGAAGCAATGAACTGGTGGAATCGCCGGGCTCTCCGCGCAGGGATGCCATGCGGGCCACACCGAACTGGTCTGACAGCGCCACACCAAAGGCCGACACGTTGTGGATGTCGTTCAGGTCCAGATTCCACGCCAGATGTCGGTAGGCCGTCGGGTCCGGCTCGAAACACCAGACATGCCGCGCCTTGCGTGCGCCATAAAGGACGGTGGGGCCAATCCACGCACCGATGTCAAGGTAATCGCTGCCCGGCGTCAGGTACTCATCAAGGACGGCGAAGGTCTCGGGTTCCCAGTCACCCGCAGTCGCCTTGCGCCAGAATTTCGAATGATAGGGGTCAAGGCGAAACGGCTCGCCGTTCAAGTTGCCCGCATAGTATCCGCGGGCGCGGTAGAACATCTTGCGCGCCTGTGTCAGCATCGTCTGCCTCCGGGTTTTCTTGTCTCGGCTCTTGACCTGCGGCGGCTGCCAAAGCATTTAACCTTGGGAACCGCAACTTACATTTTAAACAGGGGGCCGATATGGCTTTTGAACTTCCTGATCTTCCTTATGCACATGACGCGCTGGCAGCCAAGGGTATGTCCGCGGAAACACTGGAATATCACCACGACCTGCACCACAAGGCCTATGTCGACAACGGCAACAAGCTGATCGCCGGGACAGAGTGGGACGGAAAGTCGCTGGAAGAGATCATCGTTGGCACCTATGACGCAAACGCTGTCGCCCAGAATGGCATCTTCAACAACATCAGCCAGCTGTGGAACCACAACCAGTTCTGGGAAATGATGGGCCCCGGTGGCAACGCCATGCCCGGCGAACTGGAGAAGGCGCTGACCGAAAGCTTCGGCTCGGTTGACGAATTCAAGTCGCAGTTCAGCGCTGCTGGTGCCGGTCAGTTCGGCTCGGGCTGGGCGTGGCTGGTCAAGAACGCGGACGGATCGCTGGCCGTGACCAAGACCGAAAACGGCGTGAACCCGCTGTGCTTTAACCAAACCGCACTGCTGGGTTGCGATGTGTGGGAGCACAGCTACTACATCGACTTCCGCAACAAGCGTCCGGCTTACCTTTCGAACTTCCTCAACAATCTGGTGAACTGGGAAAACGTTGCATCGCGGATGTAATCATTGACCCGACGAGGGTTCATACGGGGTCTGCTGGCGGTTACGCTGGCAGGCCTTTTTACTGCGGCTTATGGCTTTTTCATCGAGCCGGCCCTGCGGCTGCGCGTACGTAAATGGCGCCTGAAACGAACCGACTGGACTGCGCCCCCGGTTCGTATTGCGGTTCTGGCTGATCTGCATGTCGGAGAGCCGATGATCGGGCTTGACCGCATTCGCCAGATCGTGCGGCGCACCAACGCACTGGCGCCGGATCTCATATTGCTGCTTGGGGATTACTCGGCAGACCTGAAAACCTTCATGCAGCCGGTCAGGCCGGACGATCTGGCCGACGTTCTTTCTGATCTTGATGCGCCTCACGGGGTGTTTTCGGTGTTGGGCAACCACGACTGGTGGGATGACCGGCAGGCTCAGTTAAGGGGTGGTGGGCCGAATATCTACGCCGAGGCGCTCGGACGCAAAGGCATCACGGTTCTGTCGAACACCGCGATCAAGCTTGAGGCGTTGGGTTTCTGGCTGGCTGGGCTTGAGGATCAGTGGGCTATCCGGCGCAAGGGCGGCGGGTATCAGGGGCTGGATGATCTGCCGGGCACCTTGAGTCAGGTAACGGACGATGCGCCGGTCGTGATGATGGCGCACGAACCGGATATTTTTCCAAAAGTACCAAAGGAAGTTGCGCTTACCCTGTCCGGGCATACTCATGGCGGACAGGTGCGCCTGTTTGGCTGGTCGCCCGTGGTACCATCCCGCTATGGCAATCGGTACGCCTATGGGCACGTGCAGGAAAACGGGCGGGATCTGGTGGTTTCAGGCGGTATTGGCTGTTCAATCCTGCCCGTGCGGCTGGGGGTCACGCCTGAGATTACAGTGATCGAAATGTCGGCCTGATCCTTTTCTTAGCGCTGGTGAAAACCTGCCGATACGTCGACTTTTGCCTTCGCCGGGATTGTATCGCGCCCCGCAGACCCTACGTAAAGTAGGCGGCAGGAGAGAGCTGCAAATCAAATAGACAAGCGACAGTAAGCGCGCCAATCCACTGTTGGCACGCTACAGAAGACTTGTGCCCAAAGGGCGGGGGGCGACCTCAACGGCCGATACAGGAGATCACTATGGTCGCAATTGAACAGGGAACATGTGTTATCATCGCAGACGGGGAAAAGGCGCTGGTGATGGAAAACATCACAGACGCCGAAGATCCCAATCTTGTCGTCGTCTCGGTTGAAGAGCAGGACACAGCGGACAACAAACCCAAGGACAGGGCAGGACGCCGGTTCGATTCCGGGCCGAACCAGAAGTCGGCCATGGAAGAGACGAACTGGAAAGCCCACGCCAAATCCTTGTTCGTTCAGGATGTGGCGGATTTGCTGAATCGAAAGGGGTTGAAAGGTGCGTTCAAGCGGCTTGTTCTTGTCGCCAGCCCTCATGTTCTGGGCCTGTTGCGCCGGCGGCTTCACAGCGAGGTGCTGGCCAAAGTGGTCGCCGAGGTCGACAAGACCCTGACAAACCACCCGTTGCACAAGGTCGAACAGGTTTTGCGTCAGCGATTGGCAAAGCCTGCGGTTGCCTGACTAACTTTTCCCCGGGAGGCCAAATGGTCCCCGGGGTTCCGAACATCCTGAGTTACGTCAGAAGCGAACGCAGGGCCTCAATGGCCCCTGTTGGGGAGTCCACCCAGGTCAGAAACTCGCCTAGCGATGGATCGGCAAATTCCTGATCGATGACTTGCGCGACCAGTTCGCGCAGCTTGTCCCAGTATCCATCAACATTCAGGATCAGGATGGGTTTGTCGTGCAGGCCAAGCTGCCGCCATGTCAGGGCTTCGAACAGCTCGTCCAGCGACCCGGGGCCACCCGGCAGAACGACAACGGCGTCGGCATTCATGATCATGACCTTCTTGCGCTCGTGCATGGTCTCGGTGATCACGAAATGGGTCAGGTCGGTCTTGCCGACTTCGCGCCGGACCAGATGCACCGGGATGACACCGAAAGTTTCCCCTCCGGCGGACTGCGCCGCGCGCGCGACCTCGCCCATCAGCCCGACATCTCCGGCACCATAAACCAGACGCCAGCCTTCATTTGCCAGCAATGTGCCGAACGCTTCGGCGGCTGCGGCATAGGCGGGATTTGTGCCATTGCGTGACCCGCAATACACACAGACTGATTTCTGAGACATCAGATGGGTTCTCCGGGCTTGTGTCTGAGGTTTTGACCCCTGATAGCGGGATTGATAGGTTGCCTCAACCGTCAGGCAGAATGTGTGAAAGTCAAAGCATTTGCGCTGCGGAGTGAAAGGAAAAGAATGGACGCCAAGTCGGGAAGCGGAAGCTCTGGAAACTTCCTCTGGGGATTGATCGCTGGAATTGCAGCTCTGATCGGAGCGGGAGGTTTGTATCTGTCCGGCATTTTTGGCGATGAACAGGACGCTCCGGTGCCTCAGCAGACCGAACTCGCTGCCGAAGCGCCACAGGAAGATGTCACCACCGAACCAGAAGAAGCCGCTGAAAAGTCTGTGAAGCCTGAGGAAAATGCGGAGCCTGAGCACTCTGTAGATCAGGCCGGGCAAGGCGAGGGCCAACCGGAACCGGCGGGCGAGGAAAAGGCCGAGACCGGGGAGGCAGTTGAACCTGCGCCCACGCCGGTCATCGCGCCTGCTCTGGATCAGGTTTTCATAGAAACGGACGGGAACGCCCTGTTGTCCGGCACCGCCGAACCGGGTTCCGAAGTCCGCGTGTTACTGGATGGTGAGCCTGTGCACAGCTTCAAGGTCGATGCCAGCGGGCAATTTGCCGAGTTTGTCGTAATCCCGTTTTCCGATATCGCAAGGGGCTTGGTGCTGGAGACATCTGACGGAGCCGCGGCGTCGCGTTCGGATGATTACCTGATAGCGGCGCTGCCCGCGCCCGAGCCGCAACAGACCGAGGTGGCTTCGGCCGAACCGTCTGAGGAAGCCGGAGCGCAAACGGTTGAGCCCGGTGCATCCGAAGTGGAAGTCACGAAACCCGAACCGACCGAGACCGCAGCAGCGGAAGACACGGGAACAGACCAACAGCCTGTGACTTCGCAAGAGGAGCAGACGGCAGAGGCGTCTTCTGAGGATCAGCCCCAGCCCGAATCCGAAACGGCAGATACTGAAACCGCCGAAACCGACACCGCCGAAACCGACACCGCAGAAACTGAACAGGCAAAAACTGAACCCACCGTATCTGAACCGGCAGCCGAGGCTTCTCAGGATCAGCAGGTCGCCGTATTGCGGTCTGGTGAAGAAGGTGTCGAACTGGTGCAGCCTCCGGCGACGCAAACTCAGCAGCCGGATCAGATTGCTTTGGATACAATCGGCTATTCGGAAACCGGCGAAGTCGAGCTGACAGGGCGTGCGCAGGGCGGATCGGCTGTGCGTCTTTATCTGGACAACCGCCTTGTCGGCGATCTTCCGTCCGCGGAAGACGGAAAATGGCGGGGCGAGATCGAGGGTATCGACCCAGGTATCTATACATTGCGGGTGGATGAGGTAGCCCCGGACGGAACCGTCGTCAGTCGACTGGAAACCCCATTCAAGCGAGAGCCAATCGAGACGCTGCAGGCGGCTGATCAGTTGGATGAAGCGGATGCCGAGAGCCAAACCGCCGCAATCCGGTCGGTCACGGTTCAGAAAGGCGACACACTCTGGGCGATTTCGCGGGAACGTTTTGGTGACGGTATTCTCTACGTCAAACTTTTCGAGGCCAACCGCGACTCGATCCGTGATCCGGACCTGATTTATCCGGGTCAGATCTTTACCATTCCCGAATGACCACCCGGCTCTGGCCCTTTTGGGGGCGGGGGCCTATTTCTGATCTCAGGACAGACACTTGAAGCGACGGACAGCCCCAATGCAATCTGATAACGGGTCAGAACCTGACGAACGGCGCTCTGGCTGGCGCACGATCCGAAAGGTTTCGCCTTACCTGTGGCCCGATGATGAGCCATGGGTTAAGCGCCGCGTTGTTCTGGCGCTGACGATGCTGGTCGTGGCCAAGCTGATCGCGGTATATACGCCGATTCTGTACAAGGGCGCGGTCGATGCGTTGGCGGGCGAAGGTGTGCCGCCCATAGCGCTTGGTGCTGTCGGGCTGACAGTGGCCTATGGCGTCGCGCGGATGATGACCGTTGGCTTCCAGCAATTGCGCGATGCGGCTTTTGCGCCAGTTGGACAGCGTGCTTTGCGTGCGCTTGCGCTGGAAACCTTCCAGCACATCCACCAATTGTCCATGCGCTATCACGTGACACGCCGAACAGGCGGTCTGAGCCGGATTATCGAGCGGGGCGTCAAAGGGGTAGAGTTCCTGCTGCGGTTCCTGTTGTTTTCGATTGGGCCGCTGATCCTGGAACTGCTGCTGGTTGCGATCATCCTGATGTGGCTGTTCGACGTGTGGTACCTGGTTGTCGTCGCCGTCACCATCACACTTTACATTTGGTTCACGTTCGCGGTGACGGAATGGCGGGTCAAGCTGCGCCGCGAGATGAATGATCAGGACACCGAAGCCAATCAGCGCGCTATCGACAGCCTGCTGAACTTCGAAACCGTCAAGTATTTCAATGCGGAGATGCGCGAATCCGAACGGTATGACGTTTCGATGAAGGCTTATGCAAAGGCCGCGCTCAAGACCGCTTATTCGCTGGCCTTTCTGAATTTTGGACAGTCCTTCCTGATCACCTGCGGGCTGATCGGTGTCATGGTTCTTGCGGCCATCGGCGTGCAGAACGGAGGCCTGACGGTGGGCGATTTCGTGATGGTGAACGCCTACATGATCCAGATCACCGTGCCGCTGAATTTCCTGGGCACGGTCTATCGCGAAATCCGCCAGTCTCTTGTGGATATGGGGCAGATGTTCGATCTGCTCGAACAGCCCGCCGAGGTAACCGACAAGCCTTGTGCACCCAATTTGAAGGTGAATGGCGGCGAGGTGACGTTGGAAGATGTGCGGTTCGGGTATGAGGCCGACCGGGAAATCCTCAAAGGGGTATCCCTGACCGTACCGGCAGGGCAAACCGTTGCAATCGTCGGGGCGACTGGGTCCGGCAAGTCGACCATCGGGCGGCTTTTGTTCCGGTTCTACGATGTCACCGGTGGCGCGCTGAAAATCGACGGACAGGATGTCCGCGATGTCAGTCAGACCAGTCTGCACGCGGCCATCGGTGTCGTGCCGCAAGACACCGTGCTGTTCAATGACACGATCCGCTACAATATTGCTTATGGCCGCGAAGGGGCCAGCCAGTCCGACGTGGAAGAGGCCGCGAAAGCTGCTCAGATACACGACTTCATCGCCAGCCTGCCTGACGGCTATGACACAAAGGTTGGCGAGCGGGGGCTGAAACTGTCAGGCGGTGAGAAGCAGCGCGTTGGTATAGCGCGCACCTTGCTGAAGAATCCGCCGATTTTGTTGTTGGATGAGGCGACCTCGGCGCTGGATACCGACACCGAACAGGACATCAAGGACGCCCTAGCGCGGGCGGGAGAGGGGCGGACTGTGCTGACCATCGCTCACCGCCTGAGCACGATTGCCGAAGCGGATCGCATCGTTGTGCTGGAACGGGGCGAGATCCTGGAACAGGGCACGCATGACGAGTTGCTCTCTCGAGCCGGGCGCTATGCGCAGCTATGGAACCGGCAGCAATCGGACACGCAGGCTGCCTGACGCGCGTTGTGTCCGGCAGGATGATTTTGTGATAAAATAAGCCTGTTCTTACAGGAGATTTCCGATGCGTCGATTTGTTCGAAAAGGCACAATTGCGGGCATACTTGCCGTGGCAATCAACCTTCCCACACTGGCCGCAGCTGATCCGATCGAAGGCGTCTGGAAGACCGAGCCGGATCGAAAGGACTTGATCTCGCACATCAAGATTACGGTGTGTGGCGGCAAGTTTTGCGGTCAGATTTTGTCGGCCTATGACAAATCCGGAAAAGAGGTGCAGACGCCCAATATCGGGAAGAAACTGTTCTGGGATGTGTCCAGCGAAGGTTCGGGCACATATGGCGGCGGAGAGTTCTGGGTGCCACTACTGGATGTCGAGGCGGTGCCTCAGATGACGTTGCAGGGCGACACGCTCAAGGTCAAAGGATGTGAACATCACCTTTGTGGCCATCAGACCTGGACACGATTGCAGAATTGAAAAGGGCCGGTGTTGGCCGGCCCATGATCTTTATTCTGCTGCTTTCAGAGGCGGATTGGGTGGTTGATCCGACGCCTGGTCCGGTTTGGCCACGGACAGAGCGTCTGTGACCTCATCGTCCTCCCAGATAACCTCGGTCGCCTGCGCTTTTCGCGCCGCCCGTCCAATGGCCATATCCTGTGCCAGCCGGCTGGCGCGGCCTGCCGAGGCGCGGGCCAGTGCCTTGCCCAGCCAGATTGTGTAGGTCGCCACCCAGACTCGCAGCGCCAACAGCGATGGTGTCACGATCAGTGTCAGTACGGTCGCGATACCCAGGCCAAAGACAACCGCAGTGGCAAGCTGTTTCCACCACAGGGCGGTGGGGCTGTCGATGGAATAACCGCCGTTGATGAAGTCCAGCGACAGACCGAACATCATCGGTGTCAGACCCGCCATCGTGGTCAAAGTGGTCAGCAGAACCGGACGAATGCGCGCCTCGGCGGTGCGGACGATGGCCTCGATCCGGGGCATGTAGCGGCTGTATTCCTGATAAGTGTCGATCAGAACGATGTTGTTGTTCACCACGATCCCGGCCAGCGCCACGATGCCCGTCCCAGTCATGATGATCGAGAACGGCTGTTGCATGATCATCATTCCGATCAGCACCCCGGTTGTGGACAGAACAACCGCCAGCAGCACCAGCACCGAGTTGTAGAACGAGTTGAACTGCGCCAGCAGGATCACGAACATCAATCCCAGCGCACCCATGAATGCATTCACAAGGAAGGCGCCGGACTCTTCCTGTTCCTCCTGGTCGCCGGTCCATTCCCAGCTGACCGCTTTCGAGAAAGGTCCAGTGTCCAACCACTCCGTCAGGACGGCAATCCGTTCATTGGGGTTGATCAGCGAGAACTGCGCGTCGCCATCCTTAATCGCAGACCGGATATCCTCGGCGCTCTGGCTACCGGTCAGCTCGACAATCTCATACGCCTCACCATCGGGGCTGGTCAGGGTCGCGCCCTTAGGCTCCGCGCCTTCCGCAACCGCCCGGACAACGGCCAGCCTTTGTTCTGTGCCGTCCGCGTTGGTGATAACGACCTTGCTCAGCCCCGGTTCTACGTCCGCTTTGATGTCGTAATACCGCTCCTGATTGATGCGGTTGATCTCGGCCAGTTTTTCAACCGGCTTGCGGGTTACGAAATTCGATAGTGGCACCAGACCATCCGAAGTGCGGACCTTCAGCGAATCCAGCGTGGAAAGAACGCGGTCTTCTTCGGGCAAGCGCACACGAATCTCGACCTCTTCATCGGTATTGTCCGGGCGCATCTCACCCAGCAGGATACCGCGTGTCACCAGTTGCACCATAGCGCCCACAGTCGCCACATCGGCCCCGAAGCGGCCCGCCTTGGCCACGTCTACGTCGATCTGCCAGTCAATGCCGGGCAGGGGCAGGGTGTCTTCGATCCTGACCAGACCGGGGGTGGTGTCGAACGCCTCGCGCGCGGACAGGGTTGCTGAGGTCAACTCCTCCCAATTGTTGCCCTTGATGCGCAGATGCACCGGTTTGGCCGAGGCCGGACCCTGATCCAGCGGCTGAAGCTCGACGATGATGCCGGGCAGTTCGGCCAGACTTGCGGTCAGTTCCTCAAGCACCATATCGCCGTCGTATTTGGGATCGATGAAATGACGGTCAAACAGCCCGCCGAGGATCGGCTCTGACACATTCGGGCGGTCTTCCCACGGGATGATTTCGAACTGCACACGGCCAACGGTGTCGCCGGGGGCCTGCGCGCCACCGGTGTTCTGGTTCAGCCCACCTTCACCGGCAAAGGCGAAGACGTTGATAACAGCCGGGTGCGCGCTGATGGTCTGTTCAGCGGCCAGAACAATTGCGTCTTTTTCCGCCAGAGACAGGTTGCCACGGGCGCGGACATAGGCGGTGGCCTGTTCGGGCTCAGTCTCGACAAAAAACTCGACGCCGCGGTTGTTGTTCGAAAAGGCCGTCATCACAGATACAACGGCAAAGCCGATCACCGCGATCGAGACGATCGGCATGATCGGATTGCCAACGAGGAATTTTACCATATAGCCAAAGACCGTGTGTTCTTTGGCCGTGTGCACGTGGTCGTCTTCGCGGCGTTCGATCTTTGCCGCGCTCAGCGTGACCGACCCTGCAAAGGCACCCGTCAGAAACAGGAACGCGCCGAACAAACTGCCTGCGGTGCCGCCGATTGGAAGCAGATAGGTCGGGTTCAGCACCTGCATCGCACCCAGGAAAATCAGGTAGAGCGATGGCGGCACCAATACGGCGCGTACCCACCAGCGGGTTCGCGCGCGCAGCCAGTTCGACGTGCGGTCAAAAGTCCGGCTCAACCGGCCCGAAACACCGCCCATCACGGGCAGATAGATCAGCGCCACAATCAGAGAGGATGACAGAACGAAGATCAACGTGATCGGCAGCATCTTCATGAACTCGCCCGGAACGCCGGGCCAGAACAGCATGGGCAGAAACGCACAAAGCGTGGTCGCCGTCGATGATACGATGGGCCAGAACATCCGCTGTGCCGCCTCGACATAGGCGTGCATCGGGCCGACGCCTTCCTTGATGCGCTTGTCGGCGTATTCGACCACCACGATGGCCCCGTCGACCAGCATCCCGACCGCAAGGATCAGGCCGAACATCACCATGTTCGAAATGCTGACGCCCATCATGGCCAGGAAGGCGAAGCACAGCAGGAACGAGGTCGGAATCGCAAAACCCACCAGCAGCGCCGCACGAGTGCCCAGCGACGCCAGCACAACGATCATCACCAGCGCAACGGCCGTCAGGACGGAACCTTCAAGCTGGCTTACCATCGAGCCGACGATACGGCTCTGGTCATTCGACGTGCCGACATCGACTGCTGCCGCCAGTTCCGGAGGCCAGACCTTCTGAGCCTGGGCAACGACTTCTTTGACCTCGTTAACTGTGTCGATGACGTTAAAGCCTTTGCGCTTGACCACCTGCAAGGCAACGGTGGACTCGCCATCGAACCGGGCAGTGCCTTCACGGTCTTCAAAGGTGTAATTGATCTGCGCCAGTTCGCCCAACGTGACAACGCGGTCGCCATTGACCTTGACCGGCAGCCCGTAAACATCCTGCGCCGTCTTGAAGGACGAAGGGATTTTGACCGAGAAGGTGCCTTGCGCCGTCTCGACTTCACCAGCAGCGATCAGCTGGTTGTTGTTCTGCACAACGTTGATCAGTTCAGCGGCGGTGACGTTGTATGCCTCAAGCCGCAATGGGTCGATCACCACTTCAAGCAGTTCGTCCCGATTGCCGGCAATCCCGGCTTCCAGAACGGAATCCAGTGCTTCAAGATCGTCCTGCAGGTCTTTGGCAACACGGGCCATTGTGCGTTCGGGAACCGCGCCGGTCAGGTTGACGATGACGATTGGAAATTCGGAGAAGTTGATCTCGTTCAGCGAATACTGCTCGGCACCTTCAGGGAAATCTGCCTGCGCGCTGTTCATCGCGTCGCGGACATCGGCAGTGATCGCGGTCTTGTCCCAGCCGAAGTCGAATTCAAGTGCAATCCCGGCATAGCCTTCTGCGGCGGTGGCGGTCATTTCCTTCAGACCGTCCAGATCCGCCAGTTCGGTTTCCATGGGCTTGATCAGCAGGTTTTCGGAATCTTCGGCCGAAATGCCGGGAAACGAAACCGAGACGAACAGGGCCGGGATTTCGATATCCGGCTCGCCTTCTTTTGGCAGGCTGACATAAGCAAACCCGCCAACTATCAACGAGATCGCGATGAAGGCCAGGACCATTCGGGCCCTGTCGGCGGCCCAACTGACAATACCCGTCATTGCGACAATTCCCGGTAGGTCGGCGCGACACTGACGCCTTGGGTCACGAATTCCTGCCCGACGACAATGATATCCACCGTTTCAGGCAATCCGTCGATCCAGACACCGCTTGAGGTGTCACGCAGCAGATGAACAGGCATGAAGTCGACTACATTGCCCGCTGCAATTGTGCGAACCCCCAATTGGCCTTCATTGTTCAGCGTCAATGCGGATTGCGGCAGCAGGTGCGCCTTGGCGCCTTCGGCTGCGATGCGAATGTCAGCGGTCTGGCCGTCGCGGATGGCCAGTTCCGAGTTCGGAACGGTGATCTCAACCTCGAAGGTCCGGGTGGTTTCATCGGCGGAACGGCTGAGGAACGTCACACGGCCCGTAACCTCAAGACCGGTCACCAGTTTGGCCGAAGCCTCGGACCCCACAATGATCCGGTTCACTTCGGTCTCGGGAACAAAACCCACCAGCTTGATCGGATCCAGCTGAATGACGGTTGCACAAAGCGATCCTGGCTGCATCAGGCTGCCCAATTCCGCCGTGTCGCTTTCCAGCAGGCCACGGAACGGCGCTTCGATGGTGAGGCGGTCAATCTCGCGCTGGGCCGCTTTCACCTCGGCCGCGGCAGCTTCGATACCGGCGCGAGTGGCCTCCAGACCCGCTTCGGCCGATTTCACACCTGCTTCAGCGGTGCTCATGGCGGCCTCGCTGGAGATCCGACGTGTTTCCGACCCAAAACCCGTTTCAGACAGCTTACGCGCCGCTTTCAGGTTGATCTCGGCCTCGGCCACGCGCGCATGTGCTTCGGCAAGCCGGGCCTCGGCTTCGGGGATACGGCTTTCGGCCTCAAGCTTGCCCGCCATCGCTTCGGCCAGGCTGGCCGGGCGGGTGCCGGGGTCGAGTTCGCACAAAAGATCTCCGGCCTCGACAAAAGTGCCCTTGCGCTTGGGTTCCGACACTACGGTCGATATCGTTTCGGCCAGCACTTCGACCTGACGGTTCGCCTTGGTCTGGCCACGCAACAACACTGCGCTGTCGATCTCGCGCGCCGATGACCGCAAGGCGACGACCTTGATTGCATCCGGATTTTGGGCAGCTTCCGCGCCCTCACCACCTTCAGCGGCTTGTGCTTCCGTTACGTCATCTTTTCCAGCAAAGGCGAACAGGGCGTCCCTTTCGAACACCAAAAAGTATAATGCAACAATTACCAAAAGCGCGTTTGCTAATGAAATCAATCGCATGCAGAAATTCTCCTAGGATTCATTGCCAGATTTTCACTGGCGCTTATGCCTCAAAATGGGGTCCGGCATAGGCCATTTCCATACTGAACTGAATAGTTCGGTTTAGTTTTTTTCGCAAGGGCGCACTAAGCCGGTGAAAATGTGCGAAATCGGACCCTTGGCTTGGACGTGGTGCCGGGGTATGACATGGCGCTAATATGACAGGACACTAAGCCTGGGGGCAGGGATGAGCGACGTCGACAGTTTCATTGATGAGGTGACAGAAGAGGTGCGCCGCGACCGGCTGTATCTGCTTTTGCGCCGCTGGGGCTGGGTGGGTATTGCGGCGGTTGTACTTATTGTAGGCGGGGCCGCTTTCAACGAATATCGTAAAGCCAGCATCACAAGTCAGGCTCAGGCGCTGGGCGATGAAATTCTTGCGGCGCTGTCGCAAGATGATTTCGCCGAACGTGCCGCCGGTCTAAGCGGGATACAAACGCAATCTCCGGGTGGGGACGCAGTTCTGAAAATGCTGCTGTCCGCATCGCAGAACGAGGCCGGTTCGGCGCAGGATGCCGTGACCAGCCTGAACGCGGTTGCGACGCAAGCTGATCTGCCCGAAATCTATCGCGCCATCGCGAGCTTCAAGGCGTTGTTGTTGCAAAGCGAGACCCTTTCGGCGGACGAGCGTCGCCTGCAATTCGAGGCACTGGCCACGCCCGGTGCGCCGCTGCGCCTGTTGGCAGAAGAACAGCTTGCGCTGATTGATGTCGCCGAGGGCAACACCGCCGCTGCGATTGATCGTCTGCAAGCGCTGCGGCAGGATGCCGAAGTTGGTGTCGATCTGCAGCAGCGTGCGACCCAGCTGATCGTGGCGCTGGGGGGCGAACCGGAACAACTGGTCGCCCAGCAAGGCTGATTGAGACAGCGAAACAAGAATGACGACAGGCGAGTTCGGAACATCATGGTAACGAGACTATTCCCCCGCATTGGACTGCCATTGGCGGCGATTGCCCTGACGACGCTTGCGGCCTGTCAGGAACCCGAAGTCATTCTGCCCGGTGAGCGCGAAGACATCCGTCCCGCGTCCGATACCGAAACCGTTGAAACCCGTGGGTCCAAACCGATCAGCCTTCCGGGGCAGACATCGAACGCCAATTGGGCGCAGAGCCCGGGCACAGCCGCTTTTCGAACCACAAACGCTGCGCTCAGCTCAGCGCCGCAACGTATCTGGTCCACTTCGATTGGCGAAGGCGATTCCCGCAAGAAAAGGATTACAGCGGAACCGGTTGTTGCAGGCGGGCTGATTTATACCCTCGATTCCGGAGCCACAGTGTCGGCCGTTACGCCTCAGGGGCAGGTCGCCTGGAGCACCAACCTTATCCCCCCAAGCGACGGTGATTCCGACGCGACAGGCGGCGGAATGGCCTATGCCGACGGGGTTTTGTACGTCTCATCCGGGTTTGGTCGTCTCACGGCGCTGGATGCCAAGACCGGCGCGCAACGCTGGCAGAAGCGGCTGAACGCAACCGGCAGCGGTGCGCCGCTGGTCAAAGACGGGTTGCTTTACGTCGTCGCCGGGGATGAGACCGGCTGGGCTGTGAATACCAAGGATGGCCGTATTGCCTGGCAGGTCGAAGGAACACCCAGCGTTGGGAACGTGCTTGGGGCACCGTCGCCTGCGCTGACCTCGGACCTCGCGGTCTTTGCTTTCGGATCCGGTGATATTGCCGCGACGTTCCGCAGGGGCGGCATCCGCCGTTGGAACGCTTCGGTCGCGGGCGGACGTCGTGGTCGCGCGGCGGCCCGGATCGTTGATGTCACCGGGGGGCCAATGGTAACCGGGGACACGATCTACATTGGCAACCACTCGGGCCGGACCGTGGCACTGGAAGGCGGGTCCGGAGAACGTAAATGGACCGCCAACGAAGGTGCGGTTGATACGGTCTGGCCGGTCGGAAACAGCGTCTTCCTGATCAGCGACCGCAGCCAGTTGGTGCGACTGAACGCAACAGACGGATCGGTGATCTGGGCGCAGGACCTGCCCGGATTTGTCAAGGACAAGCCCGGACGGCGCGGGGCGATCTTTGCGCATTATGGTCCGATCCTTGCTGGCGGGCGCATCGTTGTGGCCTCAAATGACGGGTACGTGCGCTTTTACAGCCCGGTTGACGGAACCCTGGTTCACCGGATCGAAGTCCCCGGCGGGGCGACAGCGTCGCCCGTTGTTGCGGGGCGCACTTTGTATATCGTGTCCACCAAAGGTGCACTGCACGCTTTCCGTTGACGGCAAGATGCGCTAAAGGGCGCACCTTGAGTCTTGAAAGTTGAGTATCATGTCGCTGACCCTCGCTATCGTGGGGCGCCCGAATGTGGGCAAATCCACACTGTTCAACCGCCTTGTGGGCAAGCGCTTGGCCCTGGTCGACGATCAACCCGGCGTGACACGTGACCTGCGCGAAGGCGAAGGGCGGCTTGGCGATCTGCGATTCACCGTGATCGATACGGCGGGTCTTGAGGATGCAACGGATGACAGTCTGCAGGGGCGGATGCGCCGCTTGACCGAGCGCGCGGTGGATATGGCCGATGTCTGCCTGTTCATGATCGATGCGCGTGTGGGGCTGACCCCCACGGACGAGATGTTCGCGGAAATCCTGCGCAAACGATCCAAACATGTCATCCTTGCGGCCAACAAGGCCGAAGGAAATGCGGCGGATGCCGGCGTGCTTGAGGCTTATAATCTGGGTTTGGGAGAGCCCGTACGCCTGTCGGGCGAGCATGGCGAAGGAATGACCGACCTTTACGCCCACCTCATGCCTCTGGCGGACGCGATGGCAGAACAACAGGCCGATGAGACGCCTGTGACAGATGTGGAACTGGACGAAGAGGGCGAAGGCGAAGCGCGCCTGATCACCGATGCGAAACCGCTTCAGGTCGCTGTTGTCGGTCGTCCAAACGCCGGAAAATCCACCCTGATCAACAAGATTATGGGTGAAGATCGTCTGCTAACGGGTCCCGAAGCCGGGATTACCCGCGATGCCATCAGCTTGCGGATCGACTGGGCCGATCCCGATGGCAACAGCACGCCGATGCGGATTTTTGACACCGCCGGAATGCGCAAGAAGGCCAAGGTGCAGGAGAAGCTGGAAAAGCTGTCCGTCTCGGACGGGCTGCGCGCGGTCAAGTTTGCCGAGGTCGTGGTGGTTCTGCTGGACGCGGCCATACCGTTTGAACAACAAGACCTGCGCATCGCCGATCTGGCCGAACGCGAAGGCCGTGCCGTGGTCGTCGCGGTCAATAAATGGGACATCGAAGAGGACAAGCAGGAAAAACTGCGCGATCTGAAAGAGTCCTTTGAGCGGCTGTTGCCCCAGTTGCGCGGTGCCCCGCTGATCACCGTTTCAGCGAAAACGGGCAGGGGGCTTGAGCGTCTTCGTGCCGCCATCCTGCGCGCTCATGACGTCTGGAATCGCCGTGTGCCGACCGCAGCCCTGAACCGCTGGCTGGCAGCCATGCTGGAACAGCACCCGCCGCCGGCACCGCAGGGACGTCGGATCAAGCTGCGCTATATGACCCAGGCCAAGACCCGCCCGCCTGGGTTCGTGGTCATGTGCTCGCACCCGGACAAGATGCCGGACAGTTATTCGCGGTATCTGGTGAACGGGTTGCGTGAGGATTTCGACATGCCCGGCACACCAATCCGGCTGACCCTGCGTGGGCAAGGGGACAAGAACCCATACAAGGGGCGGCGCAAGAAAAACGCCGGGGCCCTGGCAAAGCACCTGAAGGGGCGCGGCTGATCTTTGGGTCTGGTCCGGCTGACGCAGCCGGACCGGATCATGGATTCTTGATATGTGCCCGGTTCCAAAGCCTCGGTACGCTTCGGCCGGTTCACGAAAATTGCGAAGGGCGCGGCCCCAATTCCGGTCAATCGCGAACATGAGTCAAAAAAGATAAGAATATCGCGATATTTGTACGTACTGGCGCCGTCAGTTTTGATCTTGAGAATGCGAGGCAAAGGTGCCGTAGGGTCAATCTCGGCGCCGGTGACGGAACAGCTTGGCAAAGACTTGAGCGGATTTCCCCGATCACTTGGACAATGTCTGAAAGAAAATGCTATCTATGCCATTGTTGGAGCATAACAATTACCCGCGCCGGTCTTGCTTTGAGACTATTCGTGTATAATCTGACGATGAACGTTCACACCGGCCAACAGAGGAAAGTGGGGCGGTTATGGATCTCAGGGAATATACCCGCCGATATGCGGTTCAGGACAATCGGCTTGCCAGCCTGAGCTATTTTGGGACTTTTGCGGTGTATTTCACATCGCTGGCTTTGGCGATCATCTTCGTGGACCGGTGGTATGTCATGGTCCCGGCCGGCATTGTTTTCGCATTTTCGGCAGTGCGCCTTTACGTGTTGCAGCACGATTGCGGCCATCATTCCCTGTTTGAGACGCGTCAACAGAACGAATGGGCGGGGCATGGCTTGTCACCCTTCACCTTTGCACCTTTCGAGGTGATGAAGCAGAACCACAATCTGCACCACGCCGGTATCGGCAATCTGGAACATCGTGAGACCGGTGAAATTCACACCATGACGCTGCGCGAATGGCAGCGCGCAGACTGGAAATCCCGTCTGTTCTACAGGCTTTATCGCAATCCGTTCATCCTCGTGCCGGTTGGTGCGCTGTTCACCTACTTCATTCGCTATCGCTGGCCCAAGAACACCGTGCGATTTGGGGCAGGTGGGGTGCTGTTGCACAATCTGTCGATCATCGTGTTTCTGGGTTTGCTTTATTATGTGGCCGGGACAACGGGGATTCTGGTCTGGTTGGTTTTTTCGTTGTTGGGCGGAATGCTGGGGGTGTTTCTTGTGTATCTTCAGCATAACTTTGAAGACACATACTGGGATCGCCGCCCGGATCTGGACCCACAGGTTGCCGCTTTGCAGGGTTCTTCAGCGCTGGACTTCGGCTGGTGGTTCGACAATGCGGTCGCCTGCATCACGCTGCATGATATCCACCATTTCAACGCGCGCATCCCGTCCTATCGACTGCGCGCCTGCCACTATAACCTGCCGCCTGAATTCACCCCGCGGCGGATCAAGTTTCGCGAGGCGGTGGCAGCACTGAACCTGAAGCTTTGGGATGAGGATGCTAAACACCTTGTTCCGTTCCCCAGGAAGGCCTCGACAGGCAATCTGGCTCATAGCGGCTAACATCATGCGGTGAGCCAAGCTATCAGGGGGTTGGGGGGATGTACATCCGACGTTTATATGTATTCGAGCGACGAATTGGAAAGGACCAGTAATGACCGCAGTGACCAACATAAAAGGTGTGGGCCAAGCGCTTGCAAAATCGTTGAGCGACAATGGATTCAAAACTGCGGAAGCCATCGCCAAGGCAAACGCCGCTGATCTGGTCAAAATCCCGCGCATTGGTGCATCACGTGCGCAAACACTGATCGCAGCCGCCAAGGAAGCTGTTGCTAAGCCAACTGGGACCAAGCCGACGTCCCGGCGCGCACCGGCCCGAAAACCTGCGGCCCGCAAAACCGTAGCTGCGGCTGCCGCTGAAAAGCGGGCAAAAGAAGAGGCGCGCAAGGCGGCCGAAGAAAAAGCTGCGAAGGAACAGGCAGCAGCCAAAGCCCAGAAAAAGGCCAAAGCCAAGGCCAAAGCCGAAAAAGCCGCCAAGAAGCGGCGCGAGATGGAGGCGGCCTTTTCCGAGGCGAAAGATAAAGTGAAGGCCAAGTCCAAAAAGGCCAAACAGAAGGCCAAGTCCAAAAAGGACAAGGCGAAGAAAGACGTTGCCAAGAAGTCAGGCAAAGACGCCGCCAAGAAGTCCGGCAAAAAAGAGGGAAAAAAGAAGAAGGACAAAAAAAAGGCGAAGAAGTAGTCCCTCTCCGCCTCGGCTTGTTTCGAAAACCGGCACCGTTTCAGACGGTTGCCGGTTCTTTGTTTCAGGCCAGCGTGCCGTCCGTCTGCAAAGTCAGCTTGCCGCCCAGGTAGGGGGCCAGGACGTCCGGAAGGGTAACGGTTCCGTCTTCATTCTGGCCGTTTTCCAGGACGGCAATCAGGCAGCGCCCAACCGCAAGACCCGAACCGTTCAGGGTGTGAACATATTCCGGCTTGCCGCCGCTTTCGGGGCGGAAACGCGCGTTCATGCGGCGGGCTTGAAATGCCCCTGTTGTCGAAACCGAACTGATCTCGCGGTATGCATCCTGCCCCGGCAGCCATGCCTCGATGTCGTAGGTCCGGCGCGCGCCGAAGCCCATGTCACCCGTGCACAGAACCACGGTGCGATAGGGGATACCCAATTGCTCCAGCAAATCCTCGGCGCAGCGCAGCATACGCTTTTGCTCGTCATCCGAGTTGTCGGGATGGGTGATCGAGACCATCTCGACTTTTTCGAACTGGTGCTGGCGCAGCATGCCTGCCGTGTCCTTGCCCGCGCTTCCGGCTTCGGACCGGAAACAGGCGGTGTGCGCGGTCATGCGGATGGGCAGGGCGCTTTCTTCTAGAATGTCACCGGCGACGGAATAGGTCAGCGTGACCTCGGATGTTGGAATAAGCCACCAGCCATTGGTGGTCTGATAGCTGTCCTCGCCGAATTTGGGTAGCTTGTCGGTGCCATACATTGCCTCGTCCCGCACCAGAACCGGCGTCTGCATTTCCGTCAGGCCATTCTTGTCAATATGCGTGTCCAGCATTAACTGCGCCAGTGCGCGATGAATGCGGGCGACGCCTTTCGACAGGTTCACGAACCGGCTGCCGCTGGTCTTGGCGGCGGTTTCAAAGTCCATCGCCGCGGCAACGGCAGGGATTTCGTAGTGCTCCTTGGGTTCGAATGCGAAATTACGCGGAGCACCCCAGCGATTGACCTCGACATTTTCGTTTTCATCCGCGCCTTGCGGCACGTCGTCGGCAGGGACGTTGGCAATGCGCGCCAACTGGTCGGTCAGCAGGGCGTCCAGATCTTTGGCTTCGGTCTGCATCCGGGCAATCTCGGCCTTTTTCTCGGCCACCAGTGCGCGCAGACGCTCAAACTCGGTTTCGTCGCCGCGCGCCTTGGCGGCGCCGACTTCTTTGCTGGCCTTGTTCTGCTCGGCCTGAGCGGTCTCAGCGGCAAGTATCTTGGCGCGGCGGCTTTCATCCAGCCTGAGCAGGTCAGACGACACCGGCGCGTCCCCACGGCGCGCAAGGGCGGCGTCGAAGGCGGCTGGGTTTTCGCGAATGGCGCGGATGTCGTGCATTGTTCAGATCCTTGAATACGTGAATCACTGGAACCGCTTATGCACTATCTCGCGGGGAGGGTGTAGCCGGGACAAGACGCCCGGACTATTTCTCTTCCTCTTCGGTGACTTCATGCGCCAGATGGCCGTCCCAAGCCTCGGCAGGGATCTTAGGTTCGGGTGGATCGGCCATGTAAGACGGTGTCATGATCTGAACACTGTTTTCGTTGAAAACGGCCACGATATTGCGATGCAGATCCGAGCGGATTTTCGGGATGATGCTGCCGCGTGTGGTGTAACCGTTGATCTGGTAGTTGATCGCGTAATCGGCCAGCGCGGTCCACAGCACAAAGGGGGCGGGCTTGGACTTGATCCCTTTGGTACGGTTGGCCGCCTCGATCAGCATCGCCTCGACCTTTTCGGGCGGCTCTTCATAACCGATGCCGACAGTGGTGTGCAACAACAGGCCGCTGCCATCTGTTTGCTTGGAAAAGTTCACCACATCCGAGTTCATCAGCTGCGCGTTCGGGATCGAGATCAGCTCGTTCTTGATGGACTTCAGATGCGTCTCCATCAACTTGATCTGCACCACGTCACCGATATGGTCACCAATCTGAATGCGATCCCCGATCGAAGTTGAACGGCGATAAATCACAAACAGGCCAGCAAGCATGTTCGACACGACCGAGTTCGCACCCAGCGACAGCATGGCGCCGACCAGAATGGTCAGCCCCTGAAACGCGGCCGAATCCGAGCCCGGAATGTAGGGCACGGCAAAGACCAGCGCGATCAGGATCACGATGACACGGGCAATATTGAATGTCGGATTCACCCAGTGCTTTTCGAAATCGCCCATTTCGAAGGACCCGGCCTCGACCGCATCAAAGAACACCCTCATGCCGCGGATTACGTAGACGGTGATCCAGGCGATCAGGCCCAGCATGATCAGGTTCGGGATATAGCTGAGGATGCCCTTGAAGATCAGCAGGACAGGTTCCGTCAGATAAGTCAGCAGCAGTTGCGCGAAATACCGGGTTTCGGCAAAAGCCAGAAGGACAAAGGACAGGTAGTAGTAAAAGCCCAGAAAGAAGATGACCAGCAGGATGAAATTCAGGCCGTATCGGATCAGGGCTGCAATCGCTTCGGCTTGAACGCTTTTGGCGGTCGCTGTTTCGACGTCCTTGAGATAGCGCTTGACCAGCTTCAGGGTGCGTCGCCGGATGCGCCGGTGAAGCCACATGATAATGATGACAAACAATGCAAAGCCGACAGTCCAGGCTAATGCCTCGATCGCGCCTGACACGCGCGCCTGGTCCGTCCGGTTCGCACGGTAGTCGACAATCGCCTCTTCTATCGCGTCGCCATGCAGAAGGCTGAGAACGTCCAGTTCCATCTGGTCCAGTTCCGCATCGGCGACGGTAACGATCGAAACTCTGACGCCATCAGCGAAAATGCGTGTACCGAGATCGGTTTTTTCGAAAGTAATGTCGACATCGGGGTCTTCCGAAGATTCGGCGACTTCGACAATAATCTTCTGGACCTGCTCGGCCCGTTCCGATGCCGGCAATGCGCTGGAGCCGCGCAGGAAGAACAGTGTTTCGCCATCGACGACCACCGGGGCCTTGAAAACATCCGTTTCATCGGTCTCTGGGGCCAGAATTTCGGGGGGTGCTTCCTGTGTGTGTCCGGCAGTGCACATGGCAAAAGCCAGCAGGGCTGCGATCAGCAAAACTTTTAATGCTTGCAGGTATTTATATAGCTGATTCATTGTGACCCTCACGGCCTGACTATACCCCGCCTGACCGTCGTTCCTAGGGTATATCTGCAACGCTTGGAAACATCTTTCGACACGGTGACACAATCAGGACGGGTTACACCGCCGCCTTTGCTTGCAAACGGACACCTCAAAGCATAGGTTCCCGCCAAATTTGCGGAGCTTGTCCGCGATCCAAAGTAAAAGGAATGTCCCATGGAAGGTGGCGCAATCGCCCAGTTTCTCCCGCTGATCCTGATTTTCGCGATCATGTATTTCCTGCTGATCCGTCCGCAGCAGAAGAAGATGAAGGAACATCAGGCGATGGTCGACGCCGTGCGCCGGGGCGATCAGGTCGTCACCCAGGGCGGGATGATCGGCAAAGTGTCCAAGGTCAAGGAAGGCGAGAACGAGATCGAGGTCGAGATCGCTGAAGGCGTCAAGGTGCGTGTGGTCAAATCGACCATTGCACAGGTTCTGAACAAGACCGAGCCTGCGAAATAACTTCGCGCGACAATCCCTTGAAAAGGCAGGGTAATGCTGCACATTGATACCTGGAAGCGGGTTCTGATCTGGTCGGTCTGTGTGATCGGCCTGCTCATGGCCCTGCCGAATGCGTTCTATACGCGTGTCGAACAATCGAACGACGCCAAAACCGCCATTGAACTTGGCATTGATACTCCGGAAATGCAGGCCGAGGCCGCCCAGTGGCCCAACTGGCTGCCGTCTTCTCTGGTCAACCTGGGCCTCGATTTGCGCGGTGGCGCGCATCTCTTGGCCGAAGTCCAGACCAGCGATGTCTACGAAGCCCGAATGGAGGCGATGTGGCCGGAAATTCGCGACGCCCTGCGTGATGAACGCGGGACGGTTGGGACCATCCGCAAGCAGCCATCTGCACCGGATGAGATTCGCGTAAGGATCAGCCAGCCCGAGGGCATGTCGCGCGGGCTGGAAGTTGTGCGTGGTCTTGCGCGTCAGGTGCAGACGCTGACCGGTGTTGGGGCGACCGACATCGAAGCGCGCGCCGACGGTGACATGATCGTAGTGCAATTGTCCGAAGCCGAGAAACTGGCATCGGATGACCGGACCGTGCGTCAGGCGCTGGAAATCATCCGTCGCCGTATCGATGAGGTCGGAACACGCGAACCCACCATTCAGCGTCAGGGTACGGACCGTATTCTGATTCAGGTCCCGGGCGTCGGCAGCGCAGGTGAGTTGAAAGAGATCATCGGAACGACCGCGCAACTGACCTTTAATCCGGTTGTGGGCCGTGGGACCGACCCGGATGCCGTACCGGGTATCGGTGAAAAAGTCGTGCCCTCGCTGGACGAAAGCGAAGTTTTCTACACCATCGAATCCGCTCCGGTCGTGACCGGTGAAGAACTGGTGGATGCGCAACCGTCCTTCGACCAGAACGGCCGCCCCGCAGTCAACTTCCGGTTCAACACTTCGGGCGCGCGCAAGTTCGGCGATTATACCCTCGATAACATCGGCGCACCGTTCGCGATTGTGCTGGATGATGAGGTGATTTCGGCCCCCGTGATCCAATCCCACATTCCGGGCGGGTCCGGTATAATCACCGGCAATTTCACAGTAGAAGAAAGCACCAACCTGGCTGTGCTGCTGCGCGCCGGTGCCCTGCCTGCGGGGCTTGAGTTCCTTGAAGAACGTACCATCGGTCCCGAACTGGGGCAGGACAGCATCGATGCGGGGAAGGTGGCCACCACGGTGGCCTTTGCCGCAGTGCTGGTCTTCATGGCGCTCAGCTATGGCCTGTTCGGAGTGTTCGCCAATATCGCGCTGATCATAAACGTTGGACTGCTGTTCGGCCTTCTTTCGGTGATCGGTGCAACGCTGACCCTGCCGGGTATTGCGGGCATCGTGCTGACGGTTGGCATGGCAGTCGACGCCAACGTGCTGATTTTTGAGCGCATACGCGAGGAACTGAAATCCGCCAGAGGGCCCTCACGTGCCATTGAACTGGGCTACGAAAAGGCGCTGTCGGCCATTCTGGACGCCAACGTCACTACATTTATCACTGCGACGATCCTGTTCGCCATGGGCAGCGGTCCGGTGCGCGGCTTTGCCATCACTCTGGGTCTGGGCATTCTGACCTCGGTCTTCACCGCGATCTTCGTGACGCGCCTGATGATCGTCATCTGGTTCGAACGCCGCCGTCCCAAAACGATCGAGGTTTGATATGCGACTTAGACTTGTTCCCAAGGAAACCTCGTTCGACTTCTTCAGCCGCTGGAAAGTCTGGCTGGGCATTTCGGCTTTGCTGATGATCGTGGGCTTCGCCTCGTTCCTGATCCAGGGTCTGAACTTTGGTATCGACTTTCGCGGCGGCACCACGATTCGGACGCAAAGCGCGCAGGAAATTGATGTGGGCACCTATCGCGATGCCATCGCGCCGCTCGAACTGGGTGACGTGACCATCACCGAGATTTTCGATCCGACTTTCGGCGAAGACGAAAACGTCGCAATGATCCGCATTCAGGCGCAAGCCGATGCCGAAGCCGTTTCCGCTGCAACCGTGACAGCAGTGGAAGGGGCGTTGCAAGTTGCGGTGCCGGATATTCAGTTCGTCTCGGTCGAATCCGTTGGTCCAAAAGTGTCCGGCGAGCTGATCCAGACTGCGGTTATCGCTGTGGCTTTGGCCATCGCTGCGGTGCTTGTCTACATCTGGCTGCGGTTCGAATGGCAGTTTGCCCTGGGTGCAGTGGCCGCGCTGGTACATGACGTGATCCTGACCATCGGTATCTTTTCAGAGCTGCAGATCCGCTTCGATCTGGCCATCATCGCGGCGCTGCTGACCATTGTCGGCTACTCTCTGAACGACACAGTGGTTGTGTTCGACCGGGTGCGCGAGAACCTGCGCAAGTACAAGAAGAAGGACCTCAAAGAGGTTCTGAATCTTTCGATCAACGAAACACTCAGCCGGACGGTGATGACCTCGGTCACCACTCTGCTGGCGCTGATTTCGTTGTATGTACTGGGCGGGGACGTGATCCGCGGCTTTGTCTTTGCGATGATCTGGGGCGTGATCGTGGGCACCTATTCCTCGGTCTTCGTGGCATCGACCATCCTGCTGTGGCTGGGGGTCAAGCGCGACTGGTCCAAGCCGTCAAACACCGCAGGTAACCAGTTCGCAAACATCGATGCCTGAGCTTTCGGGCCAGTCCCCGGCGGGGCTGGCCATCGTTTTGTTCGCGGCTTTTCTGGGCGGTGTCGTGCGCGGTTTTTCCGGGTTCGGCACCGCTCTGATCTTTCTTCCTCTGTCCGCGCCAATTCTGGGCCCGTTCGGTGCGCTGATTGCCCTGACAGTCATGGATATTTTCGGTCCGGTTCCGAATCTACGCCGGGCCTGGGTCGCCGTCGATCGGTCGGATCTTCTGCGGCTGGTCCTTGGATGTGCGGTGACGTTGCCGATCGGGTTGTGGCTACTGACGCAGGTGGAACCCGTGGTGTTCCGGTACGTGGTCAGCCTGATCTCACTGTTCATGCTCGCCGTCCTTGTCTCGGGGCTGCGCTATCGGGGGCGCGTGCGCCGCGCCATGGTTGCGGGGATCGGAGCAGCCGCTGGTTTCCTTGGTGGTGTCGCAGGGTTGCCGGGTCCCGCCGTCATTCTGTTCTACATGTCGCGTCCGCTGCCGATTGAAGTTGTTCGGGCCACAATTCTGTTGTTCCTCTTTGCCTTTGATTTCCTGTTGCTTGGCATATTGACTGGAATGGGCCGGGTCACCCTGGCGTCGATCGGGCTGGGTCTGGCGCTGGCCGTTCCGAACCTGGCTGGAAACTGGCTGGGAGGGTGGCTTTTCCGGCCCGAGCGCGAGAGGATCTACCGTGCAAGCGCCTATCTGGCGATTGCCATTGCGGCCTTGTCGGGCTTGCCGCTTTGGGGATAAACACGGGCCATGCGCTTGAACGAGATAACATACAACAGCTCTGCACCGGTTGACGGCTACGGTCCCGGCTTCTTCCGCATCGGCGGGCAGGTCTACGAAGGGTCTGTTCTAACCGGTCCGACCGGCACCGCCGGTTGGGGCGGCTACGATGATCAGGACGCTTTGCTGGAGTTGTCCGACGATGTCGATGTGGTCTTCATCGGCACCGGCGCTGAACTGTCTCACATCCCGGCTGGCTTGCGTGTCGCATTGGAGGACGCAGGGCTTGGGGTCGAGATCATGAACTCACCAGCGGCCTGCCGTACCTATAACGTGCTGCTGTCCGAAGGCCGGCGCGTGGCGCTGGCCCTGATCCCCGTTTGACCGGATCCGCTCTTCATCTGGCCAAAAATATCCCGGGGAGCGCGAGGGGCCGGCCCCTCGCTCCGCTTCTTTCCAGAAACGCAAAGGCTGTTCTCCTGCGGCAAATCCCGCCTTTTGCGTCTGGCAGCAATAAGATAAGCGGAACTCATGACACTGACCGTTAGCGATCTTGCCGTCACCCGGGGCGGTATCCCTGTTCTCGAAGGACTGAGCTTTGTGCTGGAACCCGGCCGCGCACTGATCCTGCGCGGCCCCAACGGGATTGGAAAAACAACCCTGCTGCGAACGCTGGCCGGGTTGCAGCCGCCCTTGGCTGGCCGGATCGAAGGGGCTGAAGACCGGATCGCCTATGCCGCGCATTCGGATGGGTTGAAACCCACCCTGTCAGTGACAGAAAACCTGACTTTCTGGGCTTCGGTTTTTGGCACACCGGACATTCAGCCCGCGCTGGACGCCTTTGACCTGAATGATCTGGCAGACCGCCACGCAGGCAACCTGTCCGCAGGTCAGAAACGTCGTCTGGGTCTGGCCCGAATGCTGGTCACCGGACGCCCGATCTGGATGTTGGACGAACCCACCGTGTCTCTGGATCGCAATGCCGTGCAGATGTTCGCCGATGCGGTGCGGGCACATCTGGGGCAGGGTGGTTCGGCCCTGATCGCCACCCATATCGACCTAGGGCTTGACGGAGAGGTTCTGGATGTCGGTCCCAACAAGGCCAAACCAAAACCCATCGACGATTTTGACGGAGGTTTCCTGTGATCGCCCTGTTATTGCGCGACTTGAAGCTGGCCTTCCGTGCGGGCGGGGGCTTTGGTCTGGGTCTGGCCTTTTTTCTGATAGTCACCGTTCTGGTGCCGTTTTCCGTAGGGCCGCAATCCTCGCTGCTGTCGACGATCGCGCCAGGCGTCCTGTGGCTAGGGGCGCTGTTGGCGTGCCTCTTGTCGCTGGATCGTCTTCTGGCACTGGATTGGGAGGACGGATCACTGGACCTTCTGGCCACCGCGCCACTGCCGCTCGAGGCTGTCGTGACGATCAAGGCGCTGGCCCATTGGCTGACCACCGGCTTGCCGTTGGTCCTGGCCGCGCCGTTTCTGGGCGTGTTGCTGAACCTGCCTGCGCCGGGGTTTTTCTGGTTGGTCATCTCGCTTCTGATCGGCACCCCGGCGATGAGCGTCATCGGCACGTTTGGCGCGGCGCTGACCGTGGGGCTCAAACGTGGCGGACTGCTGCTGTCACTGCTGGTTCTTCCGCTTTATGTGCCGACGCTGATTTTCGGTTCCGAAGTCGCCCGACGCGGCGCGACGGGGATGGAAACACAAACGCCCCTGTTGATGCTGGCCGGGATCACGGCGGCAACCATAGCCCTGCTGCCCTTTGCCAGTGCTGCCGTGCTGCGGATCAATCTGCGGTGAACCGCCACAACTTTGACTGATGTCAATTGAGAACAGACCCGAGTCGGACTAGATAGAGCCCATGTCGATTGCAGCCAAAGCCAACGCCCTCTGGGAATATGCCAACCCGCGCAAGTTTCTTGCCACCAGTGAACGTGTGCTGCCGTTCTTCTGGTTCACCTCGACGGTTTGCATTGTCGTCGGCCTGATCTGGGGGTTTTTCTTTACCCCTGACGACTACAAACAGGGCTCGACCGTCAAGATCATCTATCTGCATGTGCCCGCCGCTTTGATGGCGATCAATTGCTGGCTGATGATGCTGGCGACATCGCTGGTCTGGCTGGTGCGGCGCCATCATGTCAGCGCGCTGGCTGCGCGGGCTGCGGCACCGGTCGGAATAGTCATGACACTGATCGCACTGGCAACCGGCGCGATCTGGGGGCAGCCGATGTGGGGAACATGGTGGGCCTGGGATCCGCGCCTGACCTCGTTCCTGATCCTGTTCCTGTTCTATCTGGGCTATGTCGCGCTGTGGGAGGCGATTGAGGACCCTGATACAGCGGCCGACCTGACATCGGTGTTGTGTCTGGTGGGGTCGGTCTTTGCGATCCTCAGCCGCTATGCGGTGAATTTCTGGAATCAGGGTCTGCATCAGGGTGCATCGGTGATGCGCGCTGCAGCTGTGACCGGGGCGGATACCGAAGAGAAGGTCAGCAACATCTATTTCTACCCGCTGCTTTTGTGCATCGTTGGCTTTGTCCTTCTGTTCATCGCGCTGGTGCTGTATCGCGCCGGCACGGAAATCCGGGCGCGCCGGATCAAGGCGCTGCTGGCACGGGAAAGGGTGGGCGGATGATCCCCGATCTTGGTAAATATGCG
Organism: Ruegeria sp. CDSB136; assembly: GCF_059610965.1. Lineage (NCBI taxonomy): Bacteria > Pseudomonadati > Pseudomonadota > Alphaproteobacteria > Rhodobacterales > Roseobacteraceae > Ruegeria > Ruegeria sp. CDSB136. The sequence continues at coordinate 196,168 of NZ_JBXWOP010000001.1, forward strand.
GATACGGTTTTGTCGGCCTATGCGGCCTCGATTGTCCTTTTGGTTGCGCTGGTCGTGTTCAGCGTGCTGCGCGGACGCAAGGTGCGCGCCGAAATGGAAAAAATCGAACAGAGGATGACGCGCAATGGCTAAGATCTCGCCACTTATGATCGCGCCGCCGCTGATCTTTGGCGCGTTTGCCGTTTTGGCGGGAATCGGGATGTTCCGCGACGACCCCAATGCATTGCCCTCGGCCCGGGAAGGCCAGACCGCGCCGCCCGTCGTCATGACCGAGTTCCCCGGCAAATCCGGCTTCGACGATGCCACCCTGCGCGACGGAGAGGTCAAGCTGGTCAACTACTGGGCCAGCTGGTGCGCCCCGTGCCGGGCCGAACACCCGAATCTGGAGGCTCTGGCGCAGGAAGGCATTCCGATCTACGGCATCAATTACAAAGACCCGTTGGGTAATGCCGAAGCTTTTCTGACCGAACTGGGCGATCCCTACGCTGGGATCGGACGGGATGAGCAGGGGCGTATGGGGTTGGACTGGGGCGTCTACGGCGTACCTGAGACCTATGTGATTGACGGCGAGGGCACCATCATTCTGCGCCATGCCGGGCCAATCACCCAGCGTGTCATCGCAAGCACGATCCGCCCTGCACTGGAGAAGGCGGCAGTGCAATAGGCTGGTAAGCTTGGGCCGACTGCATTCAAAGGCGATACCCGCCTGAGACCGTCAGAACCTCTCCGGTTATGAAGGATGCCGCGTCGGAACACAGAAATCGCACGGCCCCGGCAATATCGCTTGGGGTTCCGGCGCGTCCCAGCGCGGTGTCCTTGACGAATAACTCGGTCAGGTCATCCGGACGTGGTGCCTCGGGGATGTTGATCGCACCCGGCGCGACCGCATTGACGCGAACTCCGGCCGGTCCAAGCTCTTTCGCCATGGCGCGGGTCCAGAGGTTCAGCGCCGCTTTGCTGGCCCCATAGGTGACCGCGTCACGTGGTGGTAGTACCGAATTGACCGAAGATATGCTGACGAGGGCCGCCCCCGGATGAAGGTGCGGCAGGGCCGCTGCCAGCAATGCGGCCGGAACCAGAAGGTTCAGATCCAGGATCGCCCGATGGTCTTCCGCTTCAAAATGCTCTTTCGGAGTTGAGGCAACCAGACCGGCGTTGTTCACGACCACATCCAACTGGCCAAAATGATCCAGAACTTGTGCTATGACAGCTTCTGGCTGCTCCTTTTGCGTCAGGTCAGACCGTATTGACAGCAGGTTGTGGTTCGCTTTCAACTGCGTCGGCTCAGTGGAGCGCCATGTGAATGCGACCCGGTGATCTTTTTCCAGTTCCTCGACAATCGCCCGCCCAATTCCCCGTGCGCCGCCCGTAACCAATGCCACTTTTTTCATCTGCTTCTCCTGCCCACACCAGAACGGGGTTAGGGGCAAAAGGCAACTTCTTCTGTTTGAAAATACCCTGTAGAGCGAGGCAATGCCGCGCAAGAAAAAGGCGCCCGAAAGGGCGCCCTTCAAAAAGCTATATCTGGTCCGGCTCAGCCAGCTTTGGCTAGGTTCCGCAACACATAGTGCAGCACGCCGCCGTTCTCGATGTATTCGATCTCGGGCGCGGTATCGATGCGGCACTTGAGGGTGATGGTCTTCTCGGATCCGTCACCATAGATGATGGTACAGGGAACCTCTTGCAGCGGCTGGATGGTATCCAGACCGTGGATCGAAACCGTTTCATCCCCCTTCAGACCCAGCGATCTACGAGTATCGCCACCGGTAAACTCGAACGGGATAACGCCCATGCCAACCAGGTTCGAACGGTGAATACGCTCGAAGCTTTCAGCGATCACGGCCTTGACGCCCAGCAGGGCCGTGCCTTTAGCCGCCCAGTCACGCGAAGACCCCGCGCCGTACTGCTCGCCGCCAAAGACGACAAGCGGAACGCCCTGTTCCTGATAAGCCATCGACGCCTCGTAGACCGAGGTCTGTTCGCCATCGGGGCCTTTGGTATAGCCGCCTTCGACGCCGTCCAGCATTTCGTTTTTGACGCGGATGTTGGCAAAAGTGCCGCGCATCATGACCTCGTGGTTGCCGCGGCGCGACCCGTACGAGTTGAACTCGCGCGGCTGAACCTGACGGTCCGTCAGATACTTGCCGGCCGGAGTTGTCGTCGCAAAGGAACCTGCAGGCGAGATGTGGTCGGTGGTGATCATGTCACCCAGGATCAGTAGAACCTTGGCGCCATCGATATTCGAGATCGTGCCAGGCTCGGACCCCATGCCCTGGAAGTAGGGCGGGTTCTGAATGTAGGTCGAGGTCGGGGGCCAGTCATAGGTCTCCGCATCGGTGGTCTCGACCGACTGCCACTTCTCGTCGCCCTTGAAGACGTCGGCGTATTTCGACTGGAACGCCTCGCGGGTCACGGTCTGTTCGACCAGTTCCGCAACTTCCTGCTGGGTCGGCCAGATGTCTTTCATGAAGACGTCATTGCCGTCCTTGTCCTGACCAATCGGCTCGGACGTCAGGTCGATATCCATCGTGCCGGCCAGTGCGTAAACGACAACCAGCGGCGGTGAGGCCAGATAGTTGGCACGTACGTCAGGCGAGATACGGCCTTCGAAGTTGCGGTTGCCCGACAGGACCGACGTGGCAACCAAATCGCCCTCGGCAATCGCATCGGACAGCTCTTTCTGTATGGGACCCGAGTTGCCGATACAGGTAGTACAGCCGTAACCGACAAGGTTGAAGCCGATCTGGTCCAGATCTTCCTGCAAGCCGGCGGCTTCAAGATAGGCCGACACAACCTGCGAACCCGGTGCCAGCGAGGTTTTGACCCACGGCTTGCGGTTTAGACCCAGCGCAGCCGCCTTGCGCGCCACCAGACCCGCGCCAATCATCACGTATGGGTTCGAGGTGTTGGTGCACGAGGTGATCGAGGCGATTACGACCTTGCCCGATTCCATGGTGTAGTCTTCGCCTTTGACGGCGACTTCCTTGCCCATTGGACGCTTGAACGTCTCGGCCATTTCCTTGGTGAAAGCGGCCTTGGCGTTGGTCAGTGCGACATAGTCCTGCGGGCGTTTCGGGCCCGAGATCGCGGGAACGATGGTGCCCATGTCCAGCGACAGGGTGTCGGTGTAGATCGGCGCATAGTTCTCATCGCGCCAGAAACCGTTTTCTTTGGCGTAGGCTTCAACCAGTGCGATGCGATCTTCGTCACGGCCGGTGTTGCGCAGGTAGCGCAGCGTTTCACCGTCGATCGGGAAGAAACCACAGGTCGCGCCGTATTCCGGCGCCATGTTGGCGATGGTCGCACGGTCGGCCAGCGGCAGACGGTCCAGACCCTCGCCGTAGAACTCGACGAATTTGCCAACCACGCCTTTTTCACGCAGCATTTCCACGACCTTCAGAACAAGGTCGGTCCCGGTGGTGCCTTCGACCAGATCGCCGGTCAGTTCAAAGCCGATGACTTCGGGGATCAGCATCGAGATCGGCTGACCCAGCATTGCGGCCTCGGCCTCGATCCCGCCTACGCCCCAACCCAGAACGGCCATGCCGTTGACCATTGTGGTGTGGCTGTCAGTTCCGACAAGCGTGTCGGGGTAGGCGACTTCATCCCCATTCTGGTCAGTGTCAGTCCAGACGGTCTGCGCCAGGTATTCCAGGTTCACCTGGTGGCAGATCCCTGTGCCGGGGGGCACAACGCGGAAGTTGTTGAACGCGCTCTGGCCCCATTTCAGGAACTGGTAACGCTCCATGTTCCGCTCATATTCGCGGTCCACATTCATCTGGAACGCGCGCGGGTTGCCGAATTCGTCAATCATCACCGAGTGGTCGATGACCAGATCAACCGGGTTCAGCGGATTGATCTTCTGAGCATCGCCGCCCAGACCCTTGATGCCGTCGCGCATCGCGGCAAGGTCGACCACGGCAGGAACGCCGGTGAAGTCCTGCATCAAAACGCGGGCCGGACGATAGGCGATCTCGCGCGGGTTCTTGCCGCCCTTGGCGCCCCATTCCGCAAAAGCCTTGATGTCGTCGACCGAGACCGAAAAGCCGTCATCTTCGAACCGCAACATGTTTTCCAGCACAACTTTCAGCGCGGCGGGAAGCTTGGAAAAATCGCCCAGACCGGCCTCTTGCGCGGCGGGGATCGAGTAATAGGAAATGGACTTGCCATTCACGCTCAGGCTGCGGCGTGTTTTGGCGGTATCCTGTCCGACTTTGATGGGCATCTAATGGCCTCCCTCTCAAAATGACGTGGATTGTGGGATTCGCTGAGGGGTATCTGCATCACGTTTAGCCTTGGTTCAAGGTCCAACACGACAAGTGCGGCAATTTTTGTATACCATTGCACACATTTTTTACAATTTGGGTGTCACAGGTCTCAAGAAACCTTGATTGGCGGTTGATCTTTGAACGGTCTAAACCTGTCTGGCAACCGACCAAACCGAGGCCGCCATGTTCAGAATGACTTTCTTTTCAACGCTTACGTCATTGCTACTGGCGGCACCGGTTCTGGCTGAAAACGATCCCGTCGTTGTAGAACTTTTCACCTCTCAAGGCTGTTCATCCTGCCCGCCTGCGGATCGAATCCTGCATGATCTGGTCAAGCGCGACGACGTCATCGGGCTGGCGTTACACGTCGACTACTGGGACTACATCGGCTGGAAAGACGAATTCGCCGATCCCGATCATACGACGCGTCAACGCGCCTACGCCCGTCAGGGCGGGCGGTCGATGATTTACACACCGCAGATGGTGATAAACGGCCAACAGGACATCGTTGGCGCGCAATTGCGGGAACTGAACCGACTGATTGACGCGCATCTCAAAGCCGCCCCTAAGGCTTCGGTCAATGCCAGCCGGACTGGGAACGACGTTGTTGTGGATGTGACGCCCGTCAATCTACCGGTTGCAGAGACGTATGACGTGCGTGTCGTTCAGTATTCTCCGATGCGACACGCCTCGATCCGTAGGGGCGAGTTGGCGGGACACGAACTGGACTATGCCAATGTTGTCGAATCCTGGCAGAGCGCCGGGCAGTGGGACGGGGTCGCGCCACAGCGGTTTTCGACGGTGTTGACCTCGGACCTTCCTGCGGTTGTGCTGGTGCAGAGAGCGGGGCACGGCCCCATCATTGCAGCGACCAAGGCAGAATGAATTAGGGCATATCTTCCGGCTGAACCCCCAGCCCGTTCCATGTTTTCCAGCGTCGGTGAATCCAAAACCACTGACCCATGTGTTTGCGAACCACGGCTTCAAGATCATCGTTGGTGAACTGGGTCATGGTTTTGGCGTCAGTATGCGGAACAGGATCATGCAGAATGATCTCGAAATCGATCCCGTTCGGCTGGCGCACTGCATAGCATGGGATCAGCACGGCACCATATTTGATCGCCAGTTCCGCATTCAAAACCGAGGTGACAGCCGGTTTGCCGAAAAAAGTCAGTTCTTCTCCGCCATGGGCGTGCAGGTCGGACACGATGGCGATGATCCCGCCTTTTTTGAGCGAACGAACCATTTCGACCATGCCCCGACGACCCTGTTCGAACATCGGCTCACCGGTTTTGTAAAAAGCTTCAACGTATATGTCATTGAAATACGGGTTGGCCATTCGGCGATACAGGCACCCGATGGGTTTGCCGCTGCGGTTCTGCAACGCGATCCGGGCCGCGAGGTAGTGTCCGAAATGCGCGGTAATCATCATGACCGGTTTGCCTTCGGCCACGGCGGCATCAAAAGCAGCGATGCCGGGACCCGAAATTTTGGCAGCCTTCTGCCGCTCGGAAAAGGCCTCGGGCGAAAAATGCTCCATGATCGCCCGGCCCGCATTGTCGGGAACGGCGCTGCAAATGCGGCGAACCTCGGCATCGGGCAGATCGGGGCATGTCAGTTTGAGGTTGCGACGCACGCGGTTCGTGAAGCCAACAATCGGCGACAGGCCGCGCACAATGGCACCCATTGCCGCAATACGCCGTTCGTACGGCAATAGCCGCATCGTACCGATTACAGCTTTGAGGAAAAGGCTGGTGATATAGTATTTACCAAGCTCAAAGCGGCTCAGTTCCGACTTTTCGACGGGCATGTAGGTGTCTCACCAGATATTCGATTTGCGGGCTCAGACATACAGGTCAGAAACCGCAACCACAAGCGTTCAGCAAATCCAGAGGGATCACCATTGCGTTCCGGTGCGTGGCATTATTGTTCATCGCCTTCTTCTTCGATCAAGGTGATGGCTCCTTCATCCACCAGTGCGCGAATGACACCGACAATCTGCGCCATCGCGTCGTCCGCATCCTTTTGCCTGACCTTGCCCCGTTCACCCATTTCCTCGCGCAGATTTTCCGCCATGCGCGTAGAAATGTTGGAAAGCAGGAATTCGACCGAAGCCCTGTCTTCATCGGCGATTGCGCCCGCCAGTGCGGTCACTAGCACGGGTTGATCGATACCGCGAAGCAGCGCGGGGATGTCCCGCGCAGTGATGCGGGTTGATATGTGGGCAAAGGTAAAGATGGACTGGCGTACCACACTGGCAAAGTCGGAATCCTCTTCATCCAGCGCGGTCAGCAACCCGTCCCGGGTTGTTGCGGCTGACTGGTTCAGGATTGCACCGACGCGGGCGCCGGGGTGGTCCGCAAAGGCCGGTGCAGGGCGCTGATCCAGTTGGGCGGCCAGCGACCATCCAATCCGCTCAACCGCTTCGGGCGTGATGTTGGCCGTTTTGGATACGGCATAGGTTATGCGGCGGGCCACGGGGCCTGGAAGGTGACCAAGCAGTTCTGCGGCCGTGGGCGTATCAAGCTTGGACAACATCACGGCGGCAATTTCGGTGCTTTCCGCTTGCGCCATACTGGCCAGATCTTCGACAGGTATTTCACGAAGGCGCAGCCACGGGTCGCCGATCTGACGCACGCCGGCAACCTTTCGCAATCGCGCTGCCGTTGCCGGTGTAATTTTGCCGTTGACGGCATCCAGAGCGCCTGCCAGCCCGTGCGGGAAGGCCAAGCCGACGCCTTCAAGCGCGCGCGTGAATTCCCGAGCGACCGCATCAAGTGTGACGCGGTCCACCAGACCCATCTGTCCCAGCTGATGGGTCAGTTTCTCCTGCAAGGCGTCCGGGAGTTCTTCCAAGGCAATGTCGGCGCCTTCGTTCAGAAGAAGCCGAACGATAACAGCGGCTTTTTGCCGGTTGCTGAGCTGTCGGGGCACAACACGCGCCGCGTCTTCTTCTTCCCCTTCGATCACCGGCGTCGAAGCAGCCGGAGATATATGTACCAGAGCTTTGGCGTCTTGCATCTGCCCGCGGTCCCAAATTGCGATTCCACGCGCAGATTACGAAGCAACAGGTAAATTTACCCTGAACCTCAGTAGCTGTAGGTCAGCCCGGTGCGGATTGCATCGCGCAGAGAGGTCTCGGCCCATGTGCCTTCGCCGCCCCGTGCCTTGATCTCGCGCCACTGTGCTATGGCTAGATCGGTTTTCCCTTCTGCAACAAAACCCTGCGCCATATAGCTACGGGCAAGGATGTTGTCCGGGTTGGCGGAGATAGCGTTTTGATAAAACACGTTGGCCAGTTCCAGTTCGCCCATCTTGCGATAGGTAAAGCCCCAATAGGTCATGACGCGGTCGTCATTCTGATCCATCACGCGCAATATCGCCTGCGCGTTTTCATACTGGCCATCGTAGGCCAGTTCCCGAACTGCATCATAAAGCTGATCTTCGGTGAAATTGGTTTTGTTCGGTTTGACACAGCGACCGGCCGTCTCGTCATACACGCGCCCGAACAGGCATTTCTTGGTCGTGTTTGTCGGCTTTGGGGGGCTGCTGTCGCCACCACCTGCTGCAAACGCGGCGGGAGCGAGCACAAAAGCCTGAAGGGCAAGTGCTGAAGCTAGTACGAGGCGCATATTCCTACTCCGTTTTCAAAGGAACTTGTCAAAAGCATAGCGTGATCTTCAGAAAAGCTAACAATTGACTGATCGCTTTTATTCACAAGCAGGAAAGATTTTTCAGCTGTTGACGATTTTGGTGCAGCTTTGTGTCTCGGTGTCCCAGATTGTGCCGGGTGCGCAGGACTGGGTCTGATTGGTGTGATTGCTGCACGCAAGTGCGACCGACGCAACGCAGGAAAATGTCAACGCGCAGAGAATGGTTCGAAACATTGGACTCTCCCATCCGGAAAATGCACCTGCAGGATAACCCAATTCCGTCAATCTGGCAAAAAACAAGACCCGGATCGGGGAAGCGACCCGGGTCCTGAAAGAAATCAAACGTCTGCGCTATTCACCAAAGACGCGGGCGAAAATCGTGTCCACGTGTTTGGTGTGATAGCCAAGGTCGAATTTCTCTTCGATTTCCTCGACGCTCAATGCGGCGGTGACGTCGGGGTCTGCCAGCAGCTCTTCTTTGAAATCGGTGCGGTGTTCCCAGACTTTCAGTGCGTTGCGCTGAACCATGGCATAGGCGTCCTCGCGGCTGACGCCAGCTTGGGTCAGCGCCAGCAGCACCCGCTGGCTCATCACAAGGCCGGGGAACCTGTTCATGTTTTCGATCATGTTCTCGGGGAAGATCAGCATCTTGTCGATCACGCCTGTCAGTCGTGCCAGCGCAAAGTCCAGCGTGATTGTCGCATCCGGTCCGATCATGCGTTCGACCGAAGAATGCGAGATATCCCGCTCGTGCCAGAGCGCCACGTTTTCCATCGCCGGGATCACGGCCGCGCGCACCATGCGCGCCAGACCGGTCAGGTTCTCGGTCAGGACCGGGTTCTTCTTGTGCGGCATGGCCGAGGAACCTTTTTGACCCATCGAGAAGAACTCAGCCCCCTCCAACACCTCGGTCCGCTGCATGTGGCGGATTTCGATTGCGATGTTTTCGATGCTGCTGGCGATGACGCCCAGGGTGGCAAAGAACGCCGCGTGACGGTCGCGGGGAATGACCTGCGTACTGATTGGCTCGGGGACCAGACCCAGTTGATCGCAGACATGCTCCTCGACGCGCGGGTCGATATTGGCGAAGGTGCCGACTGCGCCGCTGATCGCGCCCGTGGCAATCTCGGCGCGCGCATCGCGCATCCGGGACAGGTTGCGGTCCATCTCGGCGTAGAAACGCGCGAATGTCAGGCCCATCGTTGTCGGCTCGGCGTGGATGCCGTGGCTGCGACCGATGCGGACAGTGTCCTTGTGTTCGATTGCGCGACGTTTTAGGGTGGCCAGCAGACCTTCGAGGTCGGCGACCAGAATATCTGCGGCGCGAGTCAGTTGCACGTTGAAACACGTGTCCAGCACGTCCGAGCTGGTCATGCCCTGATGGACAAAGCGGGCCTCATCGCTGCCGACATGTTCTGCCAGATGGGTCAGAAAGGCGATGACGTCATGTTTTGTGACGGCTTCGATCTCGTCGATGCGGGCCACGTCGAATTCCACGTCCTTGGCTTTCCAGACGGCTTCGGCGTTTTCGCGCGGGATCACCCCCAGATCGGCCATGGCGTCACAGGCATGCGCCTCAATCTCGTACCAGATGCGGAACTTGGTCTCGGGCGACCAGATGGCAACCATGTCAGGGCGGGAATAACGGGGAATCATTGGCGGCTGCACCTTTTTGTGTTTGGGATGAGGCGTTGCGCGGGGTTTAGCCGTGCATGCATTAGGGAACAAGGTGCGAGTGCCGAGATGAGACGGTTTGCCCTGATTTTGATGCTGTGGCCCGGATTTCTGGCCGCAGAGGAGTTCCGCCAGTTGTCGGGCAACGAGATACTTGTCGCCTTGACCGGCAAAAAGCTCGATTATGGAGAAGGAGCCTGGCAGAGCTTCGACGCCAATATGCTGACCCGGTATTTCTCGGGCAGGCCCAGTTCGGGCCGCTGGAATGTGCGTGACGACAGGTACTGTTCGCTTTGGCCGCCTTCGGATTTGTGGGCGTGTTACGACGTTCAGGTAAGCGGGCAGAGGGTGCGTTTTGTCGATGACAATGGCGGCGTGACGGATGGGACTTACGTTGATTGAAGATATGGGTTGGTCAAGTAACTGAGCGCTGCATATTGAAGACCGTTGCCGCCCGGTTTCCCGAACCATGCGCGCCCTGATGCTGGACAAGTACCGTTTTGGTGGGCCAAGCTGCGTGAAGTGAAACCAACAGGTTATTGAGATATGCGTATTATTTTGAATTCCGCACTGGCTGCCTGTGCGGGGATGTGGTTGGCGTGCATCCCACCCGCATCGGCGGACACACCGGTCACCTATACCGACGACGGGCGCGCGCTGTTCCGATTTGACGTTCCCGATTTCTGGACATTGCGCACAGGCGGAATTCGGGAAATCGAAGATACGCAACTTGGCGATCCGCGTGCTGTGGCCCGGGTCATGGGGATGCGTCCAGTCACTGACGATAATGTCTGGATGGGTTTTGTGTCGCCGAACGGTGTCAAAAGCATCGCTGACGGGCTGCGTTATCTGGAAGATATCGACAAGTTTCTGGTCAAAGAGCCGACGGTCACAAGTACCAGTGACAGGCGCATCGGCGGTTTGCCCGCACGTGTGATCCGCGGGACAGGCAACAGGGATGGCAGGGGGGTGAACTTTACCGCCACTGTGATCGATCTGCCGCGTGACCGGGTTGCGATCGTCGTCGCAATCCTGCGCAACGGAGCGGATCCGGCCTATGCCGATACACTGAATGCCGTTTTCGCGTCATTCCAGCCTGCGCGGTAAGGAGGTTCAGATGACAAGAAGATTTATCAAACCCTCGGTTCTGGCGCTGGGGCTTGGGGCATCCAGCCTTCTGCTGACGGCATGCGACGGTGTCTCGGTTGGTGTCGGGGTCGGATATGGATATGACCCGTTTTACGACTCGATGCTGTGGAACGACTACTACCACGACGTGGATGTCGATATTGACGTGAACAGGCCAGTCAGACCTGATCGACCGAACCGACCCGGCGGGCAACCACCGACACGTCCAAGGCCACCCGTGGCGAAGCCGCCGGTGACCCGGCCTCCGGCCGCCCGGCCGCCGATTCACCGGCCGGCTCCCCGCCGACGGTAATCAACGGGGCGTTCAGGTCGGAAGCAATTCGGTTGTTATGTGGACGGACGCTTCCAAAGTTCTGTGCACGGGGCATTTGTCGGCGATTTCCATAAGCCGGGTGCGTTGGTCCTGCGTCAGCGGGCCTTCCAGCCGGATTTTTCTGCGGAACAGGTCAACCTTGCCTTCCGTGACAAGCCCGGCATCCTGCGCATGAACCTTGTCATGGCAGACATCGACGCTGACATGGGTCAGCGGCCAGTTCTTGCGCCGCGCATACATGCGGATCGTCATGGACGTGCACGCACCCAGGCCGGATGAGACGAAACCATAGGGCGACATGCCCCGATCCGTACCCCCGTACGAGGCTGGCTCATCCGCGACCGCGTGGTGACGAGGGCCAGCCTGAATATCCTGCAAGAAGCCGGATGGGTCGGCCTCGATCACCCGCACCACACCTTCCGGCGCGCCGGGCGGCGGTGCGGGCGGACACAAGGGTACGTAACGTCCAACCCAGGCCGAGATTACATCGGCGGCGTATTCGGCATCGGAGGCCCGCGTAATCAGGTGATCGGCATCATCGAGGGTGACAAAGCTTTTGGGATGTTTGGCGGCCTGGAAAATCGCACCGGCATTGTCGATGCTCACCGTTTCGTCACGTGGGGCATGCAGGATCAGAAGTGCAGCCTTCAAATCACCGATGGCCGGGGTCAAAGCGGATTCTGAAATGTCATCCACAAAGGCCTTACCGATCCGAAACGGCCGCCCGCCCAGCAGAACCTCGGCCGAACCGTCCTGTTCGATTTCCGGCAACGCGGCTTCGAAATGGTGGGACACGTGCCCGGGATCGGCCGGTGCGCCAAGAGTGACAACAGCCTTGACCGAGGGAATGCCCGCACGTGCCCGCAGAACAGCGGCCCCGCCCAGCGAATGCCCGATCAGCAGGGCAGGAGCCATGTCACGCCCTTCCAGATAAGTCGCCGCCGCGATCAGATCTTCAACATTTGACGAAAAAGTCGTGTTTGCAAACTCGCCTCCAGAATGCCCCAAACCTGTAAAATCAAAACGCAGCACGGCAATGCCCATGACCGCCAGGCGCGCAGAAATGCGCCGCGCGGCAGGGATGTCTTTGGAACAGGTAAAGCAGTGCGCAAAAAGGGCTGTTGCCAAAACCGGCCCGTCGGGCAGGTCAAGGCGGGCTGCCAGTTGGCTGCCATCGTGCCCGGAAAATGTAATGCGTTCGGTCGGCATAAGGAACTCCTTGGTCGTTGGCTTCACAGTGGGCACAGCGACGCCTTATCTCAACCCGCCTGACATGTGCCTCACGCGGAGGTGACAGGAATTCCCTAGTTCTTCTTATGCCAAAAGCATCTGTGAAGGCACGAGAGGCAGAACCTCTCGCAGAATGCCAGGTGACGCGGTCTGGTTGGAAGGTGACCTAAGCCAAACCCATCAGGGCTGGATCAAAGGGATATTTCGTCAGGTTCTCATATCCGTCCTCGGTGATCAGAACCTGATCCTCAAGCTTGATCGAAAAGTCGCCGCCGACTTCTCCGACCGCTGCCTCGACACACAGAACCATGCCCGGTTCAAGCGGGTAGTCGTAGGCACCCGCAACCGCCTGATCCGGATAGGCAACCAGAGGCCATTCATCGCACAGGCCCACGCCATGCATCAGGCAGCCGTATTTCTGGGCCTGGAACTTGTCGTCCAGCCTATGAGCATTGGCCGTCAATTCGGGGATCGTGACGCCGGGCTTCAGCATTTCCATGTTGGTCATGATATGCTCATGCGCGTGCTGCATGGCATAGATCATGTCGGCGCGCGGCTTTTCGTCGCCGATCCACCAGGTACGGGAAATGTCGATGCAGATCCCGTAGGAACCGATCAGGTCCGTGTCAAAGGCAATAATTTCGTTCTTCCGGGTAATCCGGGGGCCACATTCCTGAAACCAGGGGTTTGTTCGCTGGCCCGAGGCAAGCAGGCGCGTTTCAATCCATTCGCCGCCGCGCCGGATGTTTTCGGCGTGCAAGACAGCCCAGACATCATCTTCCGAGGTCTTGCCGTCACCAACATTGGCGCGGGCGAACTTTTCCATCTCGCCAACAGCGGTTTCACAGGCGTGATTGGCGCAGCGCATGGCGAGGATTTCGTCGGGACCTTTGATAGCGCGGGTCTTTTCGGTGACCTCTTCGCCTTCCATGATCTCAAATCCCTGCGCCTCAAGTGCGCGCAGCCCGTGCAGCATGATCTTGTCCACTGCCAGTCGTTTGTTGCCGCCGCTGTGTTCGTCGATCAGAAGGCGCACCTCGTTTGAGAAAACATCGGCGGCCACGTCCACCTTGTCACCGCGGTCGAAATAAAACAGATCAGCGCCCGACCGCTGTTCCCGCACCAATGGATTGAACTTGGACAGGAAGGGAGAGTTCTTGTAGTCCCAGATCACCATATAGCCATCGGCGCATAAGAGAACCGCGCGAAATGGGTTATGTGTGTTCCACAGCTGCATGTTGGTGCTGTCGGTGGCGTATCGGATGTTCAGCGGATCGAACATCAGCAACCCGCCGTATCCGCGATCAACGATAGATTGGGTCAGCCGTTTCCACCGATATTCCCGCATCCGGGCCAGATCGGGAAGAACCAGACCCGCTTGTTCCCATTCTGCAAACGCCAATTGGGTTGGGCCGATTTCTATGCGGTCGTTTTCGTTTGGCGTACCGTCACCCAGCGTTGCCCCCTTGGTCGGGTCGATCTTGCGGGTGTCCCGGTAATGCTGATTCATGGCTTCGCTCCCTTTTGGCCCGGCAAAGATGGTCGTACCGTCCCATGCCGTCTTAGTAGTTTGCGACCCATGTTCAGTCGCTTTTGGACCGACAATACCAAAATACGGTGATAGCCCTAGGCCATGACTGAAATACTGCAACAACACATTCCCTATAACCCGCTGGCTGCGAAACCGCTGCCGGGGATTCAACCCGCACGCCCCGAAGACTGGTTGAATCGCGACGAAGCGTTTGCAGCCCAGATGCGCAGGCGCGAGGATTTGTTGGCAGAACGACGCGATGATGTTCTGGCACTGGATCCCGGTGCAGAACCGGCTGCGCAAGAATTGCTGGATATGGTGTTGCGGCAGGTTTATCCCGAAGCCTCCGATCATGTGATCCGGTCTGACGGGGCAGAAGTGGGCATTGACCGCGCACAGCCACTGGATACTTTGTGTCGGCTTGTTCAGGAAGATTTTTGCATTCTGCAGAAACAGGGCGGCGAACATGTTCTGACCGGCGCGATCCTGTGTTTCCCAGCCAGTTGGCGTCTTTCCGAGAAATTCATGCGTCCGCTGATCGATATTCATCATACCGTCAACAGTTATGATGAAAACGTCGCCAGGCGGGTTCAGCGTCTGTTTGACGGGATTCAGCCGGATCGGCCACTCTGGCGCTTTAACGCGCTGTGGTACGATGACGCCGAGCTGTTTCAGCCCCGCAGTACCAGCGAACCGCGGAAAATCCGGGATCCGGGAAACACGCCTTTTCTGCGCAGCGAGCGTCAGACCATTCTAAGACTGCCCCAAACGCGCGCCGTTGTTTTCTCGATCCACACTTATGTTCTGGCGGCTGACAGGGTGCTGGAAATGGAAAACCCCGCCTGATGGCGGGGCCTCCTAGGAGGGTCTTCTAGTAAAGCTTCATAGTCCTAGCGCACCGGCAACACCTGCAAATGCGCCGCTGGTATTAAGGGTCACGATCGCGACCGTAAAAGCCAGAACCTGAGTATTGAGGCGGAAATCCTCGCCCCGGATCAGGTTCACGGCCGCCAGAGAAAGCGCGATCGGTGCCGACATGCTGGCCACGGCCCCGGTCAGGCCCCAACTTGTCAGACGCAGGATGTCGCTGGGCTTTTCATTCTCGTCGGTGGTCGGTTCAATCGGTGCGTGGGCCTGTTGATCCGTCTGATCTGTTCTGAACGCGATGCTCAGCAATTGATCGTCCGACAACTGGATCGGCCTTGCGTTCGGTTTCGGTATCGCGGCTTCCGGCTGGTAATGATCTGCGGTATTCGAGGTGCTGACGCCTGCAAACGGGCCGGTTACGGACTGAAATATCTGTTTTCTGTCCCTGGGTTTGCTTGGCATTAGCGTGTCAAACGCGCTCATGAACTGTTCGATGGTCAAAACCGCGTTGGGCGAAAGCCACTCCACGCGCTGGGTCGAGCAGATGTCGACCATGCGATACAGGATCACAACCAGCATAAGCTCGGAAATTTCGCTGTCATCCAGCAAAGCTGACACCGGTGAGACCGAAATGACCAGACGGTTCTTTGGTCGTGTTACCGGCGGTCTGGGTATCGTTTTGAGGCCCGCAGTGCGGTCCAGCCGGTCGAAACGGTCGTCGACCCCGTTCAATTCCGTATCCAGTGTCAGACGAACCAAATACTGGCTTGAGACGATGCTGGCCTCGGTGCCGCTGAGCAGCGACTTTCGCTCGATCAGATGACCATAGTCTTCCAGCGTCGCCGCGACGATATTGCCAAAGCGTTCGATCGCGCCCTTGGTCTCACCGTCAAATTGCAGACCGCCATGATAACTGTGCTTCCGACTCACCGCGCATTCCTTTGTCGCTTTCTGTCTGAGACCGCAGACTAGCGGGTGATCTGGGGGAGAATTTGACGAAAATGCAAAAAAAATCAATTTTCGAGGGATTGATTACGCTTTGGAAACCAAGAGACTAGGGGAAAATTCGGGCATCTGTGGCGACAATGTGGCCAAAGTTGGGATCGCCTGTGTTGGAACCTTGTTTCGCCTATTGGTCGATTCGCTGCCCCATGATTGCTATGGATTGCTGATAGACCGAGGCGGCATTCCACTGCTGGATAACCGCAAAATTGGGCTGCCCTTTCTGATAGCCCCGGCCGGGTTTCCACCCTTTCTTGCGAAGAAAATTCGCGGTCGAAGCCAGGGCATCGGTCATGTTGTAAAAGTCCACCCGACCGTCACCCGTCGCATCGACACCATAGGTCAGGGCATTCCCCGGCAGGAACTGCGTGTGGCCCAGCTCGCCATGTTTTGCCCCTTTTGTCGCCATCGTGACGCTGCCCTGATCCACCAGTTTCAATGCCCCGATTGCGTGCGGAATGAAGAATTCGGAACGGCGACAATCATAGGCCAGTGTCGTTATTGCGGAAACAACCTGGCTGTCGCCCATGAAGTTTCCAAACCCTGTTTCCATGCCGTGAATGGCGATCAGAACACCGGCAGGTACGCCGTATTGCCGTTCAAGCGCGGCGTAAAACTGCGGGTTGCGGGACTTTCGCTTGCGTCCCTGCGCGACAATCGTGTCGGCGCCGCGCACCTGCATGAACTTGTCCAGCGAGTATTTGAAACTTTTCTGGTTACGATCTGCTGAAATTGTTCGCGTGGCGTATTGCGTCTGGGCCAGTGCCTGCAGCCCTTTCTTTTTTACACCCGCGCGCCGCGCCTGTTTGGCGAAATCTGCCTTCCATACCTCAAACCCGCTGCCGGTGTTGCCGCAAGGCGCGGAGAGTGCCAGGGACGGCAGGGACAAGGCACAGAATATCGCCGTTGCAAGTCGAAGCATGAAACCTATCCAATAACTTGAAACTCTGGGGCAGCGTACGCGCCATGCGGGAAATGGCAAACGAAATCCCGGGACGGGTCAGTAAAGGTCCAGTTCTCCGGCCTCTTTGAGGCTTTCAAACCACTGTTCCGGCGTGGCGTCGATTCTGGCGTGTTTGACCATCATCGCGTTCATATTGGGTAGATGAGATGAATCCGGCCATTCTTCGGGTTGCCAAAGGTGAGAGCGGACGATGCACTTTGGGCAATGGGCAAAAATCGTCTGGATATGGATCAGTAGTGCCAGCTTTGGTGCTTTGCCGCTCATGGTCATACCGCTCAGCAAATCCGGATCGGCGCAAAGCCGGGCCGTGCCGCGCAATCGCAATGTTTCCATTTTCCCGGGGACCAGAAAGATCACACTCACGCGTGGGTCATGCAGGATGTTATGAAACGTATCCACTCGCTTGTTGCCGGGGCGATCCGGGATAGCGATCAGAGTGTCAGACAGGATTTCGACAAACCCCGCGGGATCGCCGCGGGGCGAGATATCAAGGTGACCGTCGGGATTGGCCGACGCGATCAGGCAAAACGGTGAGGTGCCGATGAAATCGCGGCACATCTGATCCAATGCCGGTATTTCCTTGGCAACAATCTGCGGCAGGGGCGCACCGGTAATCTGTTCCAGTTCGTCCGCAGACGTAATGAAATGCGAATAAGGTGAAAAAGGCGCGTCACTGGCGGGCATGAGATTTCTCCGCTGGGATCTGTGGCCCGAGTGTGAAAGATCACTCGCAATCCGTCAAATCCAGTGCGGCGACAAGAAAAGGGGCGCCCGATGGACGCCCCCTTTGCGAGAATTTTCGTCGAAAGTTCCTGATCAGCAGCTGTAGTACATGCCGTATTCAACCGGATGCGGCGTGTGCTCGTAGGTTTCGACCTCTTCCATCTTCAGCGCGATGTAGCCGTCGATCTGGTCTTTGGTGAACACGTCGCCCTGCAGCAGGAAGTCATGATCGGATGCCAGAGATTCCAGAGCTTCGCGCAGCGAGCCGCAAACGGTCGGGATGTCGGCCAGTTCTTCGGCAGGCAGATCGTACAGGTTCTTGTCCATGGCTTCGCCCGGATCGATCTTGTTCTTGATGCCGTCCAGACCGGCCATGAGCAGCGCGGCAAACGCCAGGTAGGGGTTTGCAGCCGGATCGGGGAAGCGGGCCTCGACGCGCTTGGCTTTCGGGCTTTCGGTCCATGGAATACGGATGCAGCCCGAACGGTTGCGTGCCGAATAGGCGCGCAGAACAGGTGCCTCAAAGCCCGGGATCAGACGCTTGTAGCTGTTGGTCGACGGGTTGGTGAAAGCATTCAGGGTCTTGGCGTGTTTCAGAATACCGCCGATGTACCACAGGGCTTCGTCTGACAAGTCGGCGTATTTGTCGCCTGCGAACAGCGGCTTGCCTTCTTTCCAGATCGACATGTTCACGTGCATGCCGGTGCCGTTGTCGCCATAGATGGGCTTGGGCATGAAAGTTGCCGACTTGCCATAGGCATGTGCCACGTTGTGAATGACGTACTTGTACTTCTGCAGCTCGTCCGCCTGTTTGGTCAGGCTGTTGAAGATCAGACCCAGTTCGTGCTGGCACGAGGCAACTTCGTGATGGTGCTTGTCGACCTTCATGCCCAGACGCTTCATGGTCGACAGCATTTCCGAACGCAGGTCCTGCGCCTCGTCGATCGGGTTCACCGGGAAGTAACCGCCCTTGACGCCCGGACGGTGGCCCATGTTGCCCATTTCGTATTCGGTATCAGTGTTCCAGGCCGCGTCGGTTGCATCAACTTCGAACGATACCTTATTCATTGTATTGGAATAACGGACATCATCGAACAGGAAGAATTCGGCTTCGGGGCCCATATAGGCCACGTCACCAACACCGCTGGCTTTCAGATAGGCTTCGGCCTTCTGTGCGGTGCCGCGCGGGTCGCGGCCATAAGCTTCGCCGGTGTCAGGTTCAACGATCGAGCAGTGCAGGCACAGCGTTTTTTCGGCGTAGAACGGATCGATATAGGCCGATTCAGTGTCGGCGATCAGTTTCATGTCCGAGTTTTCGATCGACTTCCAGCCAGCAATCGAGGAGCCGTCGAACATAAAGCCTTCTTCCAGGAAGTCTTCATCGACCAGATCCACATCGACGGTCACGTGCTGCAACTTGCCCCGCACGTCGGTGAAGCGGATGTCGACGTAGGCGACGTCTTCTTCGCGGAGAGTTTTGAGAACTGCTTCTGCGCTCATTCCCTTAGTCCTTCTGATAGATATGTCAGGATATTCGGTTGATTTACAGGGCTTCCGAGCCGGTCTCGCCGGTACGGATGCGGATGGCTTGTTCGACGGGCGAGACAAAGATCTTGCCGTCGCCGATCTTATCGGTTTTGGCGGCATCCACGATGGCTTCGATGGCCGCGTCGACCTGATCGTCGTCCAGCACCACCTCGACTTTTACCTTCGGCAGAAAGTCGACCACATATTCCGCGCCGCGGTAGAGTTCGGTATGGCCCTTCTGACGGCCGAACCCTTTAACCTCGATGACACTGAGGCCCTGGACGCCAACGTCCTGCAGCGCCTCTTTCACTTCGTCCAGTTTGAACGGTTTGATGATCGCTTCGATCTTCTTCATCCCGGCCTCCTAATCTGCTTGTCAGGTTGGCAGTGATCACGTCTAAGATCGCTGGGCAATCTGATTGCGAAACGGACCGGTTGCTTGTGCGTAGAATTTCAGCGAGCGGTGAAATTTTCATCGAGTTGCACAAAATGTAATCGAAATTGAATCGCGCGGGAGATGAGATGACGGATTTGCTGACGGCGGCGCAGATGCGGGCGATTGAACTGGCTGCGATTGAATCGGGCAAGGTTACCGGTCTGGAACTCATGGAACGCGCCGGGCAGGGCGTTGTTGAGGCGATTTTTGAGGAATGGCCCGAGCTGGCAAAAACGTCCGGTCGCGCATTGGTGCTGTGCGGGCCGGGAAACAATGGTGGTGACGGGTTTGTCGTTGCCCGGTTGTTGAAAGAGTGGGGCTGGGAGGTTGAGGTGTTTCTGTACGGCGACGCCGCAAAACTCCCGCCTGACGCACGAAGAAACTTTGAGCGGTGCCAAGGCAAGTCCGACGTCAGTGTCCGAAAGATCGATACGCTTGCAGATGACAATCTCAATTTCCCTTCAGACCTAGACCTGGTAATTGATGGATTGTTCGGAACCGGGCTGACGCGACCGTTTCAGGGCGGCTTCTCCTTGTTGGCAAATGAGCGGGTAAGGGACCTGTCGTCAGGACGCGGCTTGCGGGTGGTTGCAATCGATATTCCCAGCGGCTTGTGCGCCGACAGTGGGCGCGTGCTGGGAAATGTGATCCAAGCGGATCTCACCGTAACTTTTCACGACATGAAGGTTGGTCACATGATCGGCGAAGGCCCCGCCAATTGCGGTGTGGTTCGGACAAAGTCGATCGGCCTTGAGCGAGAAAAAGACAATCGAGTTGTTAAGCTGGTTTCGGAAAAGAGTTTTCGGGTCTCGAAGGAACCGAAGGATCACAAATACTCTTATGGCCACGCCCTGATCCTTTCCGGCGGACCGGGCAAAACCGGCGCTGCGCGGTTGGCCGCGCGGGGCGCGTTGCGGATTGGGGCAGGGCTGGTGACAATTGGTGTGCCCCCGGCCGCGCAGTTGGAAGTTGCCGCGCAGGTCACCGCTGTCATGTTGCGACTGGCTGAAGGGGCTGACGAGCTTTCCCGGGTGCTGAAGGACGGGCGACTGAATGCATTGTGCCTTGGTCCGGGAATGGGGCTGGATCGTGCCCGTGACTTGGTGCCGGCGGCACTGTTGGCAGGACGCTCAACCGTGCTGGATGCAGATGCGTTGACGGCGTTTGCAGAGGACCCCAAGGCATTGTTCGATCATCTACATGAGAACTGCGTGCTGACACCACACGGGGGCGAGTTTGCCCGGCTGTTTCCGGATATTGCACAGAAGTTGGAAGAAGTTCCCGACAAAGGCCCGGCATACTCCAAGGTGGACGCAACCCGTGCCGCTGCCGAGCGCGCAGGATGCGTGGTTCTGTTCAAGGGGCCGGATACTGTGATTGCGGCGCCGCACGGGTGGTGTTCCATAAACTCGGCGTTTTATGACCGATCGGCGCCATGGTTGGCCACGGCGGGGGCCGGAGATGTTCTTGCAGGCTTCATCACCGGATTGATGGCGCGAGGGCTTGGGCCGATGCAGGCCGCCGAAACTGCTGCGTGGTTGCATGTGAAATGTGCGCGGCAATTTGGCCCCGGACTGATTGCCGAGGACCTGCCCGAGCAGTTGCCAAATGTTTTGAAATAGTTGAATGTTTGATTGTCTGCGCGGTGGGTCGCCGAAAAGCTGGCTGATCGGCGTAATTTTGCCAGCGGCGTTGACGAAAATGCACAGCAAGTGTTTGCCAGTTGCATGGCTGATTGGCAGAATTTTCTTGCAGACTACCTTTGACTGCTGAAAGTCAGATTTAAGCGGTTGAAATTATTGAGTATAAATCTCTGCCTTGGGCTCTCGATGTGGCTAATATGCAATGCTTCTACTGTCTGAAATGCCGGCTATTGGAACCTCAGATTTTCGTGAACAAATGGGCGGGACGTGAAACCAGAACCCCATCATGGTGACAGATATGACTAAGATTCTCAGAAACTCATCAATAGCCGCGATTTTGGCGGCAACAGGCGCGATACCAGCTGCTGCTGAGTTGAAATATGAAAATAACAGCGGCGGATATGTGCATCTATACGGACAGTTCCACCCCGCTCTTGTTTCGGTGGACGACGGCCAGGATACCGAGACACGTGTTCTGGACAACGACCTGTCCAACAGCCGGGTCGGTCTGCGGTTGATGCAGCCTTATGGCAGCAACGAGTTCATGTTCTGGTTGGAAACCGGCCTGGGCTTGCCCAGCACAGGGACGGCCAACCAGTTCGGCACCAACAACAACGGATGGTCGCGCGAAGACATTCGCCACGTCGATTTCTCGCTTAAGGGGGGGTACGGAAAGTTCTCGGCTGGTCAGGGCAGCATGGCATCAGATGGGGCCGCAGAAGTTGATCTGTCTTATGTCGGGACCGCTTTGTATTCGTTCACCAACGATGAAAACGGAGCGTTCTTCTATCGTGATCCCACAGGCACACTGAGCACAATTACAGTGGGCGACTCGTCCAGCAACTTTGACGGGGCGCGTCGCGGGCGCATCCGCTATGACACGCCGGATTTCAACGGGTTCTCGGCGGCAATTGCCTATGGTCAGAACATCCTGTCCAGCAGCGATGACGACGACTACTATGACATCGCGGTTTCCTACGGCAATACGTTCTCCAACGGCGTCGAGTTTGCCGCCAGCATCGCCTACGCCGTGCGCGACTTTGACAACTCATCTGGTGAGCGAAAAGACACGATCGGGTCAGCCTCGGTTCTGCTGCCCAGCGGGTTCAGCTTTACCGCTGCCCTTGGTTCGCGCGATGACACCTCATCCGGTGCAAGCGATCCGGACTATTGGTACACCAAGCTGGCTTATGAAGGAGACTGGGTGTCCTGGGGCAAAACCGGCGTCGGTATCGACTATTTCGACGGGTCGGATTTTGAGAACAGCGGTTCAAGCACCAAGTCCTGGGGTATTGCCATCGTTCAACGGTTCGACAGCATCAACACCGACGCATATCTGAAGTACCGCAACCACGATTTCGACGACACGATCAGTTTCGACAAAAACGAAGCGTGGGTTCTGGGCGCGCGCTGGCGGTTCTGATCCTGCTTCTGAGACAAGCATGCGCTCCGGTTCGTTCCGGGGCGCTTTTTTGTTCAATTCAGCGGCAAAACAAAGCTGATCCGGGCTTTGCCCCCTTGCACGCGGGCGGCTGGGCAAATAGAAGGCGTCAAATTTGCCCGGCGCGCCGTTTTGCGCGCCCCGAATCCTATGGGGACTACCATAATGCAGGTTACCGAGACGCTGAACGAAGGTCTAAAACGCGGCTACAATATCGTCGTATCCGCAGCCGAGCTGGACGAAAAGGTCAATGAGAAGTTGACCGAAGCGCAGCCGGAAATCGAAATGAAAGGTTTCCGCAAAGGCAAGGTACCGATGGCGCTGCTGAAAAAGCAGTTCGGCCAGCGCCTGTTGGGCGAAGCGATGCAGGAGAGCATCGACGGTGCGATGAACAAGCACTTTGAGGACAGCGGCGACCGTCCTGCGCTGCAGCCCGAGGTCAAAATGACCAATGAGGACTGGAAAGAAGGCGACGACGTCGAGGTCGCAATGTCCTATGAGGCGCTGCCTGCGATCCCCGAAGTAGACCTGAAGTCGGTCGAACTGGATAAGCTGATTGTCAAAGCAGACGACGCAGCCGTCGAAGAAGCGCTGAACAACCTGGCCGAAACCGCGCAGGACTTCAAAGCGCGCCGCAAGGGTTCCAAAGCGAAAGATGGCGATCAGGTTGTGATCGACTTTGTGGGCAAGGTTGACGGCGAAGAGTTCGAAGGTGGTTCCGCCGAAGACTATCCGCTGGTTCTGGGTTCCAACAGCTTCATCCCCGGCTTCGAAGAGCAGCTGGTTGGTGTGAAGGCCGAGGAAGAAAAAGACGTCAACGTGACTTTCCCTGCGGAATACGGTGCCGAGCATCTGGCCGGTAAAGACGCTGTCTTCACCTGCACCGTGAAAGAAGTGAAAGAGCCAGTCGCTGCAGAAATCAATGACGAGCTGGCCACCAAATTCGGTGCCGAAGACCTGGCTGCCTTGAAGGGCCAGATCGCTGAGCGTCTGGAAGCCGAATACGCCGGTGCCTCGCGCGCTGTCATGAAGCGTGCTCTGCTTGATGTGCTGGACGAGAAAGTCTCGTTCGACCTGCCGCCGTCGCTGGTTGAGGCTGAAGCCAAGCAGATCGCACACCAGCTGTGGCACGAAGAGAACCCGGAAGTGGAAGGCCACGACCACGGTGAGATTGAGCCCACTGACGAGCACAACAAACTGGCAGAACGCCGCGTGCGCCTGGGCCTGCTGCTGGCCGAACTGGGCCAGAAGGCCGAGGTTGAAGTCACCGACGCAGAAATGACGCAAGCTATCATGAACCAGGCCCGTCAGTACCCGGGTCAGGAACGTCAGTTCTTTGAGTTCGTGCAGCAGAACGCTCAGATGCAGCAGCAGCTGCGCGCGCCGATCTTCGAAGACAAGGTCATCGATTACATCGTTGAACTGGCGCAGGTTGCCGACAAGGAAGTCAGCAAGGACGATCTGCAAAAAGCCGTTGAGGCACTGGAAGAGGATTAATCCTCTTCCAATCCCCCGGCAACGTGGGGCACAAAAAAGCGGAGCCGTCTGAAATTAGACGGCTCCGCATGGGTGGCTTTGTACTTATGAGGTGAGGGGGTCAGGCCTCATGAGCAAAAGCACGGGGGGTTCGTAGCAGAGCGGTCTTTTGCTCTGGCGTAAATCGGTCCGAAAGCTCTTCGATCAGTTTCAGAACATCTTCGACTTCGGCCTTGCTCGTGGCCGCGTTCATCTGTTCGACAAAGTACCGTTCCAGTTGCGAAAGCGGCTGATGGTCGAAGTTAGCGACCGGCTGCTGTGGCGCTGCTTCGGTCTTGCCATGGGCATAAAGATCCAGAGCCGCTTCTTCGGTCAAGAAGACATCATGCTCAATCCCGGCATAGTTGCGAATTCCTGCAATCCGTTCATCCGAGCAATCCATGAGTGCGGCCATGGCGACGACCTTGCCCATGGGCTTGGCTGTGCCGACATAGTCATAGGGCGCGTTGCCTGAACGTTGCAGGACCCGGTTCATCACTGGATCGATCACTGCGATCGAGTCCAGAACTCCGGCTGTCTGTGCGTATTCGAACGAGCCGATCATGACTTCGCTGGTGACGTAGGATACAGAGTTCTTTCCGCGTCCGCGTCCGAGTTTCTTGGTGTCGACGCAGAAGCGCGTCGCTTCCCAGACCTGGGCACTGCGTATGGGTGCCTCGCCATCCAGGATAGAGCTGAAGACGTCGGCCAGCATGTGTGGCCCGGTCGTCTGCAACAGTCGCATACACCCAACGACGTCCCCTTCGTCGTTGATGCTGACAACATGTGCAGGATGTAGGTCGTCAAAGTGATCGCGCTCGCGCCCATCTTTGATGTTGACATCCCAGCCAAGGCGATCCCCGAAAACCCGTGCCCGCAGCTTGAACATGTCGTCCAATACGTCTTTGAATTTGTGCTGGTTCATACCATCAATTACGATGATCATTTCCATCCCCCTACAGTCTGGTTACCGTGTCTTAGAATTTAACCAAGAATCGGTTTAAGGCTATTGGGGGTTTCCCGTAATTTTGTCTTTTTTTTGATTAACCTGGGGCAATTAGGCCCATTCCGATGGCCCGTCCGATGGCCTGCGGAGTGGTGAGCGCGCCGAGTTTCTCGCGGCCCGAACGCATGTGCACTTCTACCGTGCGGTGTGAAATGGACAGAATATCGCCAATGTCCTGCTGAGATTTACCCTCGGCGACCCATTGCAGGATCTCTTTTTCCCGGGTCGAAAGGGTCGGCAGGTACAACGCTTTCGCCAAAAGACCGGATTGCATAACGGTGTCATGCGCGTGAACCGCGGCCATCTGAAGATCGCCCATCACATGCTTCTTTAGCTTTTCCCATTCCGCGTCCGAGCAATCCCTTGTGACACTGAGCATTCCGCATTCGCCGTACGGCCCCCGGATCGGAACAGTCAGCCCGCGCGATGTAATCCCGAAATCATTCGCATCGCGGAAGACAGCATGGAATTTCTCGTCATGGTTAAACCGCCCCCAGTCAACGGGCGCGATGCTAAGCACTGACTGATAAATCGTGGGGTCGAAATGGTGATAGCCGTGGCTGCCATAGTGAATCTTCCACTCGTCAGGGTAGTTCGCATAACCCTGCACATCACCTTTGATGGGGTTCATGGTTGCATAGGAAGCGTAGTCAAAGCCGAGCTCATCGCAGACGGCATTGATGATGTCTGAGGCCGACTTTTCCTCATGGTCGATTGCGGCCAAGTCTATCAGTTTCACCGGTCCAACCCTTACAGTGACACTCCTAGCCCCAAAGAAATGCCGTCTTCGTCCTTCACGGTGTATACGTTGCGTCAACCTTGGGGTGTTGTGCAAGCCATTTGTGCAAGCCGCGTATGCTTATTGCGTACTTAAAGCAACAGAACGGGGAAAAACATACCTTTTCGGCACTTAATATCCCGGATTACCTCCGGTTGACGCGAAGTTCGGGGCGTTTTGAGGGGGTTTATTCCGATCGCAGGCCCGTTTCGACCAGCATTTTTCGCGCTTTCGCTTCGGGATAGAAGCCCTTTGCGTACAGAAAAATCGCCCGTTGCTGATCCCCATCGGACAACAACCATGCCCCCCTTAGGTACTTTCCGGCGAATTCCAGATTGGTGTCTGCATCCAGCAAGCCTTGCGCTTTCCCGTCATACCCCATCGAGCGTGCCGTTGCGGGAAGGATTTGCAGCAACCCGTAATACGGCCGGTTGACCGCCCATGGCCGATGTGTGCTTTCCCGGATCGCCAGCTTGTGTACCAGTTCGCGCGGCAGTTCGTAGTGATCGGCCCACTTGTTGATCGATTCGCGCAGTTCGGCGGTCTCGTTCGGATAAAGCGGTGGATCAAATGCTTCGTCTGAGGGCCGGTTGGAGCCGCTACAGGCGGCGATGGGCGTTGCAATCAGAATAGCCAGCACACTGCGGCGAAGGAACAAAGTCATAAGATAGCTCCGACAATGGAGGGGCCGATGATATGAAACGAAATTCTGACTGCAAGGTTGGGTTTTTTGGAGCAGCAAAAACTTGCTGAAATAAAAAAGAGGCCGCGCATGGCACGCAGCCTCTTTCTCGTCATTTCCTGTCGGATCAGGCTTTGGCTTCGTCTTCTTCAGCCGAAGCTTCCGGTGCCAGATCTTCGTCTTCAGAAGCGGCAGAACCGATGTCGTCGAACAGTTCGGCAATCTCGAATTCCGCGGCAGCTTCTTCTTCAGCAGCCAGTTCCTGGATCGATTTACCGGAGGCTTGCAGTTCGGCTTCTTCTTCCGAACGTGCAACGTTCATCTTGATCTCGACTTCGACCTCGGGGTGCAGTTTGACTGCGAGCGAGTGCAGGCCCAGTTCCTTGATCGGAGCAATCAGAACGACCTGTTTCTTATCGACAGTGAAGCCTGCTTCGGTTGCGGCCTCTGCGGCGTCACGCGGAGTGACCGAGCCGTAGAGAGCGCCGGCATCCGATGCCGAGCGAATCACGATGAACTGCTGACCGTCCAGCTTTTCAGCCAGTGCTTCAGCTTCTTTCTTGGTTTCCAGGTTGCGTGCCTCAAGCTGCGCTTTCTGGGCTTCGAACGACGCGATGTTGGCACTCGATGCGCTCAGCGCCTTGCCCTGGGGCAGCAGGAAGTTGCGGGCGTAGCCGGGTTTGACGTCAACGACGTCGCCCATCTGACCCAGTTTCGCAACGCGTTCCAGAAGGATAACTTGCATGTCAGTCTCTCCTTACTTCACGGCGTAGGGCAGCAGGGCGAGGAAGCGCGCGCGCTTGATAGCACGGGCCAGTTCACGCTGCTTTTTCGCAGAAACGGCGGTGATGCGCGAAGGTACGATCTTGCCACGCTCAGAGATGTAGCGCTGCAGCAGACGGGTGTCCTTGTAGTCGATTTTCGGCGCGTTCTCACCCGAGAACGGGCAGACCTTGCGGCGGCGGAAAAATGGTTTTGCGGCCATGGTTTATGTCCTTTCGTCAGGCGTTGATCAACGGCGCTCGCGGCGGTCGCCACGCTCGTCACGCTTTTGCATCTGAACCGACGGGCCGTCTTCGTGGCCGTCGACCTTGATGGTCAGAACGCGCATGACGTCTTCGTGCAGACGCATCAGGCGTTCCATTTCCTGAACGGCGCCCGAAGGAGCGTCTGTCTTCAGGAAGGCATAGTGGCCTTTGCGGTTCTTGTTGATCTTGTAGGCCATCGTCTTGACGCCCCAGTACTCGCTATCAACCAGCTTGCCGCCGTTGTCAGCCAGAACGGTGCCGAAATGTTCGACGAGGCTTTCCGCCTGCGCGTTGGACAGGTCCTGACGCGCGATCATTACATGCTCATACAGTGGCATGTGCACTCCTGTTTATATCAAGGCGCATTTCAAAGGCGGGGCTTTCTGGTCCTTCGCGACCCTGCCACGAGAGGCTGCGCGATTCATAACTCTTGCGAAGGATGGCCCCATATACACGTTTGAGCGCGAGGGGCAAGCCCCGCCACATATGCCTTTGTGAAGTCGCCCTAATTCCTTTGGCGCGCCCAATTCCTGACGCTTTTCGGCTCAAAGTTGTTTTGTATGCCGGGGACTAGCCGGAACGAGCAAATTCAGTACGGCAACCTGAGACGGGGTAAAGAAAATGACCGCTACGAACACAAACGCAATTCACAAGACGGCCACTGGTTCGCGATTTGAACATTCTGTGCCTGTCATGGTGGCCTTCGCACCGAACTGGAAAGCGAGAATGATCTTGGCGCGGGCCTTGGGCCTGATTTTGATCGTAGCCGCATTTTCCATGTGGCTTATGACCGGATCCGTTGCAGGACCCGAAGTGTGGCCTATCAAACTTGCGGCTTCGATGATGTTCCTGCTGGTCGGGGTCAGTTTGCTGACGATCGAGATTATGGATGCCCGGCCGGACGCATATTTTGATCCGATCCGCCGCGAAGTGCGCGTGCTGCAGAAAAACGAAAATGGTCGCCCGCAAACGGTTCTGCGTCGCAGCTATGAAACCCTGGGGGGTGCACGTTTTGCGGATGATCAGGTCGAGTTGTTCGACATGGATGGCAGCCTTCTGATGAAGCTGCCGCTGCAATCAGCGGATGTAAGCCGGGCGCTCAAGGGGCAACTTAGCGGAAACGTTACGATCTTCGCCTAAATCCCGTTCTGTTCAAAAAAGAACAGAATTTGTGAGAGAATAGAGGTTGAGTGCCGCCCTTGGGCGGCACATTTACGTTAGTGAGCAACCATTCTGGGTTGCACCACCAATTCTGCGGAGTTTGTTATGAAACCTATCCTCCTGGCCGCCGCACTGGCCGTATCAGCAACATCGGCTTTTGCTGCTGCCGAGAAATATGTTCTGGACTCAAGCCACAGCCAGGTCGTCTTTACTTACAATCACCTCGGATTTTCGACCACATCCGGGATGTTCTCGGGTTTTGAAGGCGAGATCATGTTCAATCAAGCAGACCCTGCCGCGTCGAGCGTGACCGTCTCGATGCCGGTGGTCGAAATGATCACGGGCTGGAAGCCGCGCGAAGATCATTTTATGTCCGAGGATTTCTTTGCTGCGGCCGAGGGTGACTTGGCCACCTTTACCTCGACCGGTATTGAAGTGACAGGCGAGAATACCGCCAAGATCACCGGCGATCTGACCCTGAACGATATCACCAAGCCCGTGGTGCTGGACGCAACGCTCAATCAGGTTGGCGAGCATCCGATGGCTGGAAAGCAGTGGGCCGGGTTCGATGCGACCACAACTCTGCTGCGCAGCGACTTCGACCTGGGTCAATTCGCACCGTTCGTCAGTGACGAGGTGGAAATTTCTATCTCGATCGAAGCGCAAAAGGCTGAATAAGACAGATTTCAGCTATTGAATCGAAAACCGCCGGTGCTGAAACACCGGCGGTTTTTTTGTCGGTCAATGTTACTTGGCCCGCGACGCGGTCAACTCTACTGCAACGGTCACGGCAAACGCAAGCGAGTCTTCAGCGGGCATTTTTTTGCCAATGTCGAAACTCAGCCGGTCCAGCGTTATTTCCCCGGTCATTGTTGCGACATTATCCTGAATACTCAGAGCGAAGGGCAAAGCGATGTCCAGCGTCTTGTCTCGGATTGTCAGGGGGCCACGCGCCTCGTATCCGGATTCGGTTTTGAACAGGTCGGCATCGAAGCTGGCGGTCGGGAACTGGCCGCTGTCGAAGAAATCCGCGCCCATGGCTTGATCCGTTACGGTTCCGAGGCTCAGCGAGCCGATGGCTATGGTCACGTCCACCGACCCTGCGAGGCCGGGTTCTGCCGGTTGGTCGAAAGTGATCGCGGCGGTCCAGTCAGAGAAACTGCCGGTTACAGGGCTGCCAAGTTGCTTGATCGTAATCGACAGGTTTCCTTCCTGCACCTGCCAGTCCGACTGAACCTCTGCAAGATCGGCGGTGTCAGTGGAAGCGGCAGAGTGGTTGGTGAAAACCCCAGTGGACCAGCCGCCGACCAGAACACCACACCAGACAACTAGTGCGGCGGCGGCGGGGACAAGTGAGTGTTTCTGGGCGGGCGGCTCGGGCGCATCCGTTGCGCCCGGCAACATCCGACGCAGCGTGCTGTCTTTATCCATGACATGGTGTTTCAGCGCTCCTGCGATGTGCAGCACCAGCGAACCCGCCAAGACGATGATGAGCAGCCAATGCAGGCTGGCGGTCAGTTCAGCCAGAGCGGGCGACTTGGGAATGAATGGCAGGTTCTGGCCAAAGGGCCACAGGATAGGCGCGAACCCTTCAGCGGCTGCGTGGTGCAACCAGCCGGTCAAGGGAACCAGCACAAGCGAGCCATACAAAAGCCAATGCACTGTTTCGGCGGCGAATGCTTCGGGCTTGTTTTCTGCGTTCAGCAAACCGGGTTTGGTTTGTGTCATCGCCCAGAGGATACGGGCCAAGGCTACGAAAAAGACGGTGATGCCAACAGTTTTGTGCAGTGAAAACAGCCGTGCGGCCTGCGCGATATCGTCCTCGGTTGTCGGAATTGACGGGTCATAGATCGCCTGGGCCAGGTTGTTGGCAAAAAAGCCCAGTGGCAATGCCGTGAAAATCAGCAATGCCGTCAACCAGTGAAAGGTCTTGGCAATACTTCCGTAGGTAGAGAAGGTATTTTTCGAGTGCATTGATCGGATGCTCCGAAGGTGAAGGTCTGGACACAACCTATATCCGTGTGAACAGGACACAATATGACCGTGCGCACAGCGATGGTGCCGGAATGCAGAGCGCAGGCAATGCTTGTGCCGGGCCAATTGTCGGTTTACACCCCGCCGCAACCTAACGTCATCCATGAGGTTGCAATGACACTCGCGTTCGTTTTCCCGGGGCAGGGCGCCCAGACTATCGGTATGGGCAAAGCACTGGCCGAAGCCTATCCCGCCGCGCAGGCGGTATTTGCCGAAGTGGACGAGGCACTGGGGGAAAAGCTGAGCAGCCTGATCTGGGATGGCGAGATCGAAACACTGACGCTGACACAGAATGCGCAACCGGCGCTGATGGCGACCTCGATGGCGGCGATGCGCGCGCTTGAGGCCGAAGGGGTTGCGATTACCACTGCGTCCTACGTCGCGGGGCATTCGCTGGGCGAATACTCGGCGCTTGCTGCTGCAGGGGCTTTGTCGGTCGCCGATACTGCCCGCCTGCTGCGCACACGCGGTCAGGCTATGCAGAGCGCCGTGCCGGTAGGTGAAGGCGCGATGGCCGCAGTGCTGGGGCTGGATCTGGAGGCCGTTCGCGCGGTTGCGGAAGAGGCCGCGCAGGGCGAGGTCTGCCAGGCGGCGAACGACAATGATCCGACACAGGTTGTGGTATCGGGCTCCAAGGCGGCTGTGGAACGTGCCGCAGTCATTGCAAAGGAAAAAGGTGCCAAGCGGGCGGTCATGCTGCCGGTCAGCGCGCCTTTCCACTGTGCTTTGATGCAGCCGGCTGCCGATGTGATGGCCGAGGCTCTGGCCGCGGTCGAAATAAAGGCGCTGGCCGTTCCCTTGGTGGCGAATGTGCGTGCCGAGGCCGTGACGGACCCGGATCTGATCCGCCAGTTGCTGGTCGAACAGGTGACGGGTTCGGTCCGGTGGCGTGAAAGTGTGCAGTACATGGCCGCGCAGGGTGTGACCGAGACATGGGAAATTGGCGCGGGAAAGGCGCTGTCGGGCATGATCCGAAAAATCGACCGGGCTATTGGCGGCAAGGCTGTCGGTACACCCGAAGACGTGCAGAATGCGGTGCAGGCCGAATCGTAATCTCCATACGCGTCGACACAGACGAACCAAGAGGGAAACCGAATGTTTGATTTGACAGGTAAGAATGCGCTGATCACTGGGGCTTCGGGCGGCATCGGGGGCGAAATTGCACGTACCCTGCATGCGGCGGGCGCGTCGGTTGGGCTTTCCGGCACACGGGTCGAGCCATTGCAGGCGCTTGCGGACGAACTGGGCGAACGGGCCCACGTTTTGCCCTGCAACCTGAGCGACGCCGAAGCGGTTGCAGCGCTGCCGAAGCAGGCGGCCGAAGCGATGGGATCCGTTGATATTCTGGTGAACAATGCGGGCATCACGCGCGACAACATCTTTATGCGCATGTCGGATGAAGAATGGCAGAGCGTGATTGACGTGAACCTGACCGCGACCGCCAAACTGTGCAAAGGCGTTCTGCGCGGCATGATGAAGGCCCGCTGGGGTCGTATCATCAATATCTCGTCGGTGGTGGGCGCAACCGGTAATCCGGGGCAGGCGAACTATGCGGCGTCCAAAGCCGGAATGGTGGGCGTGACCAAATCGCTGGCCTACGAAGTGGCAAGCCGCGGAATCACCGCGAACGCCGTGGCTCCGGGCTTTATAACCACCGCGATGACCGACAAACTGACGGACGACCAGAAGAGCGGAATTCTGGGGCAGGTTCCGGCGGGCCGTATGGGCGACCCTTCGGAGATTGCCGCCGCAGTTCTGTATCTGGCTAGCCCCGAAGCGGGATATGTTACCGGAACCACCTTGCATGTGAATGGCGGTATGGCCATGTTGTAAGCGCGGCGCAGGGCAGGCGCGAAACCGTTTGCCTTGTGCGTTGTCTGTGCTATAGGCGGCGCAGATATGTGGGGGCCGGTCATTCAGGTTGGCCTTCGCCATGCCCGGTCAGCCGGGTCTCAAACCGCCCGGAACGGGCAAACCAAAGCCAGCCTGAGCGGGCAAGGGCAGAACCGGGCAATGCGCCCTGAAACGGAATGAGGAAAAGACATGAGCGACGTCGCAGATCGCGTTAAAAAGATCGTTGTTGAGCACCTGGGTGTCGAAGAAGACAAAGTCGCGGAAAACGCGTCCTTCATCGACGATCTGGGCGCGGACAGCCTGGACACTGTTGAACTGGTTATGGCCTTCGAAGAAGAGTTCGGCATCGAAATTCCCGATGACGCAGCCGAAACCATCCAGACCTTTGGCGACGCCGTCAAATTCATCAGCGAAGCGTCCTAAGCGTTTCGTGTCGAGATAGAGCGGCGCTTCCGGGCAACGGAGGCGCCGTTTTTTTGTGCCCGGACCGATTTCCCGCTTGCACGGCGTCTTATTGCTTCGCACTGTTTCCACTGAGGCAAAATTCCAGGCGGGCAGGGCATGATAAGATCCACCCCGATGATAAACACGGCGCGACTGACGCTGTGTGCGATGCGACCGGAAGATTTCAACCGCTTTGCGGAAATCTGGCGAAATCCGTGTGTTGTGCGCCATATTGGCGGCAAACCGAAATCACGGGGCGAGGCGTGGGATGCGTTCCTGCGTAATGCCGGACACTGGCAGATGGCCGGATTCGGACAATGGGCGGTAATCCAGCAATCGAATCGGCAGATGATCGGTCAGGCAGGGTTTTTCTATGGCGATCGGGGTCTGGGTGAGGATTTTGGCCGTTTCCCCGAGGCAGGCTGGGTACTGGCCCCCGAAGCGCAGGGAAAAGGACTGGGATACGAGGCTGCACAAGCGGCGCACGACTGGTTCGACAGGGTCATTCCCGGGCCGTTGGTCGCCATGGTGGATGCCACAAATGAAGCGTCGCAAAGTCTGGCGCAGAAGCTGGGCTACGTTCTGATGCGTGAATGCGAATACATGGATACACCTGTCCATCTGTTACGGCGAAATGGCCCACCGGCACGCGTCTGAAACACAGTAATTGTAGCAATGCCGCAAACAGAGCGTGGTTTGCCGAAACTGTTTGAAACAACCGTTTCGGCGCTGTCTATGCTATGCTGGATTTTACAGCGATTGGGCGAAGGAGCATGCTCATGAGGATTTATCCCACGATGGAATTGCAGAACGGACGGTGTGTCTCGCTGGACAAAGGCCGTCTCGATGAAGCCATGGTCTGGCATGTCGATCCGGTTGCAACCGCGCGCAGCTGGTCCGCGGCCGGGGCCGAATGGATGCAGCTGACGGATTTCGACGCAATCGAAGGGCGCAATACCAACGCCGAACTGATTGAAGAAATAATTCGAAGCGCGGAAATGCCTGTGCAGCTTGCCGGTGGTATGCGAAGCCGCGAGCACGTCGAACACTGGATCGACAAAGGTGCCGGCCGGGTTGTGATCGGAACTCTGGCCGCGCGTGATCCCCACGTGGTCAAGGAACTTGCCAAACTGCACCCCGACCAGATCGTTCTGGCCGTGGATGTCTGGCAAGGTCAGGTTATGACCGAAGGCTGGCGCAGCCAAAGTGCCTTTACGCCAGAAGCGTTCATCGACGCTTTTGCCGACACGCCTTTTGCTGCCATTCTGGTCACTGATATCGACAGCGACATGGATGACGTCGAAGCGCAGCTGGGATTGATTTCGGGGCTGGCCAAGCACTCGCGGACCCCGGTCATCGCCAGCGGCGTCGTTCGCACGGCAGACGATATTTCGCGGCTGGCCTACATCTCTAACATCTCGGGCGCGATTGTGGGCCGTGCGCTGTTCCGCAAGACACTGAGCCTGTCCGAAGCGCTTAAGGTTGCGGCCGCTGCCCATGAACCGGTGGCGCAGTTCCAATAGGACCGGCCCGATATATCTAGCCCGCCCTTTTCCGTTTCAGGGAAGGGGCGGTTTTTTTGTGCAGAGCGGTGGTGCATTCCTGCTGAACCACAATATATGACCGGAATTGGCGAAATGACGCTAACAAGGAATGCGCCCTTGCTCTTGCCCCCGCACCCCGGTGCGGGGTATGGACGGTTCTCATACAGGAAGCAGGCAAGAGGCATTTCATGCGCAGAGTCGTTGTAACCGGTCTGGGATTGGTCACTCCTTTGGCCAGTGGGGTCGAGGAAACCTGGTCGCGGCTGCTGGATGGGGAATCCGGCGCGGGCCCGATTACCCATTTCGATGCTGAGGCAAGTGGTGTCACCACGACATATGCCTGCGAAGTGCCGCGTGGAGACGGCACGAACGGGACTTTCAACCCTGACGACTGGCTGCCGCCGAAAGAGCAGCGCAAGATCGAAGATTTCATTCTGTATTCGATTGCTGCTGCGGACATGGCCTGTCAGGATTCCGGCTGGTTGCCTGAAGATGAGGAAAGCCGCCTGCGGACTGGTGTTCTGATCGGCTCGGGCATCGGTGGGCTGGGGTCCATCGCGGAAACTGCCAATCTGATCCGCGACAAGGGCCCGCGGCGTGTTTCGCCTTTCTTTATTCCTGGCGCGCTGATCAACCTGGCGTCGGGTCAGGTGTCGATCCGTCATGGCTTCAAGGGACCGAACCATTCGGTCGTGACCGCCTGTTCCACCGGGGCGCATGCGATCGGCGACGCCAGCCGCATCATCCGCGCCGGCGACGCTGACGTGATGGTGGCCGGTGGCGGTGAAGGCTGCATCTGTGAGATCGGTATTGCCGGTTTCAACGCGTGTAAGGCACTGTCGACCAAATATGCCGATGATCCGAAGAGGGCCAGCCGCCCTTATGACATCGACCGCGACGGGTTCGTCATGGGCGAGGGCGCAGGCATCGTTGTTCTGGAAGAATATGAACATGCCAAGGCGCGCGGCGCGAAGATCTACGCCGAGGTTCTGGGCTATGGCATGTCCGGTGACGCCTATCACATCACCGCGCCGTCCGAGGACGGTGATGGGGCCGAGCGTTCGATGAAAGCAGCGCTGCGCAGTGCCGGGCTGGAACCGAAAGATCTGGACTATATCAATGCGCATGGCACCTCGACCATGGCGGATACGATCGAGCTGGGCGCAGTGGAGCGTTTGCTGGGCGAACATGCCAGCAAGGCGACCATGACCTCGACCAAATCGGCCACCGGTCACCTGTTAGGGGCTGCTGGCGCGATTGAGGCGATCTTCTCGATCCTTGCGATCCGCGATCAGGTGGCACCGCCGACGATCAATCTGGACAACCCGGCGGTTGAAACACCCATCGATCTGGCACCGAACGCTAAGCGTGAGCGTGAGATCAACGTCGCGCTTTCCAATTCGTTCGGCTTTGGCGGCACAAACGCAAGCGTGATCTTCGGAAAGGTCAGTTAAATGTGGCGGGCCCTAGCGTCCAACGCGCTGACCCTGCTGGTGGTCGGCCTGTTTCTGATGGGCGGTCTGATCCTTTGGGGGCAATCGCAATTCAAGGCTGAAGGTCCGCTGCAATCCGCGATCTGCCTGCGGGTGGAAAGCGGTTCGAACATGACACGTGTTAGTCGCGATCTGGAGGATCAGGGTGCGATCAGCAATGCCATGATCTTTCGCATGGGCGCCGACTATACGGATCAGGCGCAGAAATTGAAGGCGGGCAGCTTTCTGGTGCGCGAAGGCGCCTCGATGCAGCAGATCATCGACGAGATCACCAGCAGTGGTGTAAGCACCTGTGGTTCCGAGATCGAGTACCGTATCGGTGTAACCCGCACGCAGACCCGTGTACGCGAACTGGACCCTGCGACTTTGGACTTTGTCGAGGTTGCCTCATTTGGATCAGATGAGGAAACTCCGGCGGAATACGCAGAAAAACGTGGCGAGGCTGACACGCGATATCGGGTGTCAGTGGCCGAGGGCGTGACCGCGTGGCAGGTTGTTGACGCGCTGAAGTCATTTGATGCGCTGAGTGGTGACGTAACCCAAATTCCGGCCGAGGGTGAGTTGGCGCCTGACAGCTATGACATCAAGCCAGGCGACGACAGGAATGCTGTCTTACAGAAAATGCAGGAAAAGCAGCGGCTTCGGATCAATGCAGTCTGGGAAAGCCGTCAGGACGGGTTGCCACTGGAAAGCCCGGAAGAAATGCTGATCCTCGCGTCCATCATCGAAAAGGAAACCGGCGTGCCGGAAGAGCGCGGACAGGTTGCCAGCGTATTCGTGAACCGCTTGAAGCAGGGTATGAAGCTGCAGACAGACCCGACCGTGATCTACGGTATCACCAAGGGTCAGGGTGTCCTTGGACGCGGATTGCGGCGGAGTGAGCTACGGCGCGCAACCCCTTGGAATACTTACCTGATCGATGGGCTTCCGCCGACACCGATTGCCAATCCGGGACTGGCAAGTCTGGAGGCCGCAGTTGCACCAGAAGAAACCGACTATGTCTTCTTTGTTGCTGACGGAACCGGCGGTCATGCTTTTGCGGAAACCTTGCAGGAGCATAACCGCAATGTTGCCAAATGGCGTGAAATCGAAGCCGAGCGCAACTCGGGCAACTAATCCGCAAGAGACATGAATAAGTGGCCGGGGGCGCATCGTCGCCGGCCATTGTTGTTGTGCGATCAGGCCGCCGGGCGTCGGCGCTGTCTGCGCCGTTTGGAAGGGGCGGAATTCGAGTTTCCGGAACCCGCATGCGGTTTGGAACCTCTGCGACGATTGCCCTGACGGCGCGCAGGTTTCTGAGGCTCGGCTGCTTCAGGCAACGCGCCGCTGGCGACGGGAATTTCAATCTTCATCAGCTTTTGAATTTGCCGCAGCAGATCGACTTCTTCCGGTGCGCAAAACGCAATGGCTTCACCTTCGCGCCCGGCACGGGCCGTCCGCCCGATGCGGTGGACATAATTGTCGGGCACCTCGGGCAGGTCGTAGTTGATCACATAGGCAACGCCGGGGATGTCGATCCCACGTGCGGCCACGTCTGTCGCCACAAGAATCTTGATCTCGCCCGTGCGAAACGCCTTGATGGCGCGGTCGCGTTGTCCCTGGCTTTTGTTGCCATGGATTGATGCCGCGTTGAAACCGTCTGCGACCAGCCCCTTCATCAGCTTTTCTGCGCCATGTTTGGTGCGGGAAAACACAAGCGTCAGCGCCTCGGGGTCGGCTGAAAGGATGTCGCGCAGTTTGCCGGGCTTTCCGGGCTTGTCGATGAAGTGGATGGATTGAGTGATCTTGTCCGCAGCTTTGCCCGGTGGCGAAACCTGCACCCTTTGCGGGTTGGTCAGATAGGCGCGGCTGAGTTCCTCCATCTGCTTGGGCATCGTGGCCGAGAACAGCATGGTCTGGCGCGGGCTGCCCAGATGCGGCGCAATGCGGCGCAGGGCGTGGATGAAGCCCATGTCCAGCATCTGATCGGCTTCGTCCAGCACAAGATGCCGGACGGCGCCCAGATCGACGGCGCCGCGATCCATCAGGTCGATCAGGCGTCCGGGCGTTGCCACGAGTATGTCGGTGCCGCGCGACAGGAACGAGATCTGCTTGTTGATGGACTGGCCACCAACAACGGTCGCTACGCGCAGTTTGGTTTTTCTGGTCAGATTACGCAGGCTTTCGGCGATCTGATTGACCAGTTCGCGGGTAGGGGCCAGGATCAGTGCCTTTGCCGTTTTGGGGGCCGGCTTGCCTGGCTGGGCCAGAAGGTGGTCAATCAGCGGCAGGCCGAAGGCCAGCGTTTTACCTGTACCGGTCTGGGCCAGACCTAGAATATCGTGTCCCTGAAGCGCAAGCGGAATGGCCTGGTTCTGGATGGGGGTGGGTTGGGTAAGTTGCGCGTTTTTCAGGGCGTCATTCAGAGCGGGTGCAAGACCCAGCATGTCGAAGTCGAACAAATCGTATTCCTTTTTGGTCCGCAAAGCCGGGTTGGCCGCGAACATGAAATTCTGGCCACGCAACTTGCGCGACCGGCAGGGTTTAGCGAGACCTCAGGACGGGCAGGCGGGTCCTGCGCCATCCGGCCATCGCATCAAGAACCCTGCGTGAAGGGGAACTGGAGGGTAGGAGCGCTTTAGGCAGGCTACGAGCCTGCCGATGCTCACGCGTCAGCGCTGTGTTGAGCGGCACATGAGGGTTATAAGCGCAATTGTCAAGCGTTGCTGAATGCAAGCGCTTGTTTGGGGTGGTTATCGTGCTACGCCGTCAGAGCGTCCAGTTTTGCGGCCCAGATGAAGTCATTGTCACTGAGGCCGCCGATCTCATGCGTGGTGAGCCGGACCACTACGTAACCATAGCCGAAACTGATATCGGGGTGATGCCCCTGCTGATCGGCGAGCCATGCGCAAAGATTGGCCAGATAGGTCGCCTTGGCAAATCCCTTGAACTTAAAGCGTCGCGTCAGTGTTTTGGTTTCGGAATCAAGCTGCCAGTCCGGGCTGAGGGCCTTGAGATGCGACTTGGCGTCTTGCGCGGTCAGCGGCGGTATGCCGCCGGAACAAGGGACGCATGTTTGATCTGCTAGTTTCTGTGTCATTGTGGATCACTCGGCAGCGGTTGTTTTTTCAGGGAACTTGTTCGGCAGCAGACCGAGAGACTGGGCGCGGTGGACGTCGGCCAGAAGGTTGCGCTCGGCCGCTTCGAACAGGTCCTCTGGATCGTTTAGCACAAAATACCCCATCTGGTGCATATCGATCCGATAAGGAGTGCGCAGGATCGTCAGGGCATCAAACGGGTCCCGATCTGGTATGTCGCTGTTCACGGCGTATACAAGTTCGGTGGGCGAGGAAGCCAATCCTGATCCCAGCGCTTTGATACCACCTTCCTGGCGACGCAGCCCAAATTCGATTGTGAACCAGTATAGCCGGATCAGCCAGGCGTAGTCGTTCGGTCCCGCCTGTTGCCCGGCTTTACCGATAGCATGGCTGAACGCCGCAAAACGCGGATCACTCAGCAACGGAGTATGGCCGAAGATTTCATGAAAAATGTCGGGCTCTTCAATATAGTCAAAATCTTCACGTGAGCGAATGAAGGATGCCGCAGGGAAAGTTCGATCCGCCAGCATGCCGAAGAAAGTCTTGAACCCGATGAGGGCCGGAACCGGCTGTACCCGCCAGCCGGTCAGATCCAGCAGACGCTCGGAGATGTCCGCGCAAGACGGTACGGTTGTTTTGGGAAGATCGAGGCGTGCCAGCCCGTCCAGGTATTCGCGCGCCATGTAGCGCTGAACATTTGGCGCTTGCGCGGCATAGAGATCGGCCCAAACCGCGTTCTCTTCATCCGTGTAGACTATGTGGCCGCGGCTGTCGGGTATTTTCGCGACGTAGCTGGTTGATTTGGGCATGATGTATCCTCCTGAAACAATTGTAGCCCTTCAGGTTGAAATAAATGTCTGGAAAGAGGCAATTGGATTGCTATTTTGAAATGTATGGGCGCCCAGAAAGGAAATTGTGAAACATATGCTTCATGATGCGGATATTGCGGTTTTGCGGGAATTGCAGCTGAACGGCCGGTTGTCGATGCAGGATCTGGCAGAGCGAACCGGGTTGTCGGCCTCGCAATGCTGGCGGCGGGTGCGTGATCTGGAAGCGTCGGGCGTTATTGCCGGCTATGGGGCGCAGCTCAGGGCCAAGGAAATCGGGTTGAATGCGATCGCTTATGTCCATGTTGCGCTGCGAGATCATCACGAGGACAGCATCAAGTCATTCCTGCGTTTGGTGGAGACTGAACCGCAGATAGTGGAATGCGCGTCCATCACCGGGGACCATGATTTTATTCTGAAAGTGTATGCACGAACACCGGAGGACCTTGAGGGCTTTATCATGCAGCGTCTTCTGAAGTCCGGGCTGGTTCGCGATACCCGGAGCAATTTCGTGCTGCGTCAAAACAAAACACGGGCGCCTTTGCCTTTGCGTTGATTGTTCGACAAAGGCTTGAAGGTTGCCCGGTAGGCGAAAGAAATCATTAATAATTTTGTCACGATGCCTGTTGCGCCGACGTTGCGCGAAGCCTTGACTGTGCGGCCTTTATCGCGTATAAGATGTGTCATGCTAGAAGAAGTGGGCAACGGCCCCGGGGCAACCCGGTGGCCGTTTTTCGTTTCTCTCGTGCGGAAAAACTCTCGCATGAGGTCACAGGCAAACATGACTTTGATTACCCCGGAAGAGCGGATGTCCCAAACGGCTGAACTTTTGCAGTCGCTCGAGACGTCCATTCGCGGTTTGCGCCAGGCAGCGGAAGAACTGCGCAGGCAAATCGGAGCCGGGGAGGATGCAGATCTTGCTGGTACAGCAAAACAACTCGGGCAGTTAGAGGGGCTGATCCGAAGTTGCCAAAAAGTGGAGACAAACTTTGTCGAACAACATCACAGACAAGCCGGGATTGCCCAAGGAGGATACACTTGCATCCGTCGTGACAGAGATCTGTTATGGAACCGGTGTTCGCGAGATCGATGTGTCCGAGCTATATGGCGTCGTGCGCGGTTACGCGGTCGAAGATGTTTCCGATGCGCGTTCCGCGTTGCAGCCC
Organism: Ruegeria sp. CDSB136; assembly: GCF_059610965.1. Taxonomy (NCBI): domain Bacteria; kingdom Pseudomonadati; phylum Pseudomonadota; class Alphaproteobacteria; order Rhodobacterales; family Roseobacteraceae; genus Ruegeria; species Ruegeria sp. CDSB136. The sequence goes on from NZ_JBXWOP010000001.1 coordinate 237,198, forward strand.
CTGATGTTACGCTACGGTTTCGACGCAATCGAGCGTGACGGCATGCTTGTTTTCCGGATGCGTGACGGTCGGCGGCCTGTTGATCTGTCATCTGATCAATTGGCGCAGAGTGAAGAGGTTAGCGGAGACATCGAACATCGCCGCGAAGCCGAGGCTGAAATGACCGGCCGTGTCCGATTGCGATTTGTGCAATCCGATGCCGATCACGATGTTGTCGCCGAGGAGGCGATCCTGCCCGATGACAGCACCCATTCCGTGTCGGTCAACGAGATGCCCCTGTCAATGACGCGGGCCGAGGGACGCCAGACCGCCGAACGATGGCTGAGCGAAGCGCGCGTGTCGCGTGAGACAGCCCGCTTTGCGCTACCGCCTTCGATGATGCATCTGGGGGCGGGCGATGTCGTCCGGTTGCCCTCGAACGGACAGGGCGCGCTGTACCGGATCGACCGGCTGGAACAGGCAGAGCTTCAGATTGTGGATGCGGTAAGGGTCGAACCGGGCGTCTACACGCCGTCTGATTTGCCTGATGATAAGGTAACTGAAAAACCCCATGTCGCTCCGGTACCGGTTCTGCCGGTGTTTATGGATCTGCCATTGCTTACAGGATCCGAGGTGCCACACGCGCCATATCTGGCCGTATCTGCGAAACCGTGGCCAGGAAATGTAGCGGTCTATTCGGCGTCGGATGATGAAGGTTACGCATTGAGCGGTCTGATCCCGGGGCAGGCGATTATCGGAGTGACCGAGGGCCCTTTGATGCGGGCCACCCCGGGTATCTGGGACGAGGGTGCGCCGCTGCGGGTGAAGTTGATCGACGGGGTGTTGGAATCGCGGCCGCGTCAGGCATTGCTCAACGGTGCAAATTTGGCAGCAATTGGTGACGGCACACCGGGGAACTGAGAGGTTTTTCAGTTCGCGACGGCAGAAATGCAGGAGGTCGACACATATGCGCTTTCAGGACGGTTGCGTGGGCAGGTGGGAACCGACGCCCTAATGCCGGACGCCTGGCCGGAAGGATCTTTGTTCGTGATGCTGAACGATCATATTTATCAGACCAGCCAGTCACGATCAGAGCGCCGGGTCGCCAGGCATTATCGCATCGGGCCCGCAACACGGGGGCATGACGACGCGTCTTTTGTGCATCAGATTCAGGCTTTCGACGGAAACGGCTTGCGGCCATATGCACCGGCGCATCTCAAAGCAGCCCAATCCCAAGGCGGTGACATGATCTCGTGGGTGCGGCGCACACGTATTGATGGCGATGATTGGTCAGGGCTGGATGTGCCGCTGGGTGAGGAAAGCGAATCCTATCTGGTTCGGGTTCGGTCCGGCGCTGCGGTCTTGCGGGAAGACCTGACCGACACTCCGCAGTGGCACTATTCCGCGGCGATGAAATCAACCGACGGCGTCAGCAGCCCATATAGTGTCGAGGTGGCGCAAGCCTCGGCCGTTTTCGGCGCGGGCTTGTTTGCCAGGCTTCTGGTTGGATAGGTAAATCCGTGCGTCCTGTTCTTCATGGAGATGTCAGTGCTGCGGCGCGGGCCTTGTTGGCCGCGCCGCAGTGGGAGCGTCAGAAACTATGCGCCCTGTTGATTGCTGAGGCTGAGCTGGCCGATCAACATGTCAGGCGAACCGGCGATCTGCATCCGATATTCGGCAACGGATCGTTGATGGCCGCTGCGCGCAGCCGTCGGCTGGCGGATGAATCGGACTTTGGAGATATTCAATATTGCCAGTGCTTTGAGATGGTTCTGAGCCAACTGATCCGTTTTCTGGTTAGCCGGACGCACAGCTGACACATTTTCCAGCCGCCGGATCAAGGTCCAGTCGCCCGCGCGGGATTTCATCGCCGCAATCCTCGCAATATCCGAACTCACCATCGCCGATCCGTGTCAGGGCCGCTTGCAATCGGCGCGCCTCAAGATCCCGGTTTGCTTGCTGCGCCTTGGCCATGGCCTGATTTTGCAGCGCATCCATTCGGCTGAGGCGCCCCACGGCCTGTTGATCCAACGGAACGATCGCCTGGGCCTCTTTGCCCGCCTCTGATTGCGCGGCCAGTTCGCGCAATCGGTCGCGAATTTGTGTTTCGAAATCGGCCAGTTCGGACTCATTCATTTTCGTTACCCTGCCGATCAAGGGTTTGCGTTTGGTGTTTTTACAACTAAATGGCATTCTAGGCGCAGCAAGGGATCAATAGCTATGTTTGAAACGCGCACCAAAGTGAGAAACATGGATCCGGTCTGGGATCGGATCACGGCCGAGGCGCACGCGGCTGTCGAAAAAGAGCCGCTGATGGGCGGGTTGGTGCACGCGTGTATCCTCCATCACCGCAGCCTTGAACGTGCGCTGTCGTATCGGGTGGCGGCCAAGCTGTGCTCGAACGAGATGTCGATGATGGTTCTGCGCGAGATCGTGGACGAGGCCTATGCCGACGACCACGGATTGATAGAAGCGGCGCGGGCCGATCTGATGGCAGTCTACGAACGCGACCCGGCCTGCCACCGGCTGTTGCAGCCCATTTTGTATTTCAAAGGCTATCAGGCAATGCAGGCGTATCGTGTCGCGCATTGGCTGTGGCGCAAGGGCCGTCATGACTTGGCTTATTTCTTCCAGATGCGTTCGTCCGAGATCTTTGGGATCGACATTCACCCGGCCGCGCAGATCGGAAAAGGCATCATGATCGATCACGCACACTCCATCGTGATCGGGGAAACCGCCGTTGTGGGTGACAATGTCTCGATGTTGCATTCTGTGACGCTTGGCGGAACCGGCAAGGAAGAAGAACAGCGCCATCCGAAGATCGGAAACGGTGTTCTGATTGGGGCCGGAGCCAAAGTGCTTGGCAATATCAAGGTCGGTAACTGCAGTCGCATAGCCGCCGGATCGGTGGTGCTGCAGGAGGTTCCGCCTTGCAAGACCGTGGCGGGCATTCCTGCCAAGATCGTGGGTGAGGCGGGCTGTGATCAGCCGTCGATCTCGATGGACCACATGCTGGGCAAAGACCAGTAAGGCAAATCAGTTCGAGCGGTTGTTCATTTTCTCCGACCGCTCGCACCTTCTTTCTTCCCATCGCTTCTTGCGCTCTTTGATCAAACTATCGCGCCGTTTTCTGTCTTGCGAATGCAGCAGGATCAGATGAACTGAAACGGGAATTTTCGCGCGGATAGTTGTTGGGCTTGGCCCTTAATGGCGCTGGAAGTGCTGTCGCCAGCAAAAAAGAGCATCATCAAAATTTTGACTGATTTCGCAGAGGTCAGTGCACTCCGACAGGTAAAGGAGCCATGCGCAATGAGATGCGAGACGCCGATCTTTCTGAACAAAGCCGATGGTGATCTCGCCCTCTCACATCCTGAACAAGGGGCAAAGCCTCGCCTGATCAAGGATGCGGCGAGGCTGTTGTCTTGTTTCAGGCCAGCATGACCATCGGGTTTTCAAGATTGTCCACGATGGCTTGCAGCAACTGTGCGCCAAGCGCGCCGTCAATGACCCGGTGATCAACCGACATTGTGACCGACATGACCGTGGCGACCGTCAGTTCGCCATCTTCACCCACGACCGGCTTCTTCAACCCTGTACCAACGGCCAGAATACCTGCATGGGGCGGGTTCACGATGGCGTCGAAATTGTCGATACCAAACATGCCGAGGTTCGAAACCGCGAATGTACCGCCCTGATATTCATGCGGTGCCAGCTTGCGTTCACGGGCACGACCGGCGAGGTCCTTCATCTCGGTTGACAGCGCAGAAAGCGATTTGGTGTCGGCGTCCTGCAGAACTGGGGTGAACAGGCCGCCTTCGATTGCAACCGCAACGGCGACATCCGACGGCTTCAGTTGCAGCACCCGATCGCCCGCCCAGACGGCGTTGCACTCCGGGACCTGTTGCAGCGCGTTGGCGACGGCCTTGATGATGAAGTCGTTGACGCTCAGCTTTACGCCACGGCTCTCCAGTTGTTTGTTCAACTGGCTGCGGAACTTGAGCAGTGCATCCAGCTTGATATCGCGGCGCAGATAGAAATGCGGGATGGTCTGTTTAGCTTCACCCAGACGCGCGGCGATGGTCTTGCGCATCCCGTCGAGTTTGATCTCTTCGTATTCACGACCCTCGTACATGCGGGCAACCATATCGGCGGATGGGCCAGTTGGAGCCGCCGCCGCTGCAGGTGCTGACGCGGCTGCGGCGGGTGCCGCAGCAGGTGCGGTTGCTGTCGCGCCTTCCACATCTGCCTTGACGATACGGCCATGGGGACCCGATCCGGACAATTGCGCAAGATCCAGGCCTTTCTGCGCCGCGATGCGTCTGGCCAGAGGTGATGCAAAGATGCGTCCGCCATCGGCTTTGGCCGGAGCAGCCGGGGCAGGGGCCGGCGCCTCGGGTGCCGCGGGCGCGGCAGCCTCGTTGCCCGCGGCGGCTGCAGGCGCAGCCGCTGGAGCAGCGGCAGGCGCGGCCGCGATATCATCGGCGCTTTCGCCATCGTCCAGAAGAACCGCAATAGCGGTGTTGACCTTGACCCCTTCGGTGCCTTCCGGGATCAGGATCTTACCAACAACACCTTCGTCGACGGCCTCGAACTCCATCGTGGCCTTGTCGGTTTCGATTTCGGCCAGCAAGTCACCCGAGGCGACGGTGTCGCCTTCCTTGACCAGCCATTTGGCAAGTGTTCCTTCCTCCATGGTGGGTGAAAGGGCGGGCATCAGAATTTCGGTGGGCATGTCTTCATGTCCTCTTACTTCGAGAATGAGTAGATCAGCGTTGCGATGTCGATAAGCAGAATAGCGGCACAAAAGGTGACGAACACACCAATCACCATGGAACGCGCGCGCGACACATGCGGGTGGTTTGTCTTCAGCCACTCAGTGAAGTTTCCCAGTGCCGCCGCGTCGCTGTGATCCAAAACCGCCAGGTAATCCATGCCAAGCTGCAAGCGTTGCTGCTCGAGCACGATGTAGATGACGGAAGCATACGAAACGATACAGGCAACGCTCAGCATTGCCCGGATAGGCCAGGCGTCGGTCAGACTTCCAACGATAAAGGAAAACTGAAACTCGATCCCGTTCAGGCCTTCCAGATTCAAAGCTATGCTGATGAAGGAAACGGCAAGGAACGCTGCGCAAACATAAAGCAGATTGCGGTTGTTGTCCTTTCGTGCGGCATCGAGGCTTTCGAAAAGCCAGTCTGCTCCCGAAGGATAATCTGCGTTCCTTGCAATCATCGCCTAGCGGTACGTCACTTGTTTGACGGCTGCGATCACCTCATCGGTGGTCACGAGCGCCAGTTTTTCCAGGTTTGCAGCGTAGGGCATCGGAACATCCTTGCCGGTGCAGTTGATGACCGGCGCGTCGAGGTAATCGAACGCCTCCTGCATCACCACGGATGAGATATAGCTGCCAACCGAACCTTGAGGCCAACCTTCCTCGACAGTCACCAGGCGATTGGTCTTCATCACGGAATTGATGATTGCGCCTGTATCCATCGGGCGGATTGTGCGCAGGTCTATCACTTCGGCGTTGATACCTTCCTCGGCCAGCTTGTCGGCGGCTTCCAGTGCGAACTGCATGCCGATACCGAAGCTGACGATGGTGACGTCGGAACCTTCGCGCCAGATACGGGCCTTGCCCAGCGGGACGGTCAGGTCGTCAACCTGAGGCATGTCAAAGCTGCGACCGTAAAGGATTTCGTTTTCCAGGAAAACGACCGGGTTGGGATCGCGGATGGCAGACTTCAGCAGACCTTTTGCGTCAGCGGCAGAGTAAGGCATGACAACCTTGAGGCCGGGCACCTGCATGTACCACGCCGCATAGTCCTGGCTGTGTTGGGCTGCGACGCGTGCCGCTGCCCCGTTCGGGCCACGGAACACGATCGGACAACCCATCTGACCGCCGGACATGTAAAGCGTCTTGGCGGCCGAGTTGATGATCTGGTCAATTGCCTGCATGGCGAAGTTGAAGGTCATGAACTCGACAATCGGTTTCAATCCACCAAAGGCCGAACCCACCGCAATGCCAGCAAACCCGTGCTCGGTGATCGGAGTGTCGATCACACGCTTGCTGCCGAATTCGTCCAGCAGGCCTTGCGAGATTTTGTAGGCACCCTGATATTCGGCGACTTCTTCGCCCATCAGGTAAACGTACTCATCGCCACGCATTTCTTCGGCCATGGCGTCGCGCAAGGCTTCGCGAACGGTTTGGGGTTTCATTTCGGCATCTGCCGGCCAGTCGGGGGACAGATCCACCACCGGTGCCGCCGGTGCAGCAGCCGGAGCCGCAGCAGCGACCGCCGCCGGGGCAGCCTCGGGCGCCACTTCAGCAGCGGGCGCGGCCGACGGCAGGGCCGAGGCGTCTTCACCTTCCTCAACCAGAATGGCGATTGGAGTGTTCACCTTGACCCCTTCGGTGCCTTCCTCGATCAGGATCTTGCCAACGATGCCTTCGTCGACGGCTTCGAACTCCATTGTGGCCTTGTCGGTTTCGATCTCGGCTATGATATCGCCGGATGAAACGGTGTCGCCTTCCTTGACCAGCCATTTGGCCAGCGTGCCCTCTTCCATCGTGGGCGAAAGGGCGGGCATGAGAATTTCGGTTGCCATGTCTTATTCGTCCTCTCAGGCGTAGATGTCGGTCCAGAGCTCGTCCAGCGACGGCTCGGGGCTTTCTTTCGAGAATTCGGCGGCCTTGTTGACGACCTCTTTGATCTCTTTGTCGATTGCTTTCAGATCATCTTCTGTCGCGTGTTTGCCGGACAACAGCAGCTCGCGCACATGTTCGATCGGGTCGCTTTGCTCGCGGACCTTCTGAACTTCTTCCCGTGTGCGATACTTGGCCGGGTCAGACATCGAGTGGCCGCGGTAGCGGTAAGTCTTGACTTCAAGGATATACGGACCCTTGCCCGCGCGGCAGTGAGCGACGGCCTTTTCGCCGGCCTCCTTGACGGCCAGAACATCCATGCCGTTGACGATCTCGCCGGGAATGCCAAAGGCTTCTCCGCGAACGTAAATGTCCTGGGTCGAGGTAGAGCGGGCTTGCGCGGTGCCCATGGCGTACTGGTTGTTCTCGATCACGAAGACAACGGGAAGATCCCACAGGGCAGCCATGTTGAAGGTTTCATACACCTGACCCTGGTTCGCGGCTCCGTCGCCGAAATAGGTGAATGTCACCCTTCCGTTGCCCTTGTACTTGTCGGCAAAGGCCAGACCCGCGCCCAATGGCACCTGCGCGCCCACGATGCCGTGGCCGCCGTAGAAATGTTTCTCTTTCGAGAACATGTGCATTGAGCCGCCCTTGCCCTTGGACAGGCCGCCCTCGCGCCCGGTCAGTTCGGCCATCACGCCGCCAGGATCCATGCCGCAGGCCAGCATATGGCCATGATCACGATAGGAAGTGATGCGCTTGTCGCCTTCTTCGGCAGCAGCTTCGAAACCGACCACAACGGCCTCCTGACCGATGTACAAATGGCAAAATCCGCCGATCAGACCCATACCGTATAGTTGTCCCGCCTTCTCCTCGAATCGGCGGATCAGCAACATTTCGCGATAATAGAGTTTGAGTTCGTCCGCAGAAACGTTTGGTTTCTTTGTGGTTTTTCGCGCAGCCATTGTGGCAATCTCCCCCTTTCGGCAAGATAGTTTAGCGTTAAACTATCTCATAGAACATTTGGCCGCATCTGGCGAGAGTAAAAGTAACGCAGGGGCAGGATGCGCGATCCTTGGCCTTGCGGTCGTCGTTAAGAGACTGCGGGCAAAGGTTTTTCGATGGAAGTCTGAAACCTCAGGGATCAGTGAATGACGATTTCATCCGTGCGGACCATGCCCAGAACCGAACGGGCCTGCTGGTCCAGCAAATCAAGATCCAGGTAGGTGTCCGACAGACGGCGGGTCAGGTTTTCCATTTGCGAGGTCTCAGCCTCAAGCCGGGCCAGATCGCGCGACAGAGCGTCCCGTTCCGCAGCAATCTCGACCCGTCTGAACAGGCCAAAATCGCCCTGCACGGCGGCGAAGGTGAAATAGACACCCAGCATGAAAGCCACCATGAAGAACAAAACTGAGCCCAAACCGGGCCGATGGGAACGGGACACTCTGTTAACCGCCGTATGAAGTCTGCCTCAATAACGTGCCCTTTGCGGACATCTGATCGCACTATGTCACAGGCGATTCGCGTTGTGAATCCCTTGATTCGCACTTTTTTGCGAATTGCCGAATTAGGTTTCTCAGCGCCATGCCGCCAGCGCCTGATTGCGGGTCAGAGTTTGCTGTTCCATGCAGGCCCAATAGAACATGGGCGCCGCGCTGCCATCGCTTGCCAGCTCCGGATCGCAGGTTGCGTCACGCGCTTTCAGCCAGGCGCGCTGTTCGTTCAACAGGGATTGACCGTTCCCACGCGCATCGGCCAGCGGTTTGACTTCGGCCCAGATACGGTTCAACTCGCGATCCGCGATTTCCCATTTTTCCTTGGCGCAGAAATTGGCGTCGAGTTGGGTTTGTCCGCCACAACTGGATTGTGCGGCGGAATAGGCGGGGATCAGTATGATGATCAGACAGGCAAGGTACCTCATGACAAAATCTCCAATTCAATAAGGGGAGTTTATCATGAGGCGCGAAATGCAGCCAATTTGTCTTTACGACTAGCCTTCCAATGCCGCGACGCCGGGCAGGGTTTTGCCTTCCATCCACTCAAGAAACGCGCCGCCGGCGGTTGAGATGTAGGTGAAATCGCTGGCTGACCCCGACGCATTAAGGGCGGCAACCGTGTCACCCCCACCAGCAACCGAGATCAGCTTGCCCGACCGGGTCAGCGCAGCCGCTTTAAGCGCTGCGGCGTTTGTGGCAGCGTCGAAGGGTTCCAGCTCGAAAGCACCCAGCGGGCCGTTCCAGATCAGGGTCTGGCTTTGCGCAAAGATTTCGGTGATGGCCGCGACACTTTCGGGGCCGGCATCCAGGATCATACCCTCCGGGGGGCATCCATCAGATGGCAGAACCTGATGCGGAGCATGGGCTTCGAACTTTTCGGCGACCACGATGTCGCGGGGCAGGACAATCGTGCAGCCCGACGTCTCCGCCTTTGCCAGAATTTCCGAAGCCGTGTCCTTCATCGCGGTTTCGGCCAGCGATTTCCCGACATCAATGCCCTTGGCGACAAGAAATGTGTTCGCCATACCTCCGCCAATGACCAGATAGTCGACCTTGTCGATCAGATTGCCCAGCAACTCCAGCTTGGTCGATACCTTGGCCCCACCGACAACGGCAGTGACGGGGCGTTTCGGTGAACCCAAGGCGCCTTCCAGCGCCTCAAGTTCGGCCTGCATCAGACGACCGGCGCAAGCGGGAAGCAAACGGGCAAGCGCCTCGGTCGAGCTGTGGGCGCGGTGCGCGGCGGAAAACGCGTCGTTACAATACAGATCACCCAGGCGTGCCATACCTGCGGCCAGGTCCGCATCGTTCTTGGTCTCTGCCGCATGGAAACGGGTGTTTTCCAACAGCAGCACCTGACCGGGCTTCAGTTCCTGCGCGGCCAGTTCGGCTTCGGCACCGACGCAATCGGCGGCAAACAGGACCTCGGCTCCAAAGGCGGCCTCCAGGGTCGGTACCAGCTGTTTCAGAGACAGGCTCTCGCGGCGTTCACCGCCGGGGCGTCCGAAATGGGCCAGCAGGATAGGTTTGCCACCTGCGTTCAGGATATCGCGCACGGTCGGAACGATGCGCTGAATACGGGTTGCATCGGTCACCACGCCGTCCACGACCGGAACGTTGATGTCCACGCGCACCAGCACGCGTTTTTCGCCCATGTCCATATCGTCCAGCGTTTTCCAGCTCATCGCCCAATCCTCGTCATTTTCAACCGATCTAGGCGGTTCTTTTCCTGCATTTTGCATTCAGGTCAATGCGTCACTTGGCATTCATGCGCCCGCATCATAGGTATTTGCGCAAGATAAACGACAGGAGGGCCAAATGGCCGAGATCAAGGATCCCGAAAACACCATCATCATCGAACTGAAGGATGGCAATGTCGTCATCGAGCTTCTGCCGGACGTGGCGCCCCAACACAGTGAGCGGATGAAGGAACTGGCGCGTGCGGGCGAATACGACAACGTGGCCTTTCACCGTGTGATCGACGGTTTCATGGCGCAAACCGGCGACGTACAGCATGGCGACATGGAAGACGGGTTCAACCTGCGTATGGCAGGTACCGGCGGTTCGTCCCTGCCGAACGTTCCGGCGGAATTCTCGAAACTGCCCCACGACCGGGGAACACTGGGCGCCGCCCGGTCACAGAACCCGAACTCGGCGAATTCGCAGTTCTTCATCAACTTCAAGGACAATCACTTCCTGAACGGCCAGTACACCGTTTACGGCCGCGTTATCGAAGGCATGGAGCATGTCGACGCCATCACCCGCGGCGAGCCGCCTGCAAGCCCCGACCGGATGGTCAGCGTCAAGGTGGCGGCAGATGCATAAGCTGGCGGCAGTTTTTGCTCTGATTGCCGGCCCGGCGCTGGCAACCGGGCTTGAGATCGAAGTCGAAGGTCAAGGGGCCAATGGCACCATCACCATCGAACTGTTCGACGACGTAGCCCCCAAACATGTTGAACAGATCGCGGCGCTGGCCAGCGAAGGTCAGTATGACGGTGTGATCTTCCACCGCGTGATTGACGGGTTCATGGCACAGACGGGTGATGTGCATTTCGGCGATCAGAACTCTGATGAGTTCAACGCGGGTTTAGCCGGGCGCGGCGGTTCCAAACGTCCGGATCTGCCTGCTGAGTTTTCGGACGTGACGTTCGATCGTGGCGTTGTAGGCATGGCGCGGAGTAATAACCCCAACAGCGCCAACTCGCAGTTCTTCATCATGTTCGAGCCCGGTCCGTTTTTGGATGGCCAGTACACGGTCGTCGGAAAAGTCACGGACGGCATGGATGTTGTTGATGCGATCAAACGCGGCCATCCTCAGACCGGGGCGGTCACAGGCCAGCCTGACGTGATGAAAAAAGTCACCGTGACCGAGTAATACCTCAATCCCGGCGCTGTTTCGCGCCGGGTTTTTCCATTCCGCTACCCATCGATGAAATCGTGGATCGCACGGTATGAGCTTCCGGCGCCTGAAGCGAAGCGAAGTGGCTTACATCTTTCAATGTCAACATTGCGGCAGCAGGGATCGCATCGGCGATTGCCTGTGAATAACCCATCAGGATCGCCTCCTTGAATGGTGCGCCGCTTATGACGGCACATGGTCCTGGCTGTTGATAGAAACTGAATTGGGTGCCAGCGGAAGCTTCGTTACCCCGATCAGGTGCATTCAATTTTGCGTGTATCGGTCTGGTCCAAGGGGGAAAGCTGCGTCAGCATGACAGAACGTCAAGAGGTGGGCTGATGCGCGTTCTCTTTACATGTGCGTTGATGATTTGGGCCACGGCCACAGGAGCCGGTCCTGATGAATGGCGTGCGGAATGGCCGGAGACCGATTTCAGAAAATCCGCAATAGCGAACTGGTCGGAAATCCGGTCAGGTGGTCCGCCGAAAGATGGGATTCCGGCATTGGACGATCCCGGGTTTGTCCGCGTTTCCAATGGCTCGCTTGCAGATGTCGAACCTGTGATAACTGTGGAACTGGCGGGAGCCGCGCCACGCGCCTATCCAATCCGCTATCTGATGTGGCATGAGATCGTGAACGACCGTATCGGCAGCACCCCCATCGCAGTTACATTTTGTCCGCTTTGCAACTCGGCCATCGTGTTTGATCGGCGTTTGTCCAATCGTGTGTTGAGTTTTGGCGTTACCGGTAAACTGCGTCATTCCGATATGGTGATGTATGACCGCGAAACCCAAAGCTGGTGGCAGCAGGCGACGGGTCAGGCCATTGTCGGACGCATGACAGGTCGCGAACTCAGGACTTTGCCGGTTTGGATGGAAAGCTGGGCCGATTTCAGCGCCCGCAATCCCGAAGGGCTGGTGATGGCTGAACCCGCCTACAACCGCGACTATGGGCGCAACCCCTATCGGGGCTATGACACGTCGCGTCGACCTTTTCTGTACTCCGGACAAGACCCGCCGCACGGTATCCCACCGCTTGAACGGGTCGTTCGGGTGGGGGACAAGGCGTGGCCTCTGACGCGCCTGAGCGAAGAACATGAAGTGCAGGAAGCGGGGCTGACGATACGGTGGTCACCGGGTCAGGCCTCGGCGCTGGACACGGGGCGGATTGCAAAAGGGCGTGATATCGGATCGATCCGCGTGCGGGATGACAAGGGCAGGGACGTTGTCCATGATGTCATGTTTGCCTTTGCCTTTCATGCCTTCTGGCCGAACGGGCAATGGATGGTCGGAGGCCGCCCTTAACGGCCTCCGACAGAATTCACCCTAGTCTTCCGGGGACATTACTTTCCAGATCACCGCTCCGACCGCGGCCCCGATCAGCGGCGCGACCCAGAACAGCCACAGCTGCGCCAGCGCCGGACCATCCGCAAACAGCGCCACACCGGTCGACCGCGCCGGGTTGACCGACGTATTCGTGACCGGGATCGAGATCAGGTGGATAAGAGTCAGGCCCAGACCGATTGCAATCGGGGCAAAACCCGCAGGCGCGCCGGCAGACGTCGCACCCAGAATGATCAGAATGAAGAACGCCGTCAGAACGATCTCGATGATCAGTGCAGACATCATCGAATACCCTTCGGGCGATGCGTCACCGTACCCGTTCGATGCAAACCCGCCCACGCCTTCAAATCCGGGTGCGCCGCTGACGATCATATACAGAACAATCGCCGCAACAACCGCGCCGACCACCTGCGCGCCCCAATAGGGCAACAGATCCTTGGCCGGAAACCGGCCGCCAATCATAAGCCCCAGGCTGACGGCAGGGTTGAAATGTCCGCCTGAAATATGCCCGACCGTATAGGCCATTGTCAGCACGGTCAGGCCGAACGCAAAGGAAACGCCCAGCCAGCCAATACCAACATCAGCTACACCTGCAGCAAGTACCGCACTGCCGCACCCGCCCAGCACCAACCAGAAGGTGCCGAAAAACTCTGCCATTAGTTTTGATGACATCAAAAGTCCTCCAGAAAACAATGATTTTCAGGTTAATTCAAAAAACACGTTTTGTGAAACTAATGAAATCGGAGAGTTTTTTGCGAAAGCGGGCCGCACTCAACAGACCATCGAGGACGCCCGGGGCTTCGTTGCTCAATCGCCTGAGCATAGAGGGCGCGAAACCCGCGTCGCGTTAGTATCCTGAGCTGTTGTTCTATTGACCGCCAGTTGCCGACTGCGGCACGCACATCACATCCGAGGCCCGAGATTTCATGTAAATTCCTGCTGATTGTTTCTGTGACGGGACCTCGGCAGTAAGTCTTGTTCAGTCGTTTGCGATCAAGGTCAAATCTTGGATGGGTCAAAAACAGAAAATGCCACCTAGTGCAAAATTGCCCGGGGACCATTCGTTCGCCGGTGTCATCGAAGATGCATATCGCGTTTTTTCCTACCCCAAGCCAACACGAACCGGCGTCTGCGAAGGGTGCTGCATGGAGGCGTCCATCGAAGCGGAATTCTTTTTTCCGGAAATAAAAGACCTGCCTCTGCACCATATTCGGGATTGGTTCTTCGCGGCATGTGATCCGGCAGGCGTCGATAAGGCAATATGGGCCTATCTCCTGCCACGTATACTGGAAGTGCTGGCATGTGATGAAGACGTCAGCGCGACCGGGCTTGAAGTCAGCCTGAGCCGGTTTGAAACCGGCAACCCGGATAACTGGTCAACCGAGGAATGGAATGTGTTCGATCGGTTTCAGCGCCTCTTCCTGATGCGTGAGATCGACCGGCAAGGGCATGATTACCTGGATGATACGATCTGTATGTTCAACCTGGGTGGGTGGCCATTGGAAACCCTGCTGGCGCAGGTTGCGGATGTTGCCGATGACAAGCTGGTCTGCCGGTTCTGGAACGACTGGTGCGCCGGTCGCGTACCTGGTCGCGAGGCGATTTGGATCACCGCCTTTTGGCCAAGCCCGAACAACTCCAGAATATTCGACTTCTACACATCAAAAGAGATGCATCAGAGGTTTGAGAAGCTGGCTTTTGCAGACGACACCAAGGCAGAACTTGCCGAAAAGGCAATAGCAGTTGCGGGAATCATAGAAACCAATGCCACGTGGAACCAGCGTGAGACCTAGAAGGCCCAGATGCAGTCAAAGAAAAACGCCGCATTGTTCCTGCGGCGTTCTCCAGACTATTGCTGTTTCAGCAGAGGTTACTGGCTGACTTCCGTTGCCGGGTTTGCGCCCGACTTGCCGCTGCGGCCAGGGTTCAGAGGGTCATCCTGACGCTGCACCGAACCTTCGAAATGTGCGCCGCTTTCGATGGCGATGGTCTTGTGGATAATGTCGCCTTCAACCCGTGCGGTCGAAGTCAGGCGGACCTTCAGGCCGCGGACCCGGCCGACAATGCGGCCATTGATCACCACGTCATCGGCGGTCACTTCACCCTTGATGGTGGCCGTCTCGCCAATGGTCAGCAAATGGGCGCGAATATCGCCTTCGACGGTGCCTTCCACCTGGATGTCGCCGGACGTCTTGATGTTGCCTGTGATGTGCAGGTCCGACGACAGAACCGATGCTGGTGGCTTCGGCTTGGGCGGAGTGCTGGCCTTGGTCTCGGTCGAGGTGGGTGCTGCCGGTGTTGCCGGGGCGGCCGGCTTGGCCGCTTCAGGTGCCTTGGAACCGGGCTCGTTGATTTTGCTCTTAGAAAACATTTCTCGCAGCCTTGATGTAAGTCATTGGGTTCACAGGTCTCCCGTTCGACCGCACCTCATAGTGCAGATGCGTGCCGGTTGACCGTCCGGTGCTACCCATATCAGCAATATGATCCCCGCGCGAGACCCTTTGACCGACCTTCACGCGGATCTTTGTGTTATGAGCATAAAGTGTCTCAAGTCCGAACGCGTGCTTGATCTTTACCAGCCGCCCAAAACCGGATTGCCAGCCCGCATGGGTGACAACGCCATCGGCCGTGGCAAAGATATCCGTGCCGTGCGGCCCGGCAAAATCTGCACCATTATGCATGCGGCGGCCGCCCGTTTTGGGGTCACGACGGGTGCCATAGCCGCTGGTGTATCGCACCGCGGCACGCACCGGGCTCGCAAAGGGCGCTTTTTCCGCCGCAATACGGTAGAGGTTCAACTGGTCCATCTGCTGCAGCAGACGGTTCGCGCGGATTTCTTCCGGAGATAACTCCTCACCGCGCGTGCTGAAGGATAAAGGGGTCAGCGGACCGCCCATACCGCTATATCCGCGCCGGACCTCTTCGATGATACGGTCTGTGGGCATACCTGCCTGCTGGAACATCTTATCCAGTGGCTCGACAGAAATGACCATCGCTTCTTCCAGTTGCCGGAAAATCTCGTCGCTGCGCTCCTGCATCAGGCGAATTTCCAGTTCAAGCTCGTCACGCTGATCCAACGCATCGCGGGCATTGGCGGCGATCTGATCGCGTTCCTGCGCCGTCCGCGCCAGCGCTTCGGTCATGAAATCCATTTGCGCGGGGTTCGCGGCAGCGGCCATGTAGACGTCGCCCCCATCGGTGCCCTGTTGCACTTGGGCCAACTCGGTTCGCGCCTCTTCGCGCTGCTTCATCGTCGCGCGCAACGTGGTCTGGATCACGTCGATGCCGGTTTCCAATTCGCGGCGGCGGTTTTCCGATGCCAGAAGCTCTGATTGCATTACGGAAATCTGCTCAAGCGCGGCGTTGAACCGGTCCTGCGCGGCCAATGCCTCCTGCGCGCGCGCGTCGCGTTCTTCCGAGATGATATTCAGCCGTTCCTGATATGTCGCCTGATCGCGCCTTGCCTGATCGCGGAAATTGCCCGACCCGATACTGTCCATCAGCAGGATCGCCGTGGCAACGGCGGTCCAGCCGACCATGATGGCCACACCGGCAACCGCCGCAATCTGGGTTTCGGAACTCAGCCGTATGAACCGGGTGTCCTGGTCGGATTTCAGAAAAACTCTGCGCTCGGGAAAGTGCCGCTCGAGCAGTGAATGAATTTTGATTGCCAGACGTGTTCGCACGCGTCTTCCCTCTCTCGTCCCCATTTCCGGGATCGGTCGTGAGTGATAGCCGTCCCTTGGGCGAAGTTCATAGAGGGCCGGTTCGATTTGGGCAAGTTTGTTGACCGGAGAGACAACTTAACAGCCGGTAACGGGCCAATTGTCGGCGGGATTTTGCCTAAACAGCCGCATTGGCCCCCAGATCATGTGCTTCCCGGCAATGGCATCTCTTCAGTGAGGGGCCAGTAAAAATCCGGAGGCAGTCCCGCTTCGGCGCGTTTCTCTTCGTTGAAAGGTGGTTTCAGGGCACCATGAAAGTAGCGCCGGACAAGCTGGTGGAACACGTCTTTTGGGTCGGCGTTTTCGCGTCCACACAGAAAATGAAACCATTTCGAGCCGTACGCCACGTGGCCGACCTCTTCGGCATAGATCACCTCAAGCGCGGCGATGGCGTCATCTGCACCAGCCTTGCGGAAGATTTCGATCATGCCCGGCGTGACGTCCAGACCACGTGCCTCCAGCACCATTGGCACCACGGCCAGCCGCCCCATCAAATCGTCGGCCGTATCTTCAGCCGCGCGCCACATTCCGGCATGGGCGGGCAGGGCGCCATAGAAACTGCCCATCTGTTCAAGGCAATCACAGACCATTTCGAAATGGCGCGACTCCTCTTCGGCGCATTTGACCCAATCGTCATAAAACCCGATCGGCATGGAGATGTGACCGAACCGGGCGATGATATCCCAGTGCAGGTCCACTGCATTCAGCTCGATATGGGCCACTGCGTGTAACAGCGCGATGCGACCGGCCTCGGAGCCGGGGCGGCGTTTGGGTACGTCGCGTGGTGACCGCAGTTCGGGCCTTTCCGGCCGGGCCGGGTTCAGAGGTGGCGTGGCGGTGCCGATTTCAATCCCGGGCGCTTCACCCCTGCGGGCAGCAAACCATGTGGCGGCATGGCGCTTGGAAAGCGCGGTCTTGGCCCGCCCATCTGCCGTGTTCAGAACTTCGGTCGCCATCGTCGTCAGCGTGTCGGACACGGGTATCCTCCGCAGTAGCCTGGTGTCGCGCGGTTGATAGACCGTATGGTCGCCTGGGTCGAGGGGGCCAAACCTAAAGTGCGCGTACAGCCTCCAGCACCTCGTCGACGTGACCGGGCACCTTGACCTTGCGCCAGACCCGGGCGATCCGACCATCAGCGTCGATCAGAAAGGTTGATCTTTCGATCCCCATGGATTTGCGCCCATACATGTTCTTTTCCACCCAGACCCCGTAGTCCTCGCAAGTGGTCGATCCCTCGTCTGACAACAGCGGTGTGGTCAGTCCATGCTTGGCGACGAATTTGTCGTGCTTGGCCACACTGTCCCTCGAGATGCCGAAAACTTGAGCGCCAGCTTCCGCAAAGCTCTGAAGTTGTTCCGAGAAACCGATGGATTCCTTGGTGCAGCCCGGCGTATCATCACGGGGGTAAAAGAATAAGACGACGGCTTGGCCGCGCAGGTCCGACAAGGTAATTTCACCGCCTCCGTCCCGTGGCAGGGCGAAATCGGGGGCTATGTCTGAAACATCGGGCATTGGAAACTCCGTTGAATTGGTCAAGTTCGGTTTAGCGGACTATAGGGCGGCACGAGCAGGTTGAAAGGTGTAGTGAACGCTTTGACGGAAAACGAAGAACAGCAGACCGGAGAGGCCAGCCAGCCTCCACGCCGGCGGTCACGTCGCCGCGCCGCCAGCCTTTGGGCGATGCGGGGTGTCGCGCTGTTGGTTCTGTTGGGTCTTTTCACCGGATTCATGGTTCTGGGCCAGACGATGCATGCGCCCGCCTGGCTGCGCGACCGGGTCGAAGAACGTCTGGAGAGGACGCTGGGCGGGCTGCAGATCCGCTTTGGGGATGTCACTTTCGTTATCCACGAAGGGTGGCGACCCAGATTGCGGCTGAGCGACGTGAGTATCAGCGATGCGGCAGGTCAGCAAATCGCACAGGTTTCTGACTTGCAGGCCAGCCTGGCGATGCGCCCCCTGTTGCGCGGTAACGTGCGGCCCAAGCGTATCATGCTCAGCGGTGCCCAGATCGACCTGACCCGGGGGCTGGACGGTGCGCTGACACTGACCGTCGGCTCCGGCAGCGCGCCGGTTCAAGAGGCGCCCGATCTGGCGCAGCTGATCGAGGAAGCCGACGAGATATTCCTGTCGCCGCTCCTGTCCGCTCTGACGTCGGTGGAACTGGATGCGATCACTCTGGGCTACCAGGATTTGCGCCTGGGCCGGTCCTGGGTTCTGGACGGGGGCCACATTCAGGCCATTCGCAGCGCGGGAGAGATGCGGCTTGCCACCGGGTTTTCGGTACTGACCGGGCGCGATTACGCCAGCACGATCGAGGCAAATTACACAAGTACACTGGGTTCGCCGCAGGCCAGTTTCGGCATTTCCATTACTGATCTGCCCTCCGAGGATATTGCCGGACAAAGTCTGGCACTGTCGTGGTTGCAGGTGCTCAAGACCCCGATCTCTGGCGCGTTGCGCGGCAGTTTCGATACCGAAGGTGCTTTGGGTCCGGTGTTTGCAACGCTGAACCTCGGGGCGGGTGCTGTGCAGCCGACAGCAGATATCAAACCGATCCCGTTTGAAGCCGCGCGCACGTATTTCACCTACGATCCCAAAGGCCAGGCGCTGGATTTCAACGAGGTGTCAATCGAGTCGGCATGGGGGTCCGTACACGCCGACGGCAAGGCGTTTTTGCACGGTCTGGAAAATAATGTGCTTGAAAGCCTGTCATCGCAGCTGAGGCTGAGCGCCATCCGGATCAACCCGGCCAATCTGTTTCCCAAGACGCTCGAACTGTCGCGTGCCGAGCTTGATTTCCAGATGAAGCTTGCCCCATTTCGCCTGCGACTTGGCCAGATGGTGATTGAGGATGGCAGCCACCGTTTGCTTGCGTCGGGGCGGCTGGAAGGTCTGACCGATGGCTGGGCCGGTGGTCTGGATGCCCATCTGGACAAAATGCCATCCGACGATCTGTTGAACTATTGGCCCGAGCGTTTGGCCCCGAAACCCAGGAAATGGGTTTCCGAGAACGTCTACCAAGGCAATCTTTCGAACGTGGATTTTGCTTTGAGGCTGAAACCGGGAGTTAAGCCCGATATCTATCTGGACTTCGGGTTCAGTGAAACGACTGTCCGATTTGCAAAAACGTTGCCTCCGGTTCAGGACGCACAGGGGCAGGCAAGCCTGCTGAGCGACCGGTTCACCGTGACCGCGCAAAGCGGGGTCGTGATCCCTGACGTAGGTGGGCCGGTGGACGCATCGGGCACGTCCTTCATTATTCCTGATACAGCCATCAAGAAGTCCTCTCCGGCCATCGCACGTATTCAGGCAAGCGGCAGCACAACGGCGGCCCTGTCACTGCTGGAGCGCCCACCATTGCAACTGATGAGCAAGGCAAATCTGCCGGTTGAACTGGCGGATGGCGACCTGAAGGTTGAAGGCACGCTGGCCTTGCCAATGCATAAGGGGCTGGATTTTGAGGATACCGAGTTTCATTTCACCGGAGAGCTGGGGAACCTGTTCAGCGACCGGCTGGTGCCCGGTTTCACCGTCAGCGCGGACCGCCTGACGCTGACCGGTGATCAGAACGACATTGCCATTGAAGGTTACGGTTTGTTCGGTGCTGTGCCGGTACAGGCGCGCTGGAACCAGCCGATTGGCACCGGCGGTGCGCAGCGCAGCACCTTGAGCGGCCAGATTGAACTCTCACCCCGCCTTATGGATGAACTCAAGGCCGGCCTGCCAAACGGGATGCTGACCGGGCAGGGGACGGCCGATTTCGATTTGGGCATCGGTGGAGGAGAGCCGCCAAGGCTGACGGCGACGTCTGATCTTGTCGGCGTTGGTCTGGCGATACCGGAACTTGGCTGGCGTAAAGCTGACGGAAGCACGGGCACGATGGATGTAGAAGCGAAGCTCGGCGATCAGTTGAAGGTGGATCTGTTGCAGATCGACGCAGCAGGGCTGCGCAGCAAGGCGTCGATTTCGTTCCGCGAAGGGGGGGCGTTCGACCGGGTCAGCTTCAGC
The DNA here is from genome assembly GCF_059610965.1 of Ruegeria sp. CDSB136. NCBI lineage: Bacteria > Pseudomonadati > Pseudomonadota > Alphaproteobacteria > Rhodobacterales > Roseobacteraceae > Ruegeria > Ruegeria sp. CDSB136. The sequence continues at coordinate 257,294 of NZ_JBXWOP010000001.1, forward strand.
TCGTTCGATTTGGGTGATTGGCTGGCCGTGCCTGCCGAACTGATCGCGCGCGGGGCCGGGGCCCCGGACATTCGGGTGCTGGGCGGTGTCATGAACATGGCAAAGGCAACCTTTGGCCAAAGCAGTGGCGGTGGTGGTGCAGGGGCCGGGCCAAGACTGAACGTCGCGCTGGATCGTCTGCAGATCACGGAAGCCGTTGCATTGACCGGTTTCAAAGGCGCGTTTGCGACAACCGGGGGCGTCAACGGCGGTTTCACTGCACAGGTCAATGGCGGGGCGACCGTACAGGGTCAGGTCACGCCGCGCGCGGGGCGCAGCGCCGTTACCCTGAAATCACAGGACGCGGGGGCGGTTTTGCGCTCGGCCGGGGTGATAACGCAGGCGCGGGGCGGAGGATTTGACCTGCAACTTGAGCCGGTTGCAGGTCCCGGAAATTACGACGTTATCCTAAAGATCGTAGATACGCGGATCAAGGATGCGCCAGCCATGGCGGCGCTTCTGAATGCAATAAGCCTGGTGGGGCTGGTGGATGAAATGGCAGGGCAGGGCATTTTCTTTTCGGCAATCGACAGCCGGATGCGGATCACGCCGACAGAGATCAAGGTGCTCAGCGGCAGCGCGGTTGGGCCGTCGATGGGCCTGTCTTTTGACGGAAGCATTGATACTGTAGCCCAGCGACTGAATTTGCGCGGGGCGATCTCACCCATCTACCTGGTGAATGCCATCGGTAGCGTTTTGACCCGAAAGGGCGAAGGTGTTTTTGGCTTCAACTACACACTGAAGGGGCCGCTGACGAATCCCAAGGTTTCGGTGAATCCTTTGTCGGGTCTGGCGCCCCTGTTTCTGCGGGACCTGATGCGTGCCCCTGCACCCACCGTGTCGGATGGCCCGAATGCCCAGGCACCCAAGCCGGATGAGCCCAAACGCACCTACGGTTCTCCCCCAAAAGATCATTGAACGCAACTGTGGCCGAATCTATCGCGGCCTTGTATGGCGCGGCCATGAAACTCAGCGATTTTGATTTCCATCTGCCCGAAGACCTGATTGCCACGCGGCCCGCCAGCCCGCGTTCCTCGGCCCGTTTGCTGGTGGCGCAGGGGGATTCAATTTCTGACGGGCATGTGTTCGATCTGCCCGATTGGTTGCAGCCCGGCGACAGGCTGGTACTGAACGATACGCGCGTGATCCCCGCACGCCTGAACGGACACCGCCATCGCGACAGCGCGCAGGGGCCGGTATCGGCCGCGATCCAGGCGACTTTGCTGGATCCGCAGTCCGATGGCACATGGTCCGCTTTGGTCAAACCGTTGAAGAAGGTGAAGCCGGGTGAGGAAATCCGCTTCTCGGACCAACTGAGCGCGACGCTGGAGACCGTCGCAGACGGACAGGCCTTTTTACGCTTCAACCTGACGGGCCAGGATTTCGATGCGGCGCTTGAACAGGCCGGTGCGATGCCTTTGCCCCCTTACATTGCAGCGAAACGTCCGGCGGACGATCAAGACAAGACCGATTATCAGACGATCTGGGCCAGAAATTCGGGCGCGGTGGCCGCGCCGACCGCGTCGTTGCATTTCGATGAACCCTTGATGCAGGCGCTGGCGGACCGGGGTGTTTCGATCACTCATGTCACTCTGCATGTCGGGGCCGGAACCTTCCTGCCAGTCAAGGTCGAGGATGTCAAAACCCACAAGATGCATGCAGAATGGGGCAGGGTCAGTGCCGAAGCCGCCGCCGATATCCGGGCGACCAAAGCCGCGGGCGGGCGGGTCATTCCTGTGGGAACCACTGCATTGCGTCTGATCGAAAGCGCGGCCCGAAATGGCGAGATCGAAGCCTGGGAAGGGGATACGGATATCTTCATTTATCCCGGCTTTCGTTTTAACGTCACAGATGCGCTGATGACCAACTTCCACTTGCCGAAATCCACTTTGTTGATGCTGGTTTCGGCCCTGATGGGACAGGATCGGATGCGCAAGGTCTACGCGAACGCAATCGCCCGGAAGTATCGCTTCTTTTCGTACGGAGACGCGTCGCTTTTAATCCCGTGAATGGCGCGTTCGCTGGATCAGGCGCTGGCAATATCATAGACAAGCACGATCAGAGTGTTTTTTGATCTGACTGCGGTGCGGACAGATAGATTGGCAATTTTCGGAGGCCCCGATGCTTCAGGTTCTTTCCAGCGCATGGGCGCTTCTTCTCGGTATGGGGTTGCTGATGATCGGCAACGGCCTGCAGGGTACAATCCTGGGTGTCCGCGGCGAAATCGAAGGGTTCTCGACCCTCGAGATGTCCTTTGTTATGTCGGCATACTTCCTTGGATTTCTGGGTGGGTCCCGTCTGGCGCCAGAAATGATCCGGCGAGTTGGCCATGTACGTGTTTTTGCGGCGCTGGCCTCGTTCATCTCGGCTGTGATGATCATGTACCCGATGCTGACCGATCCGATCGCCTGGATTCTCGGGCGCGTCGTAATCGGTTTCTGCTTTTCCGGTGTTTATGTGACCGCTGAAAGCTGGCTGAACAACGCGGCCAGCAATGAAAACCGCGGGCAGGCGCTGTCGCTGTATATGATTGTGCAGATGGCGGGGATCATCAGTGCTCAGGCCCTTATGCTGGTCGGCGACCCGGCAGGCTATGAGACATTCGTGATCGCATCGATCCTTGTTTCGGTCTCCTTTGCGCCCATCTTGCTGTCGATTTCACCAACCCCGGCATTTGACACCGCCAAACCCATGACGTTGCTTCAGCTAATGGGGATATCACCCCTGGGCTGCGTGGGCATGTTCCTGCTGGGTGGCGTCTTTTCAGCTCAGTTCGGCATGGCCGCCGTTTACGGCGCGCGGGCAGGGCTTTCGCTGGTCGAAATCTCGACCTTTGTCGCCTCGTTTTATATCGGCGCGATGGTACTGCAATACCCGTTGGGTTGGTTTTCCGACCGTATGGACCGGCGTGTGCTGATCCTTGTCGTCGCAACGCTGGGTGGCTGCGGGTCAACAGTGGCCATGCTTTTCGGCGTATCGTTTCCAATCCTTCTGGGCGCGGCCTTCCTGATCGGCGGAATGTCCAACCCGCTTTATTCCCTGCTGATTGCCCACACGAACGACTTCTTGGACCACGATGACATGCCCGCCGCATCCGGCGGTCTGGTGTTTATCAACGGGCTTGGAGCAATTGCAGGCCCGCTGATCACCGGTTGGCTGATGGGCGATGCGATCTTCGGGCCACCGGGCTTTTTTCTGTTTATTGCCGCACTGTTATTCGTGATGGCCTTCTATTCGCTATACCGTATGACACAGCGCGCTTCTGTACCGGTCGACGAAACTGGCACCATGTCGACCCTTTACCCGACGGCTTCGCCTGTGGCGTTTGAATTGGCGCAGGAGGTTGCCATCGAAGCCGCCGAAGCCGAGCATGCTGAGCGGGTTGATGCCTAGGACACAGATTTATGTCGCAAGTGTTGCAATATGTTACTGTAACACTTCTGTAAAACGGCCTTAAATGACGTTACGTCCCTGGGGAGGACAATGCACGGAGTGACGGCAATGGTTACGCCTGAAGAAGTATTGAGTTTTTGGTTAGATGAAGTTGGCCCCGAAGGATGGTATATTCAGGATGACGCGCTGGACGCGAAAATCCGGGACAAGTTCTTAAAAACCTGGGAAGCCGCGAAAGAGGGCAAGTTTTCTCTTTGGCTCACCTATCCCAGCGGTGCTTTGGCCTACATCATTTTGACGGACCAGTTCCCGCGAAACATGTTCCGGGGCTCTGGCAGGGCATTCTCGACGGATCGTGCAGCGCTGGCGGCTGCGAAATGTTCGGTCGACAAGGGCTGGGATCTGAAGATTGATGAACCCGCCCGGCAGTTCTTTTATCTGCCGATGATGCATTCGGAAAATCTGTGTGATCAGGAACGGTGTGTACGCCTGATTTGTCAGAACCTCAGCGAATGCAACCCGGGCAACCTGTTGCACGCGCGCGCGCATCGCGAAGTAATCCGCAAGTTCGGTCGCTTTCCCTATCGCAACGAAGCGTTGTCGCGGCAGATGACGGAACATGAGGCTGCTTATGTAAACAAAGGTGGCTACGGATCCACCGTTCGCGAATTGCAGGCCGCAAGCTAGGACGCAGGTTTACACTCACGGATCGCGATGACTCTGTCGGCGATAGCGTCGGCAGACGTGTGAATTGCATTGTTGATCAACTCGTCCGGGGACTTCGACAGATCAGTGAAGCGCTCCTGAACCGATTGCAGACGATCCTGTGTTTCTTGCAAACGATCCAGTGCGGTTGTCACGCGTAGTTTTACTGCGCTATCCAGAACGTCACCATTTACCTGGATCAATGTCAGTTCATCCTTCAACCCCTTGATGTCATCCCTGATGCCTTGTGCCTGTTCCTGCAGGGGTGCCACGACCTGCAGCTTTTCAGCAAACCCTGTCGTTATCCCCTCGAGGGTCGAAGCCAGTTTCCATCCCAAAAACAGGCACAGCGCCAGCAGAAGCAAAGTCGCGTTCAGCAGGGCAAGTACAAGATCCTTAAGCGTTTTGGCCATGAGTCGTCTTTCTATTGAAGCTTGATCAGGAAAGGCCGGAGAACTCCGTCGCATTTGTTCTAACGCCCGTTCTTCCGTCGGTATAGGCAGAAATCCGCGCCTTTCGATTTGGGTGACCTTGCGTCGCTTTTGTCGCGGAGACGGTATATTGATGCATTGCGGAGAATAGTTTAATGGTAAACTAATTTTCAATCGACCTGCGCCGAGAGGAACACATGGCAGCACAATCTTTTGATCTGATCGTAATCGGTGCCGGTCCCGGCGGATATGTCGCTGCCATTCGCGGCGCACAGCTGGGTCTGAAAACCGCTGTTGTCGAACGTGAACATTTGGGGGGAATCTGCCTGAACTGGGGATGTATCCCGACAAAGGCGCTGCTGCGGTCTTCCGAAGTTTTCCACCTGATGGAACGCGCGAAGGATTTCGGCCTGAGCGCGGATAAGGTCGGCTATGACCTCGACGCGGTTGTCAAACGCTCGCGCGGAGTTGCAGCCCAACTGTCGGGCGGAATTGGACATCTTCTGAAGAAAAACAAAGTCACCGTCGTGATGGGTGAGGCAACAATCCCTGCCAAAGGGAAAGTCAGCGTCAAAACCGACAAGGGGACCGAGGAACTGACCGCCAAGAATATCGTCCTGGCCACCGGTGCCCGTGCGCGCGAACTGCCGGGCCTCGAGGCCGACGGCGATCTGGTCTGGACATACAAGCATGCGCTGCAACCACCGCGGATGCCGAAAAAGTTGCTGGTCATTGGTTCCGGCGCAATTGGCATCGAATTTGCCAGCTTCTACAACACGTTGGGTGCCGACACGACCGTAGTTGAAGTCATGGATCGGGTTCTGCCGGTTGAAGACGCGGAAATCAGCGGTCTGGCGAAGAAGGCATTTACCAAGCAGGGCATGAAGATCATGGAAAAAGCCATGGTCAAGCAACTGGATCGCGCGAAGGGTAAAGTCACGGCCCATATCGAGGTCAAGGGCAAGGTCGAAAAGCACGATTTTGATACCGTGATTTCTGCCGTGGGCATTGTCGGAAATGTTGAAGGCCTGGGGCTCGAGGCGCTGGGCGTCAAAATTGACCGAACCCATGTTGTGACGGATGAATATTGCCGCACCGGAGTCGATGGTCTTTATGCGATTGGTGATATCGCCGGTGCGCCCTGGCTGGCGCACAAGGCCAGTCACGAAGGTGTCATGGTCGCAGACTTGATCGCAGGTCAGCACGCACACCCGGTGAAACCTGAGAGCATTGCGGGATGCACCTATTGCCAGCCGCAGGTTGCATCTGTCGGCTATTCTGAAGCCAAGGCAAAGGAACTTGGGTATGACGTAAAAGTCGGCCGCTTCCCCTTCATCGGCAACGGCAAAGCCATCGCTTTGGGTGAACCGGAAGGTCTGATCAAGACCGTATTCGATGCCAAAACGGGTGAGTTGCTGGGGGCCCATATGATCGGCGCGGAAGTTACCGAACTGATCCAGGGCTATGTTGTGGGGCGTCAGTTGGAGACCACGGAAGAAGATTTGATGAACACGGTCTTCCCGCATCCGACCCTGTCAGAAATGATGCATGAGAGCGTTCTCGATGCCTATGGGCGTGTAATCCACATGTAGCGCATCAGGGGGCGCTGCCCCCGCCGCCCTATAGGCGACTCCCCCGGGATATTTTGAGCCTGTTGAATGAAGGATCCCCTGTTCATCTGGCCCCAAATATCCCGGAGCGCGAGGCAGAGCCTCGCCTAAAACCGGTTCAGCGGGTCAGGGCGTCAAGAATACGGGCCCATGAGCGGATGCCTTTGTGAAAGCTTTTCACATCGTATTTTTCATTCGGTGAGTGAATAGCATCATCGTCATTGGCATACCCGACCAGCATCGAATCCAATCCCAGAACCGTATTGAAATAGCCAACCACAGGGATCGATCCGCCCATGCCGGTGAAGACTGCTTCTCGATCCCATTCATCCGAAAGCGCGCCGCGCGCCGCTTCGAACTCAGGGCGGTCAAGGTTCATGACCGAAGCGGGGGACCCCTCCAGATCGCTGTCCCAAACTACTTTGGCATCGGGTGACAGGCGGTCCTCGACATGTTTGCGGATTTTGTTGCGCAACGCGTCCGGGTCCATGTCGCCCACCAGACGGCAGGTGATTTTGCAGTGTGCCTCGGACGGGATAACGGTTTTCGATCCCGCGCCGTTGTAGCCCCCCCACAACCCGTTCACCTCAAGCGTGGGGCGCGCCCATTGCTGTTCCAGCGTGGAATAACCCTTTTCACCGTGCGGCTGTGTGTACCCGACCGAGTTCAGGTATTCGGCTTCGTCAAATCCGCAGCCCTCCCACTGGCGTAACTGTTCGGCGGGAACTTCGTGGACGCCTTGATAGAAGCCATCAACCGCAACGCGTCCGGTTTCATCGTCATAGAAGGAGGCGACGATTTTCGACAACTCCCGCAAAGGATTCAGGCCCGGGCCGCCATAGTGGCCCGAGTGCAGATCGATGCGGGGGCCGACGATGGTGAATTCGTCTTTCAGCATTCCGCGCAGCTGCGATGCAATCGAAGGCACACCGCGCGATACCATGGATGTGTCGCAAACCAGGGCCAGATCGGCCTGCAATTCCTTTTTGTTGGCCTCAAGGAACGGCACCAGCGATGGCGATCCGGACTCCTCTTCACCCTCGAAAAAGAATGTTATGCGGCAGGGCAGGTTCCCGTGAACCGCTTTCCAGGCGCGGCAAGCTTCGACAAAGGTCATCAACTGGCCCTTGTCGTCCGAAGAGCCGCGCCCGCGAATGACCTGACCATGTTCGGTGTCTTCCAGCGCCGGGTCGAAGGGATCGCGGTTCCAGAGGTTTAGCGGGTCGACCGGCTGCACATCATAGTGACCATAGAAAAGAACATGCGGGGCGTAATGGTCGTCACCAACATGACCGACAACCATGGGGTGACCAGGTGTCACGCGTTTTTCGGCGTCGATACCGATACTTTGCAGATCGGATACCAGCCAGTCTGCCGCCTGATCGACCTTTTCCTTGAAGGCCGGGTCTGTCGAGATCGAGGAGATGCGAAGAAACTCCATCAGACGGTCGATAGAAGTGGTCAGATCGTCGTCGATCCTGCTCAGAACAGCGTCAAGCGACATTGCTTTCTCCTGAATGGTTGTGAATTTGCGCGGAGCCTACCAGTGCTGGCCGCGCCGTCCAGTGTGTATCGACGGGAATTTGGTCTATACTGATGAAATCGAAGTGCCAAACACGGCGGCCTGCGTCGTTTCCTCGCGTCTGATGGCCGTAACTTTACTTGTCTGCCGTTGTGATAGGGGATAGTTGATGCAAATCAAAGTGGCCCGCCCCGCAACACGGATAGGCAGACGGGGTAGGGAACCTGGCCGCTATGGCCTGAAAAGGTGCCAGTTGATAAAGTAAGTTACCCGGTTGTGGACGACCAGATCGGGGTGCAAGGAGAGACCGGTGGATTATACAGCTCAGCTCGATTCAGCGATTGCCAGGCTACATGAAGAAGGGCGCTACCGGACCTTTATCGACATCGAGCGTCGCAAGGGCCATTTTCCCCATGCTATACGCACTTGCCCGGATGGCTCGCAGCAAAACATCACTGTTTGGTGCGGCAACGATTATCTGGGGATGGGCCAGCACCCGGTCGTTCTGGACGCCATGCACGAGGCGGTGGATGCCGCCGGAGCAGGCTCGGGCGGAACGCGCAACATTTCAGGCACGACCGTTTACCACAAACGGCTGGAAGCTGAACTGGCTGACCTGCACGGCAAGGAAGCTGCGCTGCTGTTTACCAGTGCTTATATCGCCAACGATGCGACGCTCAGCACGCTGCCGAAACTGTTCCCCGGTCTGATCATCTATTCCGATGCGCTGAACCATGCATCGATGATCGAAGGCGTGCGCCGCAACGGCGGGGCCAAGCGGATCTTCCGTCACAACGACGTCGCACATCTGCGTGAGCTGCTGGAGGCTGACGACCCGGCCGCGCCCAAGCTGATTGCGTTCGAATCCGTTTATTCAATGGACGGCGATTTTGGCCCCATCGAAGAAATCTGCGATCTGGCCGATGAATTCGGCACGCTGACCTATATCGACGAAGTGCACGCGGTTGGCATGTACGGCACGCGCGGCGGGGGCGTGACCGAACGTGATCGCCTGGCGCATCGCATCGATATTATCAATGGAACGCTCGCCAAGGCTTATGGTGTGATGGGTGGGTATATCGCCGCCAGCGCAAAAATGTGCGATGCCGTGCGTTCTTATGCGCCGGGCTTCATCTTCACCACCTCTCTGCCGCCTGCGGTTGCAGCCGGGGCGGCGGCGTCGGTCGCTTATCTCAAGCGTGCGCCCGAACTGCGCGAACAGCATCAGACGCAGGCAAGTATCCTCAAGCTGCGGCTTAAGGGGCTTGGTCTGCCATTGATCGATCACGGCAGTCACATTGTTCCGGTGATTGTCGGAAATCCGGTACACACGAAAAAGCTGAGCGATATGCTGTTGGACGATTACGGCATTTATGTGCAGCCAATCAATTTCCCAACTGTCCCCCGTGGAACCGAGCGCCTTCGGTTTACCCCTTCTCCAGTGCATGGTCCGAACGAAATGGACCGCCTTGTACACGCTATGGACGAACTTTGGTCACATTGTGCGCTAAATCGCGCCGAACTTGCGGGTTAATCTAACACCAAAGTGTGCAACGTGTTTGACGCGTGTTAATCTAACGGCAACAAAAGCATCGGACGAATCGTTTTGGGGATGATTCGCCGTTAGCGTGAAACACACGCGAAGGCAGAATGGGGCAGCAGGAATGATTGGGCGCAGATCTCAGCGCGATTCCGAACAGGATACCGACGTCAGACCGAAGGGTTTTGACGATTACGAGGTTCGGCTGGGTGATGTGATGCGTGGCGAACGCGCCACAATGGGCAAGTCGCTTCTGGATGTTCAGCGCGAGTTGCGGATCAAAGCCAACTACATCGCTGCGATAGAAAACGCCGACCCTGACGCCTTCGACACGCCCGGCTTTATCGCCGGGTATGTGCGTTCTTACGCGCGTTATCTGGGTATGAACCCGGATGATACCTTCGCCGCGTTCTGCCAGGAAAGCGGGTTCGAGGTTGCGCACGGCATGTCGGCCGAAGCTTCGGTCATCCGCAAGGGTACAGGCAATCTGCCATCCCGGGGACCGATGGGCCGTGACCCGTTTATTTCTCCGAACACACCGTATCTGCCCGGCAGGGAATCGTTCGTAAGTCAGATCAAGCCGCGCGCCATAGGATCTTCACTGGTTCTTGTGGCTGTCATCTGCGGCATTGGATATGGCGGCTGGTCGGTTCTGAATAGGATTCAGCAGGTTCAGGTCAGCCCGGTCGAACAGGCACCGGTGGTTCTGTCCGACCTTGATCCCTTGGATGCCGCGCGTTCGAAAGAAGATGTTCAGGAAGTGGCGGCACTGGAGACACCCAGCGCCGAGGCACTGGACCGCCTTTATCGCCCGCAGGCTTTGGACGTTCCGGTTCTGGTCGCGCGTGACGCACCGATTTCGACCCTTGATCCGCGGGAAGTGGGCGCCTTCCGGCCGCCGGAGCTGCCCGAAATTCAGCTGGCCGAAGTTCACACTGTCGAACGCCCCTCGCTGCCGCAGGTGGTCGAACAGATCGACACTACCCTCAAGATCGTAGCTGTAAACCCATCCTGGATGCGGATCACGGCGGCGGATGGCAGCATTCTGTTCGAAGGGACGCTGGGCACGGTCGAAAAAGGCAGTACATTCGAAGTGCCGCTGACCGAAGAACCGCCTCAATTGCGGGCAGGGGCATCGGGCGCGGTTTACTTCTCGATGAACGGTGAACACTTTGGTCCTGTTGGGGCACCCGGTACAGTCACCAAGGGTGTCGTGCTGTCGAAAGACGCGGTGGCCGAGCGGTTCCAGGTTGCCGACCTTGAGGCAGAACAAAACAGTGCGCTCAAGCAACTGGTCGCCGAGTTGCAGACGCAGGCGGCGGAAACCCCGTCCGAGTGATCTTGCCATTGCGATAGCCCCGTTGCCGGACTATCTAAAGTCGCAACTCTGGCTGTTCTGGACCCGTCCTCATGTCGCTCAATCACGTTCGTCCGTGGCGTAACATCTACCGCCGCAAATCCCGTCAGATCATGGTCGGAGATGTCGCCGTAGGTGGTGATGCACCGATCGCGGTTCAGACGATGACGAACACCCTGACAACGGATGTGGCGGCCACTGTGGCACAGGTGCAAGCCGCAGCCGAGGCCGGCGCGGACATCGTGCGGGTGTCGGTCCCGGATGAGGCGTCTTCGAAAGCGCTGAAAGAGATTGTGCGCGAAAGCCCGGTACCGATTGTGGCCGATATCCACTTTCATTACCGCCGCGGCATCGAAGCCGCTGAAGCCGGCGCTGCCTGCCTGCGGATCAACCCCGGCAATATCGGCGACGAGAAACGGGTGAAAGAAGTAATCAAGGCCGCGCGCGACCACAATTGTTCGATCCGGATCGGCGTGAACGCAGGTAGCCTGGAAAAGCACCTGCTTGAAAAATACGGCGAGCCGTGCCCCGAGGCGATGGTCGAAAGCGGGCTGGAGCATATCCGCATCCTGCAGGACAATGATTTTCACGATTTCAAGATCAGCGTAAAGGCCAGCGACGTGTTCCTGTCCGCAGCGGCCTATCAGGGCATTGCCGAAGCAACGGACGCCCCGATCCATCTGGGGATCACCGAAGCTGGCGGACTTGTCTCGGGTACAATCAAATCCGCAATCGGTCTGGGCAACTTGCTGTGGATGGGTATTGGTGACACGATCCGCGTCAGCCTGTCCGCCGACCCAGTCGAAGAGGTGAAGGTAGGATACGAAATCCTGAAATCGCTGGGCCTGCGCCATCGTGGGGTGAACATCATCTCATGCCCGTCCTGCGCGCGCCAGGGGTTCGACGTGATCAAGACAGTCGAAGCGCTGGAACAGCGTCTTGAACACATCAAGACCCCGATGAGCCTTTCCATCATCGGGTGTGTCGTGAACGGCCCCGGAGAGGCGCTGATGACCGATGTCGGCTTTACCGGCGGCGGGGCAGGCTCGGGCATGGTCTATCTGGCCGGCAAGGCCAGCCACAAGATGTCGAACGATCAGATGATCGACCATATTGTTGAACAGGTCGAGAAGAAGGCGGCTGAGTTGGATGCCGCGCAGGAGGCCGCCGAGTAAACCAGAGGTCAGCGATGTATAAAAAGGCAATTGAACAAGGCGGTGTCGCCGTTGTTACAGGGGCGGCCAGCGGTGTAGGGCGCGTTGCGGCCCTTAGGTTTGCGCAAAGCGGGCTTAGTGTCATTCTGGCGGATTTGCCGGGGGACAAGCTGAACGAGGCCGTGGCCGAGGTCAGTGCCAACGCTGCTGAAGGTGCGCAGGTCATTGGTGTTGCCACAGATGTCTCCAAACAGGAAGACATCGACGCACTGGCCGAAAAGGCCTTTGCAACCGGTCCGGTTGCAGTTCTCATGAACAATGCCGGGGTCGGTCTGCCGACCAAAGCGTGGTCGGAGATGGCGAACTGGCTGAAACTGCTGGAAATCAACTTTCTGGGCGTGTTGCGCGGCGTTCAGGCCTTTCTGCCCCGCATGATCGAGGCGGACCGGCCGGCAGTCGTGATCAATACCGGATCAAAGCAGGGCATCACGACTCCGCCCGGCAATCCCGGCTACAATGTGAGCAAGGCCGCCGTGAAAGTGCTGAGCGAGCAGTTGGCGCATGAGTTGCGCGAGGCGGGCGCACCGATATCGGTGCATCTGTTCGTTCCGGGCTTTACCTACACCGGGATGATCGCCGCCTTTCTGCCGGAAAAGCCTGCCGGGGCCTGGACAAGCGAGCAAACGGTAGATCATTTCATCCATCGTATGGCGGACGGGGATTTCTACATCCTTTGCCCGGACAATGACGTGGACCAAACACGCGACGCGCGCCGGATCGCGTGGAATGTCGAGGATATCACCCAGAACCGTCCGCCCTTGTCCCGATGGCACCCCGACTTCGCCGAAGGCTTTGCAAACTTCGAAAACACCGGGAAAAAGTAAAAAAGGCCGCGCGAAGCGGCCTATTTTTCAATGAACATCAAAGGGTAATCCCGGAATCGTTACCCTTTTTCGGCCCGAACACCGTCCGCAATCTGTTGCATCTGGTCGGCAGGCAGGTAGCCGCGCAGAAGTTCAGTACCCAGCACGAACGACGGGGTGCCGGAAATCCGCATGCGTTGCGCCAGTTCTCGGGTTTGGGCGATCTCTTTGGAAACCGCGTCACTGTCCATGGCGGCGATGATGTCGTCGGTTTCAAGACCCAGACCATCCGAGAGACGACGCAGCGTGACTTCGTTGGGTTCGCCTGTGAATTCAAGCAGTGCATCGTGCACCTGCTTGTAGGCATCTGCACCTGCTACATGTTTGGTCGCCACGGCAAAGCGCGACGATATCATCGAAGCTTCGCCAAGGATTGGGAATTCCTTGATGATCAGCCGGATGTTCCCGTCTTCCGCCAGCAGAGCGTCCACTTCAGGGACCGCACGGCGGCAATATCCGCAGCGATAGTCCATGAACTCGACCAGAGTGATGTCGCCATCGGGGTTTCCGCCCACCCAGCTATAGCCGTCATTGAACAGTTCCTCGGCATTGGCGGCGACCAGTTCCTGGTCAGCCACGGCCTCGGCGGCGGCGTTGCGCTGCTCCAGAATGTTGATCGCCTCGAGGATCACCTCGGGGTTTTGCAGCAGGTATTCGCGAACCTGTGTACCGAACTCGGCCTTTTCGGCGTCGCTCATGTCGTTCAGGTCCAGTGCCTGCACCGGTCCGGTGATCAGGGACAGCCCAACAAGGGCCATGGCTGCATGTCTGAGGATCATCTGCGTTTCCTTTTCTTTTCTACCTGTTCCGAGGCTATCAGCACATCCTGCGCCCTTTGCCACCCCGGAGACCCTTCGGGCAATTGCCTTATGGCCCGTTTTGCGTGGATGCCTGCATCGGCCATGCGACCTTGCAGGGCATATCGTTCCGCTGTCACAACCGCGGCCATTCCGTTGTTGCCGACCTGAGAATAGGCAACCCCCAGATCCTGCATCAGCCGACCGTTTCGATAATCGCGCGCGCGGGCTTTTTCAAGCGCTTGCAGGGCGTTCTCGGTTTGCCCTTGCGCCAGCAGCGCACGCCCGTACCCGGCGAGGATAAGTGAGTCGTTCGGGGCCATTTCAACAGCACGGCCGTAGGCGGCAACAGCCTGATCCATCTGCCTGTTTTCCAGCAATATCTGCCCCTTGAGTTCGTAGTAGTACGGATCGTCAGGGCGAATGGCCAGTGCCCCGTCAATCGCCGCGCGCGCCGCGCCAAGATCTCGGTTCTGGTGGTGCGCTGCTGCCTGGCGCATCAGGCGAATATCCTCCGCGCTTTCCTCGCGCGCGCGTCGCATTGTCCACGTAGGCGATCGCAGAAACGCAGACAGCTTGCCCTTTACGCGGGCAAACCAGTAGTCGGCATTGGCGTTGTGGGTCGAGTTGTCTCCGAACTCGTCAAGAAACGCCTCGGCCGCGCGCAGGCGTTCCCGGCTGGTAGGGTGGGACCGTGTATAAGGATCCTGATTTGCCTCGCTCAGCAGTTCCTGGCCTGCAAACTTGCGATGCAGGGCCACCATGCCCTTTGGTGAGATGCCCGCCCATCGCAGATAACCCGCCGCGCTGCGGTCTGCCGATGCCTCTTCAGCGCGTGTATGCCCCAGAAAGCTGCGCAGGGCCGAACCGGAGGTCCCGGCAGCGATGCCGCCCGCTGCTTCGCCACCGCCCGCCGCGGCGACAATCAGCGCCAAAGCGGTTCCCAGAGAAGCATTGCGCTTTGCGGCGCGCAGGTTTTCCACACGTCTGGCCAGATGGCCATTTGCGATATGTGCGGCCTCATGCGCGATGACAGCCTGCAGCATCTCGGGGCTGTCGACAGTCAGGATCAGCCCGTAGTTCACGTAGATGGCGTTGTAGTCGATGACGAAGGCGTTGAACGTCTTGTCGTGGACCACCAGAATCCGCACCCTGTTCGTGTTCAGTCCAGCCGCCCGCAGCACCGGAAACGCCAGTTCCCGCAATCCGTGTTCGATGTCAGGATCGCGGATCAGGCCCTGCGACTTGGCAGGAACAGCGCCCGTTGTCCATGTCACCGCGATCAGTAACATGGCCGGGATTGACGCCAGCCTGGATACGCGTTCAAAAGCCATGGCCGCAACATGGGAGATGGCCATGAGAAACTCAACCCGATCCGGGGTCGATCCCTTCATCGTGATGGATGTGATGGAAGCCGCGCGCCGCGCCGAGGAAGGAGGACGCCATATCATCCACATGGAAGTCGGGCAGCCTGGGACCGGTGCCCCCAAAGGCGCGGTCGAGGCTTTGGCGTCGGCCATGGGTCAGTCGCCGCTGGGCTATACCGTTTCGCTGGGCCTGCCGGCGCTGCGGCAACGGATCGCACAAATGTATGGCGAGTGGTACAATGTCGATCTGAACCCTGACCGGGTGGTGATTACGCCCGGATCTTCCGGTGGGTTTCTGCTGGCGTTCACCGCGCTTTTCGACAGCGGCGATCGGGTCGGTATCGGCGCACCGGGCTATCCTTCTTACCGGCAGATCCTCAGGGCGCTTGGGCTGGTTCCGGTCGATCTGCCGACCGCGCCGGAAAACCGCCTGCAACCCGTCCCGGCGGATTTCGCGGGGCTTGATCTGCAAGGTCTGATGGTGGCGTCCCCGGCGAACCCGACCGGTACCATGCTGGATCGACCGGCTATGGCCGCGCTGATTGATGCGGCCCATGGACAGAACGCGTCATTCATCAGCGACGAAATCTACCACGGCCTGGAATACGAGGCCAAAGCCGTCACCGCGCTGGAACTGACGGACGAATGCTACGTCATCAACTCGTTCTCCAAGTATTTCTCGATGACCGGCTGGCGCGTCGGATGGATGGTGGTGCCCGAGGACCAGGTGCGCGTGGTCGAGCGGATCGCTCAGAACATGTTCATCTGCGCCCCACACGCCAGCCAGGTCGCGGCGCTGGCCGCGATGGATTGCGAGGACGAACTGCAAGCCAATCTGGACGTCTACCGGCAAAACCGAGCCCTCATGCTGGACGGGCTGCCCAAAGCCGGATTTACCAATATCGCACCGCCGGACGGTGCTTTCTACGTTTATGCCGATGTATCGAACTTGACGCAGGACAGCCGCGCCTTCGCGGCTGAGATTTTGGAACACGCCGGTGTGGCGGTGACGCCGGGGCTGGATTTCGATCCCGAACGCGGCCACAAGACCCTTCGATTTTCCTATGCCCGCTCGACGGCGGACATACAGGAAGGGTTGCAGCGGCTGCGCAGCTTCATGGCGGCACGAGGGGCCATCCCGCAGGCAGTGTAACCCGTTCACAAACCGGCGCTGGTACAGTAGGGTCTGCGCAACACGATCTCGGGAAAACTTGAGGCCATGAGCAGACTTTTCTTTGCCTTCGCGCTGATCTGGGCGCTGACGGGCGCTGTCGCAGCGCAGGATTTCAGCGCCCTTGCGCGCGTGCAGCCGGACATAAGCCGTATCACGGATGTCGGCCGAACCGGCGTGAAGGTGGATATCGGGCTGAGCCAGGGCGTGCCTTACCGCGTTTTCACTTTGCGGGATCCGTATCGCATGGTTCTTGACTTCCGTGAGGTCGACTGGACCGGTCTGATCAGCAGTGAATTCCTGCAATCCGAACGGATCAGTGAGGTGCAGTTCGGTACTTACGTCCCCGGCTGGTCCCGTCTGGTTCTGGAACTTGGTGCGCCGATGGGTGTCGATACGGCGCAGTTGAAGCTGGATCAAATAACAGGCACTGCGGTGTTGTCCCTTATGCTCAAGGGGGTCGAGTTCGACGTATTCAATGCCAGCGCCGGTGCTCCTCAGGTTCCCGGTTGGGATTTGCCGGAAGCGACCGCCCCACTTCCGGCGGCGCCGCGTGATCCCGACGGACCCATTCGCGTCATGCTGGACCCTGGACATGGCGGCATCGACCCGGGGGCCGAGGTTGGCGGGACCGATGAAAAAACCCTGATGCTGACCTTTGCGCGCGAACTGAAAGAGCTATTGCTGCGTTCAGGTGGGTATGAAGTGGTTTTGACCCGCGTCGAGGACCAGTTTGTTTCGCTGGAGCGGCGAATTGCGCTGGCGCATCGGGCCGGTGCCGATGTGTTCATCTCGCTGCACGCGGATTCCCTGTCGGACGGGCAGGCGCATGGTGCGGCCGTGTATACCCTGTCAACTGACGCATCGGATGTTGCCAGCCAGAAACTTGCGGAACGTCACGACCGGGGCGACCTGCTCTCGGGGGTGGATCTGAACGGGGCCGACGATCAGGTTGCGGATGTTTTGCTGGACATGGCCCGTCAGGAAACCAGACCGCGCACCAACGCATTGGCGCGGGCTTTGGCCAATGGCATGGCGCAGCAAGGTGGTCCGATGAACCGGCGGCCCGTCCGTACGGCCTCTTTCTCGGTTCTCAAGGCGGCGGATATTCCCTCGGTGCTGGTCGAACTGGGTTTTCTTTCCAGCCCCAGAGACCTGAAAAACCTGCAAAATTCCGATTGGCGCGCGCAAATGGCGCGTGGGATTTACAACGGTCTGGAAAACTGGCGGCAGCAGGATGTGATCAGACGCTCATTGATTGGCCAGTGACCCAGCGTCGCAAACAGGCTAGAATACGCCATGGTGTTTTGACCTGGCGTGGGGCCGACACTATATAGGCCGCACCGCGAGTAAAAGGCAGTACAGTGATCCGGTTCATTCTTTCGTTTTTCGGGGCGATCTTCAGCCTCGTGACCCTGGGTATCTTCATGGCGGCACTGGTCATCGGTGCGGTCTTCTGGATGTATGGGCGCGACCTGCCCAGTCATGAATCACTGGCGCAGTACAAGCCGCCCACGATCAGCAGGATATATTCCGGTAAAGGGCAGCTGATCGACGAATTCGCCCAGGAACGCCGCCTGTTCACACCGTCCGAGGAAATCCCGGATCTGGTGAAGCAGGCCTTTATTTCGGCGGAAGACAAGAATTTCTACACCCATCAGGGCTATGACCCGCGCGGGATAATTGCTGCGGGTGTCGAAGCGGTGAAATCCAAAGGTGAAAACGTGCGCGGCGCGTCGACCATCACGCAGCAGGTCATGAAGAACTTTCTGTTGTCCGGCGACCGGCAGGCCGAACGCAAGATCAAGGAAATCATCCTTGCGACCCGGCTTGAAGACACTCTGGACAAGGAACAGATCCTCGAACTTTACATGAACGAGATCTTTTTGGGCCAGAACTCTTACGGTGTGACGGCAGCAGCACAGACGTATTTCAACAAGACGCTGCAGGAACTGGCCCCGCATGAGGCCGCCATGTTGGCTGCCATGCCGAAGGCGCCGTCAAACTACCATCCGGTTTTGCAAAAGGAACGCTTGCTGGCGCGTCGCGACTACGTGCTGCGGGAAATGAACCAGAACGGCTACATTGACCGGGCTACCTATGAGGCCGAGGTCAACATGCCTTTGCGCTCGGTACAGAACGGTGACTTTGAAAGCTTCCGCACGGCATTGCCGCCCCGTGACTATTTCACCGACGAAATCCGCCGCCAGCTAAGCGAAGATTTCGGCGAGGGTGAATTTTTTACCGGCGGCTTCACGGTGCGTGCGTCGGTGGACGAGGAAATGCAGGTCGAAGCTGCCAAGGCCCTGCGCACGGCCCTGCAGAAATACGACCGCTCGCGCGGGAAATGGCGCGGTACGGGTGAGGTGATCCCGGAAGAAAAACTGGCCGAGGAAGCCCAGTGGCGCGAGGCGCTGGCCATCATGGAAATTCCGCGCGATGTCGAATTGCCGACCCAATGGTATCCGGCTGTTGTGATGAATGTGGCCGATCAGTCGCTGACCGTGGGTATCGAAAACGGTCCGGCAGACGGAACCATTCCACGCGAAGACATCAAATGGATGCAGGGCAGTTTCAAGGACAATTTCAAGCGCGGCGATGTCATTCTGGTGATGGCCGGGGAAGAAGGGCAGTGGTCTGCCCGCCAAGTGCCTGAGGTGCAGGGCGGTTTCGTCGCGATGGATGTGAACTCGGGCCGTGTTCTGGCGATGCAGGGCGGGTTCTCGTATCAGGATTCGGTGTTTAACCGTGCCACGCAAGCTCAGCGTCAGCCGGGGTCCAGCTTTAAGCCTTTCGTCTATGCCGCTGCGCTGGACAGTGGTTACAGTCCCGCCACCATCGTTGTGGACGCCCCGATTGAGGTGAACACGCCGCAGGGTCTCTGGCGGCCCAAGAACTCGTCGAACAAATTCTACGGGCCAACACCGCTGCGCACCGGGATCGAACAGTCGCGGAACCTCATGACCATCCGTCTGGCCCAGGAGGTGACGATGCCGGTGGTTGCGGGATATGCCGAACGGTTTGGTGTTTATGACCGAATGGGCGCGTTCCTTGCGAACTCGCTGGGATCGGAAGAAACGACGCTGTACAAAATGGTCGCCGCCTATGCGATGTTCGCGAACGGCGGCGAGCGGGTCGAACCCACTCTGGTCGACCGTATCCAGGACCGGTTCGGAAAGACGATCTACCGGCATGATGACCGCCAGTGTCTGGACTGCAACTCAACCTGGCTGGAACCGGATGAGTCGCCGCAGATCGTGACCGACCGCGAACAGGTTATGGATGCCATCACCGCCTATCAATTGACGTCTATGATGAAAGGCGTGGTTGATCGCGGCACCGCGTCGCGTGTTGTCAACCTGCCGGTGCCGACTGCCGGCAAGACCGGCACCACCAACGAATCCAAGGACGCCTGGTTTATCGGCTTCACCTCGAACATCGTGGCCGGCTGCTATATCGGCTACGACCGGCCTCGTCCGATGGGCAGTGGCGCCTATGGCGGTACGATGTGCGGGCCAGTATTCCAAAGTTTCATGGAAAAGGCGGTCGAGAAATATGGCGGCGGTCCGTTCGAAGTTCCGCCAGGCGGGCACTTCATCAAGATTGACCGTTTCAGCGGGGCGCGCCTGCCAGAGGATGCGGTCGGGGAATATGTGGTTGCCGAGTATTTCCGCGACGGTGTCGATGGCTTCATAGACCGGATTTTCGATGGCGGCTTTGCCATGGGATCCGATTTGCCACTGTTCGAAGAAGTCAGCGGATCGGGTCGGCAGGTGACAACTTCCACCGGAAGCACAGTTACGGTCGGACCCAACGCAAGCCAGGGTGATCTGCAGGGGGGCGGACTGTACTAGTCCGCAACTTGTAGGAATAGGTTCAACAGGTCAGTTCGCGGTCATCGGTAATCTGTTCACAAGACCGCCAGCAGATCGATAGCGCACATTTGGCAGCAGCCCATTTGGCAAGCCGTTTGCATGGTACGCCCAATGCGTCCGAATAGAGCCACAGGCAGTGGTTGATTTGCGAAGGCTCGCGTACAAGTTCCGGCATGCCTTTCGGATGTCGCAGAGCGTTTGCCAGTTCGAAAGTAGCATCCCCCAGATATCCCTTGGCATCTATAACCCGAGGACCGGGATCCGATAGTAGCACGTTGTCGGTATGCAGATCGCCGTGAAGCGGGTCGTGCGTGTGCTGACTGCTTAACAGATCTTGGGCCAGCCCCGTGTCCGCAAGCAACACGATGCGTGTCAGGTCCCAACTGTCAAAAACTCGCCCGACGCATCCTTCATTCGCATCTCACTTGTCTTGTGGTGGCTCTCGCCTCTTGCTATCACGCAGGCCTGATTGAGCAAGTTGGGACAAAACCATGCGCGCCGAAACCCAGAATATTGTGGCGGAAATAGAAAAGTCGCTGGAGCTGCTGGCGAAGCGCATGGATTACGAAACGGCGCCGCACCGGCTTGAGGAATTCAACGCACGCGTCGAAGACCCGAACCTGTGGGACAACCCGGAGAACGCTCAGAAGCTGATGCGCGAACGCCAGATGCTGGTCGATGCCATCGAAACCTACGAGTCGATCAAGACCGACCTGAGTGACAATGTCGAACTGATCGAACTGGGCGAGATGGAAGAGGACGAAGAAGTCGTTGCCGACGCCGAGGACGCTATCAGGAAACTGAAGGCCAAGGCCGCCAAGAAAGAGCTTGAGGCCCTGCTGGATGGCGAGGCAGACGGCAATGACACGTTCCTTGAGATCAACTCGGGCGCGGGGGGCACCGAAAGTTGTGACTGGGCCTCGATGCTGGCGCGGATGTATGTGCGCTGGGCCGAGAAAAAGGGCTATACGGTCGAATTGCAGTCCGAGACCGCGGGTGAAGAGGCGGGGATAAAGTCTGCCGCTTACAAGATATCTGGCCACAACGCCTATGGCTGGCTGAAATCGGAAAGCGGGGTGCACCGGCTTGTGCGCATCTCGCCCTATGACTCGGCGGCCAAGCGGCACACGTCGTTCAGCTCCGTCTGGGTCTATCCGGTGGTTGACGACAACATCGAGATCGAGGTGAACCCGTCGGACATCCGCATCGATACTTACCGCTCTTCGGGTGCCGGTGGTCAGCACGTGAACACCACGGACTCGGCGGTTCGGATTACGCACATCCCCACGGGCATCGTAGTGACCTCGTCCGAGAAGTCGCAGCATCAGAACCGTGACATCGCCATGAAGGCGCTGAAATCGCGCCTGTACCAGCAGGAACTGGACCGTCGCAACGCCGATATCAACGCGGCGCACGAAGCCAAGGGCGATGCCGGGTGGGGCAATCAGATCCGGTCTTACGTGTTGCAGCCTTATCAGATGGTCAAGGACTTGCGGACCAATCACGAAACCTCGGACACCAAAGGGGTTCTGGATGGTGATCTGGATGGGTTTATGGCAGCAACGCTGGCCCAGAACGTTGCCGGTAAAAGCCGGTCCGAAGCGCAGGGCGACAGCTGATCACAAGGGGGCTCTGCCCGTCGCGGTGGGCCGCGACTCCCCCGGGATACTTTTGGCCAGATGAAGCGGATCCTCCGGGGTGCCTGGGGGTCCCGAAAAGATACATGTAAACAGTGGGTTTAATTGGCAGGTTGCCCCGGCTAGGCTGGTGGCGACCACGTTGTATCTGAGCTGATGAACTCCCATGGATCTGAGCCAAACTTCCGCCGTTGCATTGCTGTCTGCGCTGTCCTCGGGGCAATTGACGGCTGCTGAGTTGATGCGCGAAACCTTGCATCGGATTGCCAGCGTTAATGGAGAGGTCAACGCCATCGTCGCCCTGCGCGATGAGGATGAGTTGATGTCCGAGGCTGAGGCGCTGGATGCCGGTCCCGGGCGCGGCCCGCTGCATGGACTGCCCATGGCGGTCAAGGATCTGGTCAATGTGGCCGGGATTGTGTCGTCGCATGGATCGCCAATTTACCGAAACAACGTGCCCGAGCGGGACGATCTGATCGCAGAAAGATTGCGGGCCGCCGGTGCCATTCTGATCGGCAAAACAAATACACCCGAGTTCGGGCTGGGATCGCATACGTTCAATCCGGTGTATGGCGCCACGCGCAACCCGTACGACCCCGCCCGAACCTGCGGCGGTTCGTCCGGTGGCGCGGCGGTGGCGCTGGCAACGGGTATGGTGGCCTTGGCGGATGGCTCGGACATGATGGGCAGCCTTCGCAACCCGGCGGCCTGGAACAATGTATACGGGTTCCGGCCAAGCTGGGGCCGGGTTCCGAGTGAACCGATCGGAGACGGTTTTCTGCATCAGCTTTCGACATTGGGCCCCATGGCCCGCAGCCCGCAAGATTTGGGTATTTTGCTGGACGTCATAGCAGGTCCGGATGCACGTCAGCCATTGTCTGTTGATGG
Source organism: Ruegeria sp. CDSB136 (assembly GCF_059610965.1). Lineage (NCBI taxonomy): Bacteria > Pseudomonadati > Pseudomonadota > Alphaproteobacteria > Rhodobacterales > Roseobacteraceae > Ruegeria > Ruegeria sp. CDSB136. Next base: position 279,703 of record NZ_JBXWOP010000001.1, read on the forward strand.
TGGAGCTGTATCACCTTTGCAGCCGGTTGATCTCACCGGTTTGCGTGTTGGCTGGCTGGGTGACTGGGGCGGTGCCTTTCCGTTCGAAACCGGGATCGCCGATCTGTGCCGGTCCGCGCTGACCGTGTTTTCGGATTTGGGGGCCGAGGTCGAAGAAACAAAACCGCCTTTTGACGCAAGCCAGATCTGGGACAGCTGGATTACACTGCGATCCTGGAGCGTTGCGGCTGGGCTTTTGGAACTGTCCGAGCATCGGGACGTGCTGAAGGATACCGCACAATGGGAGCTGGATCGGGGACTGGCGCTAAGTGCGATGGACGTGCATCACGCCAGCGTTCTGCGATCCGAGTGGTATCGATGTGCCGCCCGTTTGTTTGAGACGTATGATGCGCTGGTGCTGCCAACGGCTCAAGTGTGGCCTTTTGCCGTCGAAACTGCGTATCCGACCGAAATAGACGGGCAGGCGATGGACACCTATCACCGCTGGATGCAGGTCGTCACACCGGTCAGCCTGATCGGGTTGCCCTGCCTGTCGGTTCCTGTGGGTTTTGGAGAGAACGGTCTGCCAATGGGAATGCAGATTTTCGGGCCGCGCGGCGCTGATGCAAAGCTTTTGTCCATCGGGGCAAGCTATCACGATGCAACCGGCTGGCCCCAAAAACGACCGGCCCTGCAATAGGGTCGCTGGGGAGGAGAGACAGACATGGAAAAACCCTTTGGCGTTCCGACAATGCAGCAGGCCGATACGGCGATGCTGCGGCAGGCTATTCGTCAGGCATGGGCCGATTATCGTCAGGCGCCGGTATTCGGGTTTCTGTTCGCGGGATTCTACGTGTTGGCCGGGTGGGCAATGGCATGGGTCACTTTGAAAACAGGAACCACCTACTGGCTTGTTCTTGCCGCGATCGGTTTCCCGCTGCTTGGGCCATTTGCGGCGGTTGGACTTTACGAAGTATCCCATCGGCTTGAGCAGGGAGAACCGCTGGATTTCGGGTCGATTTTTGGCGTGGTGCTGCAGCAGGGCCGCCGCCAGTTGCCCTCAATCTGTGCGATCATCGTGGTGATGTTCCTGTTCTGGTTCTTTCTGGGGCACATGATTTTCGCTTTGTTCATGGGGCTTTCCACCATGACGAATGTCTCTTCCTCGATTGAGGTGTTTTTGACTGCGAACGGATTGGCGATGCTGGCCATCGGCTCGATCGTTGGCGCAATATTCGCGACCGTGCTGTATATGATCACCGTACTTTCGATTCCGATGCTGCTGGATCGCGAACTGGATTTCGTAACCGCCATGATCGCCAGCTTCGGCTATGTCCGTGACAACTTCCCGGTCATGATTGGATGGGGAATGTTCATTGCGGTTCTGACCTTTGTGGCGATGTTGCCTTGGTTTCTTGGGTTGTTTCTTGTGTTGCCGTTACTGGGGCACGCCAGTTGGCATCTGTACCGGCTGATCACGCAGGAACAGAATGCTGTTTCCGAGTAAGGCAGGGGGGCTTGTTCCGAGTACAGGATCAGAGCCAGGCGCGCGCGCGGCCTTGCCGCGCCGAAGACAGCGGACCGATCCGATCCCAGATGCCGCAACATGATCCGCTGTGTCCCGCTGGGGTCCGTGGATGTGTCCGACAACCTGATTGCCACGCCCCGCAGTTGACCGGCCTGATCTCCGTAATGATGAGAGATCAGGAACATCCGGCTGTTTTGCGCGTCTCGCTGTGACATCAGGATATAGATCTGACGACCAGCGCAGGCGGCAATGCCCTGAACCTCACGCTCTTTGGGCGGGGCCTCGGGCATGGTGGGACGAGGCTCGTAGCTGCGCACAAGCGTACATTGCGGCAGTCTGCGGGCGTAGAACAACCGATGCCGCAGCGCGGTGTGGCTGTCCAGCGCCGTTTCCGTCGCATAGTAGAATCCGGCAGGAAACAGGGTCTCGGGCAAGGTATTCGGGCCAGAACCCAGGAACTCGGTCAGGGCCGAGGCAGCCGGGTGGCGGAAAGGCTGGGCGATCTCGTCCAGTGGTTTCAGCAGGATACGGGCGTCGACTTTGAAAAAGCGGCAAATGCGGTCCAGTACGTCGGGCCTGGGAAAGCTCTCGCCGCCAAGATATCTGTTGTACTGCGTCCGGTTGATACCAAGCTGGCGGCAAAGCTCTGAGACTGAAGGGTACTGGTGAGACAGCAATCTCAGATTTGCGCCGAACATTCTGCGCAATTCAGCAGGGCTGCGGAAGTCATTCGTCATTCTCGTCCCGGAACTCACATATTCTTTTTGGAAACAAGGACACGTGCGGCTCATATGGCGCGCTGCCTCTGAAATCGTGACTAAACACCTGACGGACGTGTGGTCACGTCTCGTTGCGTGTAGAGGCTAACGCCCAAAGGAATAAACGCAATAGGCTAAATCGCCAATTGAGTGGTCTTATTCTTGATTTCCGAGGCGTATGACAATTGCACCGCACCCGCACCGACGTGGGCGTCTCAGTCAATCCAGTGCTAACCAAGGCCGGCTGGCCCGCCCCGGAGGCAATGATCTTGAGTCCGGAGCGGAGTTTTCAGGTCAGTCGCCGCGCAGCAGGGCGGCAACGCCAGTACGGGCGATCTCCAAAAGGCCCAGAGGACGCATCAGATCGGCGAAGGCGTCGATCTTGTCCGGGGCGCCGGTGATCTCGAATATGAAGGAATTCAGCGTGCTGTCGACCACGTTGGCACGGAAGATGTCCGCCAGACGCAGCGCTTCGACCCGCTTGTCGCCTTCGCCCACAACCTTGATGATCGCCAGTTCACGCTCGACCGAGGGACCTTCGACGGTCAGGTCATGCACGTCATGGACGGTAACGATCCGACCCAGCTGCGCCTTGATCTGCTCGATCACCTGCGGCGTGCCGGTGGTGACGATGGTGATACGGCTGAGATGGCCGGTATGATCCACCTCGGCCACTGTCAGGCTTTCGATGTTGTAACCGCGGCCCGAGAACAGTCCGATCACGCGGGCCAGAACACCCGGTTCGTTCTCGACCAAAACGGCGATCGTATGCTGTTCCTGCACGTCCGAGAAAGTCGGGCGTAGGTTATAGGCCGAATGGCGGTTCGCGCCTTTTTTGATATGTAGGGCAGACATTTATGTCCCTTTCGTCATCACATAGTGCCGGGCACAAGAGGCGCCCGACAAAATTTGTCGATTTTTGTCAGACCAGAACCGAGCCTTTGGAGTCGATGACGCCCTGCGTTTCGGCCTCGCCCAGCAGCATCTCATTGTGCGCCTTGCCCGACGGGATCATGGGGAAGCAGTTCTCGTGCTTTTCAACCAGACAGTCGAAGATCACCGGGCCGTCATAGTTGATCATCTCCATGATCGCATCATCCAGATCGGCCGGGTCAGTGCACAGGATACCCTTGGCTCCGAACGCCTCGGCGAGCTTGACGAAATCGGGCAGCGCTTCGGACCACGAATGGGAATAGCGTTCGCCATGCAGCAATTCCTGCCACTGACGTACCATGCCAAGACGTTCGTTGTTCAGGATGAACTGTTTCACCGGCAGACGATACTGCGCTGCGGTGCCCATTTCCTGCATGTTCATCAACCAGGATGCCTCTCCGGCAACGTTGATGACCAGCGCGTCGGGATGCGCCATCTGTACGCCGATGGAGGCGGGGAAGCCGTAGCCCATCGTGCCCAGGCCACCTGAGGTCATCCAGCGGTTGGGGTCTTCGAACCCAAGATACTGCGCGGCCCACATCTGATGCTGGCCCACTTCGGTTGTGATGTAACGGTCGTGGTCCTTCGTCATTTCTTCCAGCCGTTGCAGCGCGTATTGCGGCTTGATGGTCTTTTCGCTGTTGGTATAGGCGAGGCAGTTGACCTTGCGCCACTCATCGACCTGAGCCTGCCATTTCTTGACGGCAGCGGCATTGGTTTTGCGCCCGCGGGCTTTCCAGACTTTCAGAATGTCCTCAAGAACATGGGCGACGTCGCCAACAATCGGGATGTCCACACGGATCACCTTGTTGATCGACGAAGGATCAATGTCGATATGGGCTTTTTTCGACTTGGGCGAGAACGCATCGATCCGACCGGTAATCCGGTCGTCGAACCGCGCGCCGATATTGATCATCAGATCGCAATCGTGCATCGCCAGATTGGCTTCATAAAGACCATGCATGCCCAGCATACCCAGCCAGTTCTTACCCGACGCCGGATAGGCACCCAAACCCATCAGGGTCGAGGTGATCGGAAAGCCCGTCGCATCCACCAGTTCGCGCAGCAATTGGCTGGCGGCAGGGCCCGAGTTAATCACGCCGCCGCCGGTATAGAACACGGGCTTTTTCGCGGTTTCCATTGCCGCGACAAGTTCGGTGATCTCTTCCAGATCACCTTTCAGCACCGGTTGGTAATGCGAAGTCGAGGGCTTGGGCGGGCTGTATTCGCCCGAGGCGAACTGCACATCCTTCGGGATGTCGATCAGCACCGGACCGGGGCGGCCCGATTTGGCGACATGAAAGGCCTCGTGCATGGTCGCGGCCAGAGAATCCGTGTCCTTGACCAGCCAGTTGTGCTTGGTGCATGGGCGGGTAATGCCAACGGTGTCGGCCTCCTGAAAGGCGTCCGAGCCGATCATGAATGTGGGAACCTGACCGGTCAGAACGACGATCGGGATCGAGTCCAGCAATGCATCCGTCAGACCCGTTACCGCGTTTGTGGCACCGGGGCCGGACGTCACCAGCGCAACGCCGGGCTTCCCGGTCGAGCGGGCATAGCCTTCGGCTGCATGAACCGCGCCCTGTTCGTGACGTACCAGGATGTGGCGAATGTCGTTTTGCAGAAAGATCTCATCATAGATCGGTAGCACGGCGCCGCCGGGGTATCCGAATACTGTGTCCACGCCCTGATCCTTGAGGGCCTGAACCACCATCTTTGCGCCGGTCATCTCACGTGTCATCTGCTTTGCTCCGTTCGCGACATGTGTCTTGCGTTTGACAAAAAAAAGCCCCCGAGATTTTCGGAGGCGCATGGGTTCGATTATGGTTTACCGTTACCGGCCCATGCGCGTGGTTCCTACGATTACGACTAGCGTTTTCATCGCCAGAGGCTCCTTCTTTGCGTGGGGGGACATTATGAGCGGGGGGAAGGGGCGTCAACAGGCAATTGTGCCAATTTTCTATCTCAGGGCAGGGTTTTTGCGACATTTTGTTGCGCAGATTGCCGCATGCCCGGAATTTCCGTGAAATTGGGCCGGTTGGGGTCAATCCTTGCCATGTCAGCAGTGGTCTAATTGCGTCAGCCCCATGTCTGAAATTGACATGAGAGGTGCAATTGACTGGGTCACGCTGAACCTGGGTCAACAGTTTCAGGAGGCGAACCATGCTACAGGATTTGGTGGATCTGGGACGGTATCCGATCGACCGGCCGGACTCGCGCGCCTATGATCAGATGATCGCCGATCTGCGGCGGGATCTGGACAGGGACGGATGCGCGGTTTTGCCCGGGTTTGTGCATCAGGCGGGGCTGGACCTGCTGGTGCGCGAAGCCGATGCGGTCGCCCCCCAGGCACATCGCTCGTTCAACCGGACAAACGCCTATTTCACCAAGGACGATCCCCGGTTCGGGATCGGCCATCCGATACGACGTTTCTATGACCGATCAAACGCGTTTGTTCCGGCGGACAATTTCCCGGATTCCGGCCCCTTGCGCCGGATTTACGAATATGAAGGCTTCATGCCGTTCGTGCGGGATGCGCTTGACGAGTCCGAGGACCGGTTTTTCCGTTATGACGATCCCCTGGCGGACGTGATTATCAACGTGGTCGAGGAGGGGCAGGGCTTTCCGTGGCACTTCGATACCAACAATTTCACCGTTACGCTTGCCATCCAGAACGGTGAAACCGGCGGCACATTTGAATATGTGCCCAATTTGCGCACGGCAGAAGACGAGAATTTCAGCCAGGTGGCCTCGATACTGGATGGCAACCGGGCGCAGGTACGTGAACTGGAACTTCAGCCGGGGGATCTGCAGATATTCAAGGGGCGGTATGCGCTGCATCGGGTTGCTCCGGTCAAGGGACCGCGCAACCGCTACGTCGGGATATTCTCGTTTGTCGAGACGGCAGGGATGTGCGGCGGTGTCGAGCGGACCCGGCAACTTTACGGTCGCGTATTGCCACATCACTATGAACGAGAAGGGAACCGGCGAGATCAGTTGCTGGATTGACCCCATATCGGGATGTGAGAACCCGTGATCAATCGGCCGAAGGGAGCCTCATGCCACGAATTTTGCAACTGACACCGTTTGTTCTGTGTTCCTCATTAGATGCCCAGATCCGCTTCTACACCGAACGGCTTGGGTTTACCTGCAATTTCAGGTAGGACAATTATGCCTTCCTGAGGCACGGAGCCGTCGCGATCCGTCTTTTGCAATGCCCGCCACGCGATGATGGCCGCCCTTTGTGCGATGATCAGTCCTTTTACATCGATGTCGAGGGCATCGACGATCTGTTCGAAAGCCTGCGTGCGGGATTGGCTGACCTGCCAGCGGGCCGCGTGCGCCCACCGTTTGACCAGCCCTATGAGCAGCGCGAATTCCACGGGATAGATGAAGACGGGACACTGGTTTTCTTTGGTGAGGACATCAGAGAGAGACCGCAGGGATAAACCCTCCCGCCGATCGTCAATACGCCTTTGGCGTATCCGCTCTGGTTGGGCCGGGCAGCGCTGCGCTGCAAGCGCGTATCAAAACCCGGGGCTTGTCCCCTGCAACATGCCATGTTCCAGCGCATAACGGGTCAGGCCGGCAGTTGATGAGATGCCGAGTTTGCGCTTGATGTTCTTGCGGTGCGTTTCGACGGTGCGCACGGAAATATCCAGCGCATGCGCGACGTCCTTGTTCGATTTACCTTGCGCAAGTTCCAGCAGGATCGTCTGTTCCCGCCCGGTCAGCGCTTCGCGTGCGTTGTCGCCTTTTGGTTTCAGCGACCCGCTGGCCCCGGTGCACAGATATTGTTCGCCCTTCATCACCGCGTCGATGGCATGTTTTATCTCATCGGTCGGGACGTCTTTTAGGATGTATCCTTTCGCGCCATGACTCAGGGCGGTCGAAATGTACTCGGGGCTGTCATGCATGGACAGGATCAGGATACGAATGTCGGGCAGGCGTTCCAGAATGATTTCAGTGGCGCTGAGCCCGCCCATGCCCGGCATGTTGAGATCCATCAGAACAACGTCCGGGTTCAACCGCGCAGCCTGATCCACTGCGTCCTGCCCGCTGCCGAGGGTTCCGACGACTTCGATCCCGTCATAGCTTTCGAGGATGGACTGGATGCCTTCGGCGACCATGGGATGGTCATCAACGATAAGGACTCGGATTGTTTGCTCGGTCATGTCCCGGCCTTTCGGTTCGGTGTCGCGTCGTCCTGAGGGGACAAGAGGTGGCTGAGGGGCAGGTCGACGTCTATTACGGTTCCGCTTTGCGCGCCGCGTGATGACAGAATGCGCAGCGATCCGTCAAGCTGTTCGATACGCTCCTGCATATTACGCAATCCAATCCCGGCACTGGACTGGTCCGGCCCGGTGCGAAGGCCGCAGCCATTGTCGGTGATGCGCATGGTCGCACCCTTCTTGTGCCCGCGCAGGTCGATTGTAACACGGGTCGCCCCGGAGTGACGTTCGATGTTGGTCAGTGCCTCCTGTGCGATACGGTAGAGCGCGATCTTGCTGTCCTGATCCAGTCGATTTCGGAAAACGACTGTGGTGAATTCGGTTTCAATCCCGGTGCGCTCGGCAAAATCGTCGGTCAGCGCCTTGAGGGCAGGGCCAAGGCCCAGATCGTCCAGTACTCCGGGACGCAGGTCCCGGCTGATGCGGCGGACTTCGGTGATGGCAGAGCCCAGGTTGTCGATCCCCTTGTCGAGCGGATCCCGGGCACCGTCATCATCACCGCGAAGCAGACGTCGGCGCGCATTGTCCAGCGCGTATCGAACACCGACCAGAATCTGGCTGATCCCGTCATGCAACTCGCGCGCCACGCGGCCCCGTTCTTCCTCTTGCGCGTCAAACACGCGTTGGGTCAGCTCTTTCAGCTTGGCGTCCGCCAGCCGCCGCTCGCGGAAATTTAGCAACATGCCCGATGCGAACACGATCAGTACCGCCGCCAGAACAATACCGCCGATATACATGAATGTTCGTCGCACCCGCGCTTCGACCTCGGCCCTTGCGTTGGCGACCGTGGCGACGATGTCATCGATAAAAACGCCGGTGCCGACGACCCAGCGCCAGTCCTGCAATCCGACCACATAGGCTATCATCTGCGCCTCTTCCCCGGTCGAGGGCTTTTGCCACATGAAACTGTGCCAGCCTGCGCCCTGGCGGGCCATGCGGATGAATTCATCCACGACAGGGGTGCCGTCACTGTCGGTCAGGCCGACCCAGTTGCGGTTGATGAACTCGGTCTGGCGCGGACTGACCAGGTTGTTGCCGTCATAGTCATAAACAAAGAAGAACCCGTCCTTGCCATAGATCATGGCTGCCAGGATTTGCGTCACAAGACTTTTGGCCGTGTCATCATCAGGCTCGGCGCGACCATAGATGTAGGCAAATCCGTTGCGGGCCTGTGTGACGTAGTTGCGCAGTTCTTCCTTTTTGGCCTCGATCAGGCGCCGCTCAAGCGCCTGTATCTCGCTTTCGGCAGTTGCGCGCGATTCATAAGCAACGACCAAAGCAATCGCGGCCACTGCCAAAACCAAAGGTATTGCCGCAACAAGCGACAGCTTTTGCGCATAGGTGAGTGAGACCAGATGTCGAAGCCCTGCCATGTTCGAATCGATACGCAAGCCCGGCCGGAAAAGCAAAAGGATTGCGGGGACGGAAAAACAGATTTGGCGGAAATTCAGCGGAACGGGCCTGATAAGCACGGTATTTGCGTCTGGCAAGATGAAAAAAACTGATCGTCTACGTAGTACTTGGTATTCACATTCCCGCGACGACATTTAGGCTGACGCGCACCGAAAACGACTGACCCGGCTGTCGCCGGGTTTTTGAATATGTAGGGGAGGAACACTCATATGGATCGTCGTTCATTTCTGAAAACATCTGCACTGGGCGGCTCGGCAGCTGCAGCCACCACGCTGGCGGCACCGGCTTACGCGCAGGGCAAGCGCACGCTGACCATGGTGACTTCGTGGGGTCGTGGTCTTGCTGGTGTTTTCGACAGCGCCCAGCGTTGCGCCGACAGCATCACGGCCATGTCGGATGGCAATCTGACCGTTGACATCAAAGCTGCAGGCGAACTGGTTGGCGCGTTCGAGGTGTTTGACGCGGTATCGTCAGGTCAGGCTGACATGTACCACGCCGCTGACTACTATTTCGTTGGTCAGCACCCGGGCTATGCCTTCTTTACCGCTGTTCCGTTCGGCATGACCGCGCAGGAAATGGTGAACTGGTACTACCAGGATGGCGGCATGGAACTGCATGACGAACTGGGTCAGATCTTTGGTCTGAAGTCGTTCCTGGCCGGTAACACCGGTGCACAGGCGGGCGGCTGGTTCTCGAAAGAGATCAACAGCCCCGAAGATTTCAACGGTCTGAAGTTCCGCATGCCGGGTCTGGGCGGTAAAGCACTGGGTAAACTGGGCGCTTCGGTTCAGAACATTCCGGGTTCGGAAGTGTATCAGGCGCTGTCCTCGGGCGCGATTGACGGAACCGAGTGGATCGGTCCGTGGGCCGACGAAAAGGCCGGTTTCCAGGAAATCACCAAGGTTTACTACACCGCCGGCTTCCATGAACCGAATGCGGGCCTGTCGCTGGCAACCAACCGCGACGTGTTCGAAAGCCTGACACCCGCCCAGCAGAAGATCATCGAGATCGCTGCAGGCGAATGTCACCAGTGGAACCTGTCGCAGTTCCTGGCCAACAACGGTGCAGCACTGCAGCGTCTGCAGTCGGGTGGCGTCAAGGTCATGGAATTCCCTGACAGCGTCTGGGATGCATTTGGCCAAGCCAGCCAGGAAGTGCTGGACGAGAACATGGGCGACGAGCTGTTCAAGAAGATCCACGACAGCGCGGTTGCTTCGTCGACCGCGTCTTCGGCATGGCTCAACCTGTCGTCGGGCGTCTACACCTCGCAGCGCGACCGCGTCCGCGGCTAACATCCGGCTCACACTCACATGGTTCCCCCGCACACGCGGGGGAACCTTTCCTGTTGCACATGCACGGTGATTTCAAACCGGCTATAATAACAAGTGCAACTGACGCGACCTGGGGACAACATGCAGGACGAAAACGGTATCTCGTTCTTCGGCGCCCTGTGGAATGGACTGGTGTGGTTCATTCAGAACATTGCCGAAGCCTTCTATAATTTCGGATACGCCATCACGCATCCGCAGCTCTGGCTGAACTGGTCGGACAAAGAGGCGATCATGCGCTTTGTCTACTACGGCGGGTCGGTCGAGTTCTTCTTTGTGGTTTTCACCATCTTTCTAGTTCTGACGGCCGTTGGGCTGTATTTCAGGAACTTTATGTGGGGGATGGTGCGCGGTCTCGAAGGGTTCGCCAACACCACTGGCCGGTTCTTTGCCTGGGCCGGTCTGCTGATGGTCATCCAGCAGATCGTCATCGTTTTCATGCAGCGCGTGTTCGCGCGTCCCGACATGGCATTTGGTTTCGGTATTCCGATCCAGATGGACATCAGTTGGTATGCTGAAGAGCTTAAACTTTACAACGCCATGGTCGTATGCCTGTGCTGCACCTACACATTTGTGCAGGGCGGTCATGTGCGCGTTGACCTGATTTATGCCGGGATCAGTTACCGGGCCAAGCGTGTAGTCGACATGTTGGGGTCGGTCCTGTTCATGATGCCAGTGGCGGTACTGACCTGGATGTACGGCTGGTATTTCATGTGGCGGCACCTGATCGTGCCGAAACCGTCGGCCAGTGACACGCTGGACAGGCTGGTCATGAAATCCCGCGCGATGCGCTGGAACGTCGAAACCATCGGTTTCAGCCCCAATGGTTTCAACGGCTACTTCCTGTTCAAAATTCTGCTGATTGCCTTTGCTGCAATGGTGTTTCTGCACGCGATTGCATTCCTGTACCGATCTTACCTGGAATTTGTGGAAGGGCCGGAAAGCGAAGGAAAATACCTCGACAAGGACAGCCTTGGTGAGGGTGAAGAAGCCTACGAAGGCGCACATTAAGGACGGAGACCAAGACAATGCTATTCGGACTTGATGGCGTCGAGATAGGCCTCATTATCGTATTCTTCTGCCTTTTCGGAGGCATTCTGAGCGGCTTTCCGGTGGCCTTCGCCATTGGTGGGGCCGGGGTGATCTCGTTCGGGATCATCGCGGCTCTGGACAGCGCCGGTTTGCTGGTCCATCAGGCAATCGACACCGGGTCACAAGCCTATCGGGACGTCGTGAATTCGGGTGTCAAACCAGATGTGATCTCGGTGTTTCGATATCCGGACTTGCCGAGAATCGCAGAACCGGTCTTTACCGCAGGGTGGGAAACAGCGCTGGACCGGAACGTATCCTTCATCGTGAACCGGATGAACGAGCGTGTTCTGGCGGGGCAGTCGATTGAAACCCTTCTGGCCGTTTTGATGTTCGTGCTGATGGGCATCACCCTGGAACGCTCGAAAATCGCGAACGACCTGCTGACCACAATGGCTCGTGTCTTCGGCCCGCTGCCCGGTGGTCTGGCCGTTTCGATCGTGGTTGTGGGCGCGTTTCTGGCTGCCTCGACCGGTATCGTGGGCGCGACCGTAGTGACCATGGGTCTGCTGGCGTTGCCCACTATGCTGCGCAACAACTACTCGCCGGAACTTGCGACAGGTGTGATCGCTGCCTCGGGAACGCTGGGGCAGATCATTCCGCCCTCCATCGTGATCGTTCTGCTGGGAACGCTGGCGGGTGATCTGTATTCCACCGCACAGGAAACCCGGGCGGTTGAGGCCGGGTGTACCGACGCGCTGACCTACCTGGGTGAGCCTGCTGTGGTTTCGGTGGGTACGCTGTTTCAGGCGGCATTGCTGCCGGGTATCATGCTCGCGTTGCTCTACGCGCTTTATGCCTTTGGCTACGCTCTGCTCAACCCGGAAAAGGCGCCCGCGGTCGAGATGTCCGGCGGTGGCGGTGAACCAATCACGCGCGCCGAGGGTCTGACATGGCTGTTGGGTGCTCCGGTGGCATTGATCGCCGGTGCTTTCCTGCTGAGCAGTGTTGGCGTTATCGGAAGCCAGAATATCACTGTCTCCGGGTTTTCGGATATCGGGCAGGGCGCTTCGCTGCGGACCAGCGTGTCGGCCGAATGTCAGGCGTCGATGATCGATTTGCATGGCCAGGAAGCATGGGATCAGGCTGTCGCCGAGCAAGAGGCGATTGACGCTGCCGGTGGCGTGTCCGAGGCGCAGCGGCTGAGCGAAGAAGAGCTGGCCGCCGCGCAGGAAGCCAAGATCGCTGCCGCAGCGCCAATCGGAACCGGCGTTGCGATTGTCGTGGTACTGTTGGGCCTGACGCTGGTGCTGGGCCGCGGCATCGCGCCGTCCCGTCCCGTGCAGCCCTTGATCGTGGGTGGGATTGGCTTGTTGCTGATGCTGCTGGTCGATGTGCTGCTGGTTGCGCCAACGACCACGTCAGGGGCCACGTTCGTGCTGTTGGCATTGCCTTTTGCGCTGGCCATCTATGGCTGCAAGGAGGCCGCCGCGCGCTGTGCGACCAATGATCTGATCCGCGTGGTGTTCCCGCCGCTGGTTCTGATCATCGCCGTTCTCGGCTCGATCCTTGGTGGTGTGACCAACCCGACACCGGCAGCCGCGCTGGGCGCCGGTGGTGCGATCATGCTGGCTGCATACCGCAAGCTGAAGGATCAGGAACGGTCGGGCAATATCATCATCTGGTCGACCTTTGCCGTGATCATCTGCTTGCTGCTTGGGGTGAATTTCGACCTTAGGATCAATCAGGGCGGTGTCACCGCTGAGACCTGGGTCGCCTTCTTCCTGGCCTACGGTACCTATCTTTTCGCCTTGTTCGGGTTGCTGTTCGGATGCTGGGTGTTGTTCTCCAGCGGTGTTCTGACACCTGTGGTGCGGGAAACCGCAAAAGTGACCTCGATGGTGTTCACGATCCTGATCGGCTCGCAATTGCTGAACCTGGTGGTGATCTCGTTCGGGGGCGAGCACTATATCCAGCAATTCCTCAAGAGTTTCGACAACGAGTTCACAGTCTTCCTGATCGTGATGCTGGTGCTGTTCATCCTTGGGTTCGTGCTGGATTTCCTGGAAATCATCTACATCGTGATCCCGATCGTGGGACCTGTGATCTATGGCGGGTCGTTCGATCCGAAATGGGTGACGATCATGGTGGCGGTGAACCTGCAGACCTCGTTCCTGACACCGCCATTTGGGTTTGCGCTGTTCTACCTGAGGGGCGTCGCGCCCAAAGAGGTGACAACAGGTCATATCTATCGTGGGATCGTTCCGTTTGTCCTGATTCAGGTCGTGGGCATCGGAATCCTGTGGTTCTTCCCATCGATTGTAACCATTGTGCCGGATCTGATCCCGAACTGATCAAAGACTGACAAAATGAAAAGGGGGCCTTCGGGCCCCCTTTGCTTTGAACTTGGTAGGAAGGGGCCAGCCCCTTCCTGGCCTTTGGCCAGTTCATCCCCGGGATATTTTCAGCCAGATGAAGATACGGATCAGGTGAACTGGATCAGGTCCCAGCGATTGCCGAACGGATCGCACCAGACGGCGACGGTGCCATAGGGTTCGTGGCGGGGGTCTTCTTCGAAATGGACACCGTTTTCACGCATTGCGGCGTGGTCCCGTTGGAAGTTGTCAGTTTCCAGAAAAAAGCCGACACGGCCGCCTGTTTGATTGCCGATGGCGGCCTTTTGGTCGGGACCGTCAGCCTGTGCGAGCAAAAGCGATGCGCCTCCGGAACCCGGTGGCGCAACACGAACCCATCGCTTGCCTTCGCCAAGCGCAATATCCTGCAACAGCGCAAAATTCAGTGTTTCGGTATAGAATGCAATCGCCTCGTCGTAATCCGGAACCACCAGCGTGACGGCGTGCAGGTTTTGGCGCATGGATGCTGTTCAGCCTTTGGTCGGGTGGCGGTCAGGCAGCTGAATATTGGCGACTTGTTCCGCAATCGGAGCTGTAGACAATGGATGATGCTGCGCGTCAGGCAGGCCATCAGGATCCCGGATAGGTTTCCATTCGTTTTGAATATACGCTTCCAGACCCGAGAACCGGGCCTTGTATCCCATTTTGGGACTGCCCGGAACCCAATAACCCAGGTACACGTAAGGCAGGCCGGCCTCGCGCGCGATATCGATATGATCGAGGATCATGTAGGTGCCAAGCGAATTGGACGGTTGGGCGGGGTCGTAAAAGGAATAGACCATGCTGAGCCCGTCATCGAGCACATCTGTCAGGCTGACAGCGATCAGATTGCCGGTTTTGGGGTCAGCATATTCAACCACGCGACTGCGGATCGGCGTTTCCTCGATCATCGCGGCGAACTCGAAAACGTCCATGTCCGCCATACCGCCATCGGCGTGGCGGGTATCGAGATAGCGGCGAAACAGCTCGTACTGTTCGTCCGTCGCCCAGGGGGAATTGGCGCGGCGCTCCAGACCCTCATTGCGTTTTGCGGCGCGTCTCTGGCTTTTGTTGGGTTGAAAGGCCGACACGTCGATCCGGGCGGACAGGCAGGCGGCGCAGTCCGTGCAGGACGGGCGATAGAGTACATTCTGGGAGCGGCGAAAACCCTGTTGGGACAACGAGTTATTCAACTGATCGGCGCCATCACCCTGAAGGGCGGTGAACAATTTACGCTCCATCCTGCCCTCAAGATAAGGACAGGGCTGTGGTGCCGTCACATAGAATTGTGGCGCTATTGGCAGCGTGTGTCGCATGAAAGTCCCGTGTTTCCCGCAACGCGATGATAGCAACGCTTCCGCGAGCCGCCAAGTGATTCAAGGCGTCGGTTCTTTTATGCCCGCTGGTTGATCATGACGGTTCCAAGGAACGCGTCGGTCAGCCCCTGGCAGCGGGAACTGGTCAGCATCATGATGACAGAGATGATCTGGATTACGAAGAATGCCATGCTGACAAAATAGCCGGCGGTATGGGCCAGTGCTTTGCCGGTATCCATCCGGGCACCGAAGGCATCGCGCAATTCAATGTTCATGAAGCGCATTCCCAGCGTCGCGGATCCGTTAGAGATGGTGACAACCCGGTACACAAAGCTGATGATCCCGTAGATCAGGGGCAGGAAGAAAACGCCCATTCCAAATGTCAGGAAGACCGGGACGATGCAAAGAAGCGAGATGAAGGCGATGTCGAAAAGCCATGCGACAAAGCGTTTGGTCGCCACGGACTGATAGAATTCAGGCTGGCGGTCGGGATCGGGCAGGTGGGTCATCAAAGGAATTCCGGGAGGTTATGCAGGTGTACCCTGTCCCGAATGACGGGACAGGGCAAGGCTGGATCAGGCGCGCTCGCCGTTTTCCGGCTCATCATGGTTTTCGCGGGCGCGTTCATCCATGAACTGGTCGAATTCGGCCTTGTCCTTGGCTTCGCGCAGGCGATGCAGAAATGCTTCGAAATCTGCCTGTTCACGCTCCAGTCGGGCCAGCGTGTCGGCCTTGTAGGCGTCAAATGCGCTGTTGCCCGAAGGTTTCATGGCGCTCATGTGGCTGTGCCAGGTTTTGCGGCGGCTGCAGGATTTGCTGAACATACGTTTGCTCCAGATCATGTAGGCCAGAAGGGCCAGGCCAATCGGCCAGAAAATGATGAAACCAAGCACCATGACGGCGATCCAGGCGCCTTTGCCTTTGTCGTCAAGCCAGGCCTCGGAACGGTGCAGCCATCCCGGGTTTTGGGGAGTGGCGTGGTCGGACAATGCGGTCATTTCAGGTCTCCGGGGTTGATGTAAATCGTCTTCACATCACCAAGATGGGAGCGGTAAAACCGGGTTGCAAGGGGCAATGTGAAAAAGATTTACATTTTGGCAATTTCCTCAACTGCGGTTGACGCAGGGGCGTCACGCGCGCAGGTTCCGGCTATGGATGACCGCGAATACAAATCCGCCCCGACATTGAAAGAAATCCTTTCGCTTGAACGCCAGGTCTGGACGGCGCTGGTCGAGGGGGACGCGACGGCTGACCGGGCCTTGCTGAGCCCGGATTTCTTAGGCGTATACCCAACGGGCTTTGCGAACCGTGACGCTCATGTCGGGCAGTTCGCGGATGCGCCGACGATGGCCAGTTTTGAACTCGGCGATGCGAGGCTCCGGGTTTTGACGGAGGACATCGTATTGCTGAGTTATCGCGCTGACTACACGCGCCCGAATTCGAAGATGAAAGAGGCGATGTTGATTTCATCTCTTTGGGAAAGGCGGCACGGCGTTTGGGTGAACAGTTTCAGTCAGGACACGCCTTTGACCGGAGAGTGACCGGATTGTCTCATTGACGTTGCTCAACGGTGATGCGCAACCTGCGCGCATGACAGATGCACTTGCCATTATTCGCGCACCGCTTGCCTATGATCCCGTTTTGGGGGCCGAGACGCGGGCGTTGGTGCCCGATCTGACCAGTGAACAAGGTGATCTGATCGCCGGAACCGCCGGTTCCAGTCCTTATCTGAAAAGCCTTGTTGAACGAGAGGCCGAATGGCTGTCGGGCGCATTGCACCACCCTGATCAGGCGCTGGCAGATGTGATGGATACCGCCCGTGCTTTGCCGCCGGATCAGTTGAAACCGGGGCTGCGGCAGGCCAAGCGGCGCGTGGCCTTGCTGACCGCGCTTGCCGATCTGTCCGGGGCCTGGCCTCTGGAAAAAGTGACCGCAGCGCTGACCGATTTTGGTGCGCTGGCAGCGGATGTCGCCGCCAAGGCGGAAATCGCGGCTCTGATCAGACGCGGTAAACTGCCGGGAATGACCGAGGAAGATGTTGTAAACGCTGCGGGAATGGTCATCCTGGCTATGGGCAAGATGGGTGCGCACGAACTGAATTACAGTTCGGACATCGATCTGATCGTCTTGTTCGACGAGACACGTTTCGAACCGGATGATTTCTATGACGCGCGGCAAAGCATGGTGCGCGCGACCCGCAATTTCTGCGCCACGCTGAGCGAGAAAACCGCTGATGGCTATGTCTTCCGCACCGATCTGCGCCTGCGTCCCGACCCGGCCGTAACACCGGTTTGCTTGGCGATGGAAGCGGCTGAACGGTACTATGAAAGCCTGGGTCGCACATGGGAACGCGCCGCCTATATCAAGGCGCGCCCCTGCGCGGGCGATATTGCCGCCGGAGACAGGTTTCTTGACGCGCTGCGCCCATTTGTCTGGCGCCGCCATCTGGACTTTGCAGCGATTCAGGACGCCCACGACATGCGCTTGCGCATTCGGGAAAACAAGGGGACCGGCGGCACGCTGACCATTCCCGGCCATGACATGAAACTGGGGCAGGGTGGCATTCGGGAAATCGAGTTCTTCACCCAGACACGCCAGTTGATTGCGGGTGGCCGCGACCCGGATCTGCGGCTGCGCGCAACGGTTCCGGGGTTGGCGGCGCTGGCGAACAAGGGGTGGGTGCCGCAGGACGTTTCAGAAAAGCTCAGCGATCATTACCGTGCTCATCGCGAGGTTGAGCACCGCATCCAGATGATTCACGACGCCCAGACCCACAAGGTTCCGAAATCCGAAGACGGAATTGAACGCGTCGCCTGCCTGATGGGGATCAGCAGCGCCGCGTTGCAATCGGACCTGACCCGCAGGCTGACCGAAGTACATGAACTGACCGAAGGGTTTTTCGCCCCGGGGCATGGCCAACGGCCGACCTCGGTAGAAAGCGTAGAATTTGACAAGAACGTTTTAGCCCGCTGGCCGACTTACCCCGCTTTGCGCTCGCAGCGCGGCGCACGGATATTCGAACGCCTGAAGCCCGAATTGCTCTCGCGTCTGGCCAAGACAGCCCAGCCCGACGAGGCGTTGCAGGCGCTTGATGGGTTTCTGGCCGGATTGCCCGCCGGGGTTCAGTTGTTTTCCCTGTTCGAAGCCAACCCGCAACTGATCGACCTGCTGATCGATATTGTCGGTACTTCGCACGCACTGGCCACGCATCTGTCGCGCAACGCTTCGGTTTTTGATGCCGTTATTGGCGGCAGTTTCTTTGCCGATTGGCCCGGGCAGGCCGCGCTTGAGGCTGAGTTGACGCAGGCGTTGTCTGGTGAGGACGATTATGAATCCCGGCTGGATCTGGCACGGCGCTGGTGCAAGGAATGGCATTTCCGCATCGGTGTACACCACCTGCGCGGATTGATTGACGGTGTAGAGGCCGGGCGGCAATACGCCGAACTGGCTCATGCCGTGATCGCCGCAATCCTGCCCTGCGTGGCCGAACAGTTTGCCCGCAAACATGGTCCGGCGCCGGGGCGCGGGGCCGTGGTTCTGGGCATGGGCTCGCTAGGGGCGGGGCAGATCAACTCGCAATCCGATCTAGACATGATTGTCATCTATGATCCGCTGGATCAGGATATGTCGGACGGGCCGCGTCCGTTGGGCACGCGTCCGTATTTTGCCCGATTTACACAGGCCCTGATCACCGCCTTGTCTGCACCGATGTCGCAAGGACGGCTTTACGAGGTCGACATGCGCCTGCGCCCCTCCGGCAATCAGGGTCCGGTGGCTACAAGCTGGGCCAGTTTTACCAATTACCAGAAAAATGAGGCCTGGGTGTGGGAACATCTGGCGCTGACCCGTGCCCGCGTCGTGGGCGGTGACCCGGACCTTGGCGATGCGATCGAAACCTTCCGCGCAGATTTCATGGCGCAGCCGCGCGATCGGGACAAGATCTTGCGGGAGGTCGCCGAAATGCGGGAACGGCTTGCCGCCGCAAAATCGCCGGCTGGTATCTGGGATGCCAAGAACGGCCCGGGGCGGATGATGGATATCGAACTGATGGCCGAAACCGGAGCGTTGCTGGCCGGCATTCCTCAACGCGACGTGCATTCCGGGCTGGATGGCGCGGTCGCTGCCGGGTTGCTGGATGTCGCGCAGGCACAATCCCTGAAGGACTGTTACGACCTATGCTGGTCGGTACAATGCGCTGCGCGACTGCTGTCGGGCAAAGTGATCGAGGCAGATCAGATCGGCGAAGGCGGCACCGCCTTCCTTTGCCGGGCCACCGGATTTGACCAGGTCAGCCAGTTGCAGAACGCGCTGCAGGAAAGCTACGATACGGCCGCCCGGCTGATCGGGATGGTGATGCAAGGGGAAGACGATGGGCCGAAACTCTGATCCAAACGATCACAAGGGTCTGATACTCGAAGCCTATCGCATAGACGGCATCACTTTGCCCGAATGCCGCAGTATCTTTCTGGACTGGGCGCTCAGCTTGCCTGCGGATCGTGATCAGACGCAGGCCCTGACCGAGTTGCACGCGGCTTATGCAACTGAAAATGCTGAACATCCTATGACGAAGGTGCTGCGTGAGGGGCTTCAAACCGCTCAGGCTCCGAAGCGGCGCGGCGGCTGGCGCGGGCGCGACAGGTAAACAAGGGGTTTCGCAGGCCCGCGTTCGCCACTAAGAGGGCGTCATGACCCAGCCTGCTGAAACAGATCGCCCTTCCATCCGTCTGAAACCCAAGGCCAATGCGCGCGGTCTGCGCCATGGTTTTCCCTGGGTTTATGCCAATGACATCGTCACCGACCGCCGCACGCGAAAAATCCCGGCTGGTTCGCTTGCCGTTCTGGAAGATGACAAACGGGCGCCGATAGCGCTAGTGGCGGTCAACCCGGATTCAAAAATCATGTGCCGCGTTCTCGATCGCGATCTGAACGCACGGCTTGATGCAGCGTGGTTCGAAACTCGCCTGACACGGGCGCTGGAGATGCGCGAGCGTTTGTACGACGCACCCTATTACCGCCTCGTGCATGCCGAGGCTGACGGATTCCCCGGTGTCATCATCGATCGTTTTGGTGACGCCTGCGTGATCCAGCCCAACGCCGCTTGGGCCGAAGCTCATCTGGACAGGCTGACCGATGCGCTGGTCAAGGTGACCGGGGTTTCCACGGTGCTCAAGAATGCCTCTGGTCGTACGCGCGGGCTGGAAGGGCTGGATGATGTGAACATGACCCTGCGCGGTACGGCCCCGGATGCTCCGTTGCCCGTTCCGATGAATGGCGCGACCTACATGGCCGATCTGACGGGCGGCCAGAAAACCGGTCTGTTCTACGATCAGCGCCCAAATCACGCCTTTGCCGCCAGACTGGTGCACCCCGGTGCTCAGGTACTGGACGTGTTCAGCCATGTGGGCGGCTTCGGTCTGGCGATGTTGGCGGGCGGCGCTGCTGGTGCGCTATCCGTGGATGGATCTGCGGCAGCGCTGGATCTGGCGACCAAGGGGGCTGCGGCCTCGGGCTTTTCCGACCGCTTCAGCACGCGGCAGGGTGATGCGTTCGATGTTTTGACCCAGTTGGGCGATGAAGGAGCCCGCTTTGACGTTGTGGTCTGCGACCCCCCGGCATTTGTACCTTCGAAACAAGCGCTTGATGCCGGTTTGCGGGCCTATGAACGTATTGCGCGTCTGGCCGCCCCGCTGGTCAAACCCGACGGGTATCTGGGCTTGTGCTCCTGTTCTCACGCGGCGGATCTGGGCCGCTTCAGGGACGCATCCGCCCGCGGGATCGGGCGGGCCGGGCGGCGGGCGCAACTGATCCACACAGGTTTCGCCGGTTCCGACCACCCGCAGCTGCCGCAACTGGCCGAAAGCGGCTACCTAAAAGCGGTGTTCTTCCGGTTGTGAAGGCGGTTCTGGACACCTGCGTCATCTACCCCACGGTGATGCGAGAGATGCTGCTGGGCGCGGCCCGTCTGGGCCATTTCACACCTGTCTGGTCGGACCGTATCCTCGAGGAATGGGCCCGTGCCGCGCGCAAGCTGGGCCCCGACGGTGAAATGCAGGCCCGCGCCGAAATCGCTTTGACACAGACGCAATGGCCGGGCGCAGCAAAGTCAGCGGCTCCGGGTATCGAAAACCGTCTGTGGTTGCATGATGCTGCGGACATCCACGTGCTGGCAACAGCAATCGCCAGTTCCGCTGATGTGATTGTCACGGTAAACGCCAAGGATTTTCCAAGGAACCTTCTGGCCGAAGAGGGACTTGACCGCGTCGACCCCGATACATTTCTGTATGGTTTCTGGACTACCGACCCCAACGGAATGGCCCAAAACGCCGCGCGCGTTCTGGCCGAAGCCAACCGTCTGTCCGGCGATCAATGGACCTTGCGCGCGCTCATGAAAAAAGCCCGCCTGCCGCGTCTGGGCAAAGCGCTGCATACGACTTCTGTTTGAAAGTCCCTCGGAGAGCGAAAGGGGCGGCGCCCCCAAGTTCCGACCCTATGCGTTTGATCCCCAACGCTGTTCAAGGACTTCCAGCGCCGCAATCCGCTCATCTGTCTTCGGATGGCTCATCAACCAGGCCGGAACGACACCGGCGCGCTGCTGGGTCAGGCCTTCCAGCTTGTGAAACAGTGATTTCTGCGGGCCAATTCCGATCCCTGCCTTGGTCAGAAGCGCAGCGGCATACTCATCCGCCTCATACTCATCGCCACGCGACAGTCGCGATGCCAGCAGATGCGTCAGCATATTGGCAATCCAGGCACCGATGAAGGGAATGAACCGGTTCAGCAGCAGCATCAGCGCTGCGCGCAAAGCGTTCTGCCCGGAAAAGTCGATCATCCGCCGCCTTGCATGTCCAAGCGCAACATGGCCCAGCTCATGAGCGATGACGCTGGCCATTTCTTCGGCGGAAACCTCTCCGTTTGCGAATTTCCGGTAAAAGCCGCGTGTGATGAAGATGCGGCCATCCGGCGAGGCCAGCCCGTTAACCGGATCAATCTCGTAAATATAGACCGGCACCCGATCCACATTCAAAGCGACAGCCAGCCGGTCGGTCATCCGCTTCAGTGCCGGGTCTGCCAGCTCGGTCGATTTGGCATCCAGTTCCCGATGCGTGCGCCAGACCGAGATGCGATACATCACAACGGCATAGGCTATGGCCAGCAGGATCGGGGTCAGTCGAAGCATAGTTCAGATATGGGCGTGCAGGCCGGTCAGGGCAACCTGAATTCTCGGATTGAACGCTTGTTTTGATCTGGGCATTTGAACTCAGGTTTCGACCAGATTGTAATGCTTTATCAATCTGCTTTCGACCAGTTCAGCCTCGGCGGGGTCGATATGCGGGCTGGCGTAATCCTCCCCGACAAAGGCTTTCAGGGCGTCCAAACTCTCCCAAACCATGACAAAACTGAATTCTCTGGGGGTCTCTTTCCGCGGCGCACCGGGAAGCACATTTACGATTCCCCTGGTGCTTTTCATAAGCGGAATAGCGGTTTCATGGAAAAACCTGCCAAACTCTTCCTCTTTGCCAGGGCGTTTTACAACCTGAAAGATGCGAATGATCATTTTCGTGTACCTCTCCGACATGGTGAGAATGTTACATCATAACATGGTGCGCCTTGCGCCCGGCTCCCCTGGCGTTACCGCGTCAGTTCGCGCATCCCTTGCTCCAGTCCAGCCAGTGTCATTGGCACCATGCGATCCTCGAAAATCTCGCGGATCATTCCGATCGAGTGAGTGTATTCCCAGTATTTCTCGGGGACCGGATTGATCCACAGGTTCGACGTCCACTGCTCGCGCGCGCGTTGCAGCCAGACCTGACCGGCTTCTTTGTTCCAATGCTCGTTCGCGCCACCGGGATAGGCGATCTCGTAAGGGCTCATCGAAGCGTCGCCGACAAAGATACACTTGTAGTCCGGACCATAGGTGCGCAGCACTTCGTGGGTCGGTGTCTGTTGATCCCAACGACGGCGATTGTCGCGCCAGACGCCTTCATAGAGGCAGTTGTGGAAATAGTAATATTCAAGATGCTTGAACTCGGTCCGGGCGGCCGAGAACAGCTCCTCGACCACCTTGATGTGCGGGTCCATCGAACCGCCCACGTCCAGAAACAGCAGCACTTTTACGGCGTTGTGACGTTCAGGCCGGGTTTTGACATCCAGATAGCCGTGTTCTGCCGTGGCCCGGATGGTTCCGTCCAGATCCAGTTCTTCGGCAGCCCCTTCACGGGCCCAGCGACGCAGGCGTTTCAGTGCCACTTTGATGTTGCGGGTGCCAAGTTCAACTGTGTCGTCTAAGTTTCTGAATTCACGCTTATCCCAGACCTTGACCGCGCGCTGATGGCGGCTTTCCTTTTGACCGATCCGGACGCCTTCGGGGTTGTAGCCATAGGCGCCGAACGGCGAGGTTCCGGCGGTGCCGATCCACTTGTTGCCACCCTGGTGGCGGCCTTGCTGCTCTTTCAGACGCTCGCGCAGCGTCTCCATCAGCTTGTCAAATCCGCCCAGAGCCTCGATTTCGGCCTTTTCCTCGTCACTAAGGTGCTTTTCAGCCATCTTGGCAAGCCAGTCGGCGGGGATATCGACCGCCTCCAGCACCTGATCGAAACTGATCTCGTTCAGTCCTTCGAAGCTGGCGGCAAAGGCCCGGTCGAATTTGTCGATGTTACGTTCGTCCTTCACCATCGACACACGAGCGAGGTAATAGAAGGCCTCAACATCATAGGTGGCCAGCCCTTTTTTCATCCCTTCCAGAAACGTCAGATACTCGCGCAGAGACACCGGAATGCCTGCTTTGCGAAGGTTTTCGAAGAAGGGCAGAAACATCGGATCAGGCTACCAGACGAACCAGGATCAGGGACATCACCAAACCTGCCAGTGCGAACGCGATGCCGTATCCGGCGGCGTATTGTGCAATGTCCGCCCCGGACCCATTGCGTTTTCGCGCGGTCAGCGCCCCCAGAATTGCGCCCAGAACCGCCATGCCCAGAACCACTACCATTCGCCCGTCATCCGTTGTTTTCAGTGTTGGCGTTCGTCGCGGCGACTTCCTGAGTCACGGAACGCATTACCAGATCCGAGCCGAAGCCGTATCTTGCCCACCCAAGACTGTCCAGCCTGACGGCGCGTGCCTGTTCCGGGCGACCGGCCTGATTGAGAGCTTCGGATTTCAACAGCAGCAGCGTGGCCAGGATCGAGGCGTTTTCGGCCTTTGTCATGACATCAATCGCGTTGTCCAGTTGAGGCAGAACCTCCGGCCCTCTGCCTTGCGCCAGCGAATAGGCAGCGGTCTGTGTGGTGACATGCGCCCTATGAACTTCGGTGCCGGGGGTCTGCATCAGATATTGCATGGCAATGTCGTACTGACGTTTCGCTTCCAGCGGGTCATCGAACTGGGCCATGCGGCCCAACAGATAGTGTGGGTAAGCGCGGCGATGATCTGTCCAGCCGCGCGCTTTTCCGATCCGCGCTGCGTTCTCGGCTGCCCGGACCTGTCTGGACGAGCCCTGACCCGGCCCAAGCGCCTTCTGTATCGCAACAATCCACTCGCGCGGCGTTTCCGAAACGGGTTGCTTCGGCAATCTGTCACCGCGTGGGTTTAGGCGGCTCAGAACTCCGGGCAGGGCGGCCGCGACCTGTTCAGGGGTCATGCCGTTGCGCAGTTCGGGCGCGTAGGCGGTGCGCAGGATCAGCATGTCAAAGCCGGTCAGGACGGTGTGGATATTGTCGTCGTTGAAAACCGAATCCGGCAGGTGGTACAGGTCATTCAGCGGCCCCAGCGCTTGCGCCAGTTCCTCGTGAAGGCAGTCGCGCATTTCCTGTGGGCTAACGTCGTATGGGATGAAAATCCCCAGACGTTCGCGCTTGCGCAATTCGGTCCAGTTGCTTTTGCGTTTACGCCGGTCGCGGCGGTATTCTTCAAAACTGGATGCGTTTGGCACCACAAAACAGGCGGCATTGGGCAAGATGCTGTGGATTTGTTTCTGACCGACCGCCTCGATGGTAATGTTGGCCTGACCGTCCCTGATCTGACGGATGTCGATCCCGGCTTCACGTTGCAGGCGGGTCAGCAACCTGGTCAGATCGCGTTGCATGCTGGCGGTCGGAGTGCCGGTCAATCGGACAGTGACCGGACCTTCAAAGCGCGTGAACACGGGCAGAACCGCGCCGGATTCCAGTGCGAAATGCAGCGACATAAAATCAGCAGCGATGTTTCCGTTCGAGCGCGCGGGCGGCATCGGATAAGATCTTGTGAACATCTTTGCCGGGGGCAGCACGCTTTCCACCGCTTGCACCCGGGTCGGGGGTTCCGTCGTTTTGACAGACGCACAGCCCGCCAATGCGGCCGCCAGACAAAGAGCAACCCATCGCATCATGGACGCTGATACCTGATAAACGGAGTCTGCTTTCCAATGCGGTCGTAGAGTTTTCGGGCAGTATGATTGAAACCCTGGGTCAACCAGTAGACTGACGGCGCACCTTGGCGATCCGCCTCGTCATAGACCGCCTGGATTAGTGCCCGCCCGACACCCGTGCCGCGCGCTTCGGGGCGTGTGAACAGATCCTGCAGATAGCAAACCTGTTCAACCTTCCAGGCGTGGCGGTGAAACAGGAAATGAGTCAGCCCGATCAGTTGCCCGTCCAGTTCGGCAACGAAACAGGAAAAATCACTTGGGTCATCTCCCAGAAGACGGGAAAAGGTCGTGTTATAGACGTCGTCCGGAACCGATGTTTCGTAGAACGCCAGGTAGTCGCGCCACATGTCGGACCACTGATCCCGGTCCTCGTTACGCAAGGGGCGAACTGTTGGGGCGTCGGGCATCTGTTGCAGATCCTGTCAATTCATGTCGGTCTCGGGGCGCGATGCGCCGGGGCTGGCCGGAGTTATGCTGACATCCGGTCGGACCCAAGGCAACCCGCGATCACCCGATGTTCAGCCATATCGGCGGAATTACCGCTTGCTGCGCGCCATGAAAGCAAGGCGTTCGAACAAATGCACGTCCTGCTCGTTCTTAAGCAGTGCGCCATGCAGCTTGGGCAGAGCGTTGACACCATCACGCTTCAGGTCTTCGGCTGTCAGATCCTCGGCCAGAAGTAGCTTGAGCCAGTCCAGCACTTCCGAGGTCGAAGGTTTTTTCTTCAACCCCTGAGTTTCGCGGATTTCGTAGAACTGGGTCAGGGCCGTGGTCAGCAGCGCGTCCTTGATGCCTGGGTGGTGCACGTCGACGATCCGGCGCATCGTGGCCTCATCCGGAAAGCGGATGTAGTGGAAGAAGCAGCGGCGCAGGAATGCGTCGGGCAGTTCTTTTTCGTTGTTCGAGGTAATGATTGCGATCGGCCGGTTT
This sequence comes from Ruegeria sp. CDSB136, assembly GCF_059610965.1. NCBI lineage: Bacteria > Pseudomonadati > Pseudomonadota > Alphaproteobacteria > Rhodobacterales > Roseobacteraceae > Ruegeria > Ruegeria sp. CDSB136. Next base: position 305,945 of record NZ_JBXWOP010000001.1, read on the forward strand.
TTGGCGCGGATGGTCTCTCCGGTCTCGTAGACATGGAACTCCATCTTGTCGAGCTCCTGCAGCAGGTCGTTTGGAAACTCGATATCGGCCTTGTCGATCTCATCGATCAGCAGAACGACCTTTTCGTCCGTCTCGAATGCCTGCCACAGCTTGCCCTTGCGGATGTAGTTCGACACGTCGTGCACGCGCTCTTCGCCCAGCTGGCTGTCGCGCAGGCGGCTGACGGCATCGTATTCATACAGACCCTGTTGCGCGCGCGTGGTCGACTTTATGTTCCATTCGATCATTCTCAGACCCAGCGCACCGGCCACCTGCTTGGCCAGTTCGGTCTTGCCAGTACCGGGTTCACCTTTGACCAGCAACGGGCGTTCAAGGGTCACAGCGGCATTGACGGCGATATTGAGGTCGTCTGTGGCAACATATTCGGCTGTACCTTGGAAACGTGTGGTCATTGGGCCCCCGTGTCGTATCGTGCCCGTCATGGGCGGAATTTGCGCCCCTTGGGGTACAGAGGGCGGGCGGGTTTGACAACCCGCGCCGCTGCGTCCGTGCAGGCAAAATTGCAGCCCGGGAAGGCCTGGGAATTGATTCGCCCTCATCCTAAAGTTGCGCTGTTAACAAACTGCCCGGAAAAGGCCCGGAAAACTCCACAGAAAAACAAGGTTTTCCCTTGCAAAGTATCATTATTAGATACTGACATGATGACGGCGCAGCAGTCCGGGTTTTGTGTAGTGACATTCCCTGCGCCGTCGGATAAATGCTGCGCAGAGGGGGTGCCAAATGTCAGGTGAAACGACCGCGACCGACGTTTCTGGCCGTACCGAGGGAGCACAAATGAAACAGGAAGTTTTTCTGCCGGAAGATTATCGACCGGCCGAAGATGAACCGTTCATGAACGACCGCCAGCTTGAATATTTTCGACGCAAGCTGACCGATTGGAAGAATGAACTTTTAGCAGGCAGCCGCGATACCATCGAAGGGTTGCAGGGCAACACGCGTAACATCCCTGATGTCGCCGACCGCGCAAGCGAGGAAACCGACCGCGCGCTGGAACTGCGTACCCGTGATCGTCAGCGCAAGCTGGTGGCTAAGATCGACTCGGCACTGCGCCGGATTGACGAAGGCGAGTACGGGTATTGCGAGATGACGGGCGATCCGATCTCGCTTAAGCGACTGGATGCGCGTCCGATTGCGACCATGACGCTTGAGGCGCAAGAGCGTCACGAGCGCCGCGAAAAAGTCCACCGCGACGATTAACCGCCGGAATATTGCAATTCAAAAACGCCGGGGCCATTGGCTCCGGCGTTTTTTGTGCGGTAAGTCTGATTCATGAATACTCAGGGTTTGAAAATCGCGGTTGTGGGTGCGGGAATCGGCGGCCTTGCCGCTGCCACCGCATTGCGTCAGACCGGAGCTGATGTGGTGGTCCTTGAACAGGCCAGCGACATCAGCGAGGTCGGGGCCGGGTTGCAGATCAGTGCCAACGGCATGGTGGTGCTGAAAGCATTGGGTGCGGTGAGTGGCGCCATCGAATCTGGCCAGCGGTCCTATGGAACGGTTTTGCGTGATTACAAAACCGGCCGCTTCATCAGCCGAATACGGGAACCTTCGGCAGGTCCCACTTATTACTATCACCGGGCGGACCTGATTGAATTGCTGCTGAACTCCGCCCAGGCGGCTGGCGTGGAAATCCGTTTGAACAGCCAAGTTCAGGACATCCGGGAAGACGACGATAGTGTCGAGATCCGGATGGCAAACGGTGATCTGCTGACGGTCGATTGTCTGATCGCGGCAGATGGCGGCCGCAGCGCCATTCGTCCCTATCTGAACGGAGAAGAGATACCAGGTTTTTCCCATCAGGTTGCCTGGCGCGCGACAATCCCCTGGAGTGTCGAGCTGAGCGCACCCAAGGCGCATTTGACGATGGGGCCGGGGCAGCATGTCGTGACTTATCCCCTGCGGGATAAGAGCCTTATGAACATTGTCGCGATCGAGGAACGATCAGACTGGCAACAGGAAGACTGGCGCCTTGCGGGTGATCCGGAGGAATTGCGCCAACGGTTCTCGGATTTTGGCGGAAAAGTGCGTGAGATTCTGGGCGAAGTGCAAGAGACTTTTGTCTGGGCGCTTCACCTTCGGCCGGTTGCACGGAAATGGCAGAATGGACGCATTGCCTTGCTGGGGGATGCCGCCCATCCGACGCTTCCGTTCATGGCGCAGGGCGCCTGTCTCGCACTGGAAGATGCACTGATACTGGCGCGTTCGTTTCAGGCCGACAGTCTGGCGGATGCGCTTGGCAATTATGAAACCGCGCGCGCTGCGCGCGCCAGACAGGTAGTCGAAACGGCAACTGCCAATGCGCGCAACTTTCATCTGCGCGGGCCGATGCGCGTAGCAGCACAGATGGCACTGACCGCAATGGGGCCGCGACTGGGGCGGCGGTATGAGTGGATCTACAGTTACGACGCCACGGCGTGACGATTTACAGATCGAAATCGACCCAGACCGGAACGTGGTCGGATGGTTTTTCCTGTCCGCGAACCTCGGCATCGATCCGGCAATCGCGCATCAGGTCGGCCGCCTGAGGGGTCAGCAGAAAATGGTCAATGCGAATACCGTCATTCTTGTTCCAGGCCCCGGCCTGATAGTCCCAGAATGAATAGTGGCCCGGCCCCTGCGTGCGTGCCCGAAACGCCTCGGTAAACCCAAGGTTCAGGATCTTGCGAAACGCTGCACGGCTTTCCGGACGAAACAGGGCGTCCTCGCGCCAGGCGTCCGGACGTTTGGCATCTTCGGCCTGAGGGATGATGTTGTAGTCACCGGCCATCAAGGCGGGCTCTTCACTGGCCAACAGATCTTTGGCCCGCTCATAAAGCCGGTCCATCCACGCCAGTTTGTAATCGTATTTCGGTCCCGGAACGGGATTTCCGTTCGGCAGATACAAACCGCAAATGCGCAGAGCCTTTTTGCCGACGACAGTCGCCTCGACCCAGCGTGCCTGTTCATCCGCATCATCGCCCGGCAATCCGCGGGTCACGTCCTCTAGCGGCAACTTGGACAGGATGGCCACGCCATTGAAACTTTTCTGGCCGTGGGTCTCGACGTTGTATCCCCGCTCTTCGAACATTTCCCGTGGGAAATTCTCGTCTACCGATTTGATTTCCTGAAGAAGCACCACATCCGGTTGCGCATCGTCCAGCCACCGGGGCAGCGCTTCGGCCCGCGCCTTGATGCCATTGATGTTGAATGTGGCGATTTTCATGCGCGGTCCTCCGTGGCTTTGGGCAACCTATCGCCCAGAAAAGGCCCTGCGGCAAGATCATGGGCGGATTTGCGAGGCTCGGCCTCGCCGTTCGAGGTTCTTAAGACAGAAGCAGAGCAGGGACCATGCTTCTTTTGTCTGTAAACGCCTTGGGGGAGTCGGGTCTTTCCCGGGGTGGGGTAGAGCCCCCATTTGAGTCGCTACATTGAGAAAGATGTGCCGCAGCCACAGGAGGACGTGGCATTGGGATTATCAATCACAAACCGCGCCCCGATCAGTTCCTGCGAGAAATCGATCACCGCATTTTCAAGAAACGGCAACGAGACCGAGTCCACAATGACCTTCTGGCCTTTTCCTTCCAGAACAAGGTCATCCTCTTTCGGGACATCCAGCGCGATTTCGTATTGAAAACCGGAACATCCGCCGCCTTCCACTGCAACGCGCAGGGCCTGACCCTGATCTGCCGCGCCGATTTCAGCCAGTCGATCAAAAGCGCGTTCTGTAACTGTCGGAGGCAGATTCATGCCGGGCTCCAAAGGTTTATTTCCGCATTACCTTACAATATAGAAATTGCAAGGACAGGCGACAAGGACAAGACTATTGGAGCGAGCGTGTTTTGCCTCGGATCCGGGCCGCGCAAGGGGGCGGCTAGTTCCCGAGGAGGAAAGCAGTTTCCGGTCATGCTTTCAGCGCGACCGGGACAGGATCATTCATGCCAGCGCGTTTCGACGCCTCAAGCACAAGACGCAGGTGTTTGTCGAGCATGAGGGTGACAGCTATCGCACGCGCCTGACCCATTCCATCGAAGTCGCTCAGGTCGCGCGCACGATTGCTGGCGCGTTGCGGCTGAACCCCGAACTGACCGAGGCCGTCGCGCTTGCTCATGATCTGGGGCATACACCTTTCGGGCACACCGGCGAGGACGCATTGCACGCTTTGATGAAACCCTATGGCGGCTTTGATCATAACGCCCAAGCCATTCGGATCGTCACGAGGCTGGAGCGCCATTATGCCGAGTTTGATGGTTGCAACCTGACCTGGGAATGTCTGGAAGGCATCGCAAAGCACAACGGCCCGGTTGTCGGTGACCTGCCGTGGGCACTGGCGGAATGCAATCAGGGTTTCGACCTTGAACTGCACACCCATGCAAGTGCCGAGGCTCAGGTGGCTGCGCTGTCGGATGACATTGCCTATAACAACCACGACCTGCTGGATGGCTTGCGCGCAGGTTTGTTTTCGGACGATGAGATCCTGCAACTTCCTATCGTCGGCGATTGCTACTCGGAAGTGGATCAAAAATACCCGGGTCTGGACGCGTACCGTCGTCGGCATGAAGCGCTTCGGCGGGTCTTTGGTGTTATGGTCGCTGATGTCATCGACACATCAACCAAACTGATTGCGGCTTCCGGCGCGCAATCGGTCGAGGATACTCGCAACCTTGGCTATCCGGTTGTGCGGTTCTCAGACGACTTGTGGGCGCGGCTCCGGGAAATCCGGGCCTTCTTGTTTTCGCGCATGTATCGCGCGCCCAGCGTCATGAAAGTGCGGGCCGAGGTCGGCAAAGTTGTCGAAGACCTGTTCCCCATCTACTTGAGCGATCCGAAACAGATGCCCGCGCGCTGGCACGAGGACATCGAAGCCGCCCAAGGTGAAACCGCGTTGGCGCGCATAGTCTCGGACTATATCGCCGGTATGACGGACCGGTTCGCCTTGCAGGATCACGCAAGGCTGACCGGTGTTTCAGCTACGAAGGACTGACTACTCGACCCCGATATAGGCCAGCGCCCAGACCTGTTGCCCGGATTGTGTCTGGGCCAGGTCGGTGTCATCGGTGGGCGGAAAAACGATCATGGTGGGGCCATAGCCGCCGATCCCCATTGGTGCGCCATCTGCGTGGGTTGCAACAATGGGCTTGTGGGTGGCGATGCTGTCCCATGCAATTTCCGCTTGATAGCCGTCCATGGCCATGGGCCTGGCAGTTTTGCCTTCCGCACCCGCCATCTTCATCACGTCCGACAGAAGCGGCCCGGAAAAGGCAATCTCTCGCTTGTTTCCTTCTCGGCCATAGGTGATTGAAATCTCGGTCTGTTCCAGCGCATCCAGCATTGCCGCATCAAAGCCTGCGCCGCCATCGTGCTGGACCTCGAGGTATCCCAGCAATCCGCCGTCATTTTCGCTGCGCGCGGGCAGGTTTGTCTGGGATACCGCACCGCCCAGGGTCAGCAACACGTGGCCTTGGGGCGAAGGCATATCCGCCCAAACCGGCAGGGATGTTGTCAGCAGCAGGGCAAGGGGCTGGGCAAGGCGCATAAATGGTACTCCTGTTGGTGGTTTTTGCCGACATTAGCCCGGTTCACGTCTAAACCAAGCCTAAACTGATCGCTTCCATTGACCTTGCCGCTTTGCGTGGTAAACCGCCGGGCAAGCAAAAGGACATCCGAAATGAACCTGTTTTCCGAGATTCGCGGCCTCGTTCTGGACGCGCTGGCACAGATGCAGTCCGAAGGCGCTTTGCCAGAAAGGCTGAGCTTTGACAACGTGGCGGTCGAACCGCCGCGCGATGCCGCACATGGCGACATGGCGACGAATGCAGCGATGGTGTTGGCGAAGCCAGCAAAGATGAAGCCGCGCGACATTGCCGATGTTCTGGCCGGGAAACTGGCGGCGGATGACCGGATCACCAGTGCCGAAGTAGCCGGACCGGGCTTTTTGAACCTGCGGCTCGCGCCATCCGTGTGGCAGGGTGTTCTGGCTGCTGTGCTTGAGAAGGGCACAGACTATGGCCGTTCGACCATGGGTCACGGGCAGAAAGTGAACGTGGAATACGTGTCCGCAAACCCCACCGGTCCGCTGCACGTGGGCCATACGCGGGGCGCGGTGTTCGGGGATGCTTTGGCAAGCTTGCTGGCATATTCGGGTCATGACGTGACGCGTGAATATTACATCAACGACGGCGGCGCGCAGGTCGATGTGCTGGCGCGGTCTGCCTATGAACGCTATCGCGAGGCCAACGGACTGAGCCCCGAGATCGCCGAAGGGCTGTACCCCGGGGATTACCTGATCCCGATCGGTGAAGCGCTGAAAGACAAATACGGCGACAGCCTGATCGACAAGCCGGAAAGCGAATGGCTGGAAGAGCTGCGCGAGTTCGCAACCGATGCGATGATGGATCTGATCCGGGCCGATCTGAAGGCGCTGGGCGTCGAAATGGACGTGTTCTTCTCCGAAAAGTCGCTCTACGGCACGGGCCGGATCGAGGCGGCGCTGCAATCGCTGACCGACAAGGGCCTGATCTACGAAGGTGTGCTGGAACCACCCAAGGGCAAAAAGCCCGAGGATTGGGAACCGCGCGAGCAGACCCTGTTCAAGTCGACCGAGCATGGCGACGATGTCGACCGTCCGGTCAAGAAGTCGGACGGCAGCTGGACTTATTTCGCCCCGGACATCGCCTATCACTATGACAAGGTGAGCCGCGGCTTCGACGCGCTGATCGATGTGTTCGGCGCGGACCACGGTGGCTATGTCAAACGGATGAAGGCGGCTGTATCGGCGCTGTCCGATGGCAAGGTGCCGCTGGATATCAAGCTGACCCAGTTGGTGAAACTGTGGAAGAATGGCGAGCCGTTCAAGATGTCAAAACGGGCAGGGAACTTTGTCACTCTGCGCGATGTGGTCGATCAGGTTGGGCCAGACGTGACCCGTTTTGTCATGCTGACCCGCAAGAACGACGCGCCGTTGGATTTCGATTTCGACAAGGTGCTGGAACAGAGCCGCGAGAACCCCGTGTTCTACGTGCAATACGCCCATGCCCGCGTCATGAGCGTGCTGCGCCGCGCAGCCGAGGCGGGGATTGCCACGGATGACGCGACCCTTGCTGGGGCGGATTTGGGCAAGAACGACCATGCCTCTGAACTGACGGTCGCCAAGAAACTGGCCGAATGGCCGCGTCTGGTGGAAATCGCCGCGCGTACCAACGAGCCGCACCGGGTTGCATTCTACCTGTACGAGCTTGCAGGCGACTTCCACGCGCTGTGGAACAAAGGCAATGACGAAACCCAACTGCGCTTTATCCAGGATGGCGATGTTGCCACAAGCCAGTCGAAAATCGCTTTGGCCCGGGCCGTTTCTGTTGTGATTTCAGCGGGCTTGGGTATTCTTGGCGTCACTCCGGCGCAGGAGATGCGGTAACCAACACCGCCCGAACCGCCGGATCGAGGCAGACAAGAAATGACCCGCGCGCCACGTATTAAGGCGCATTCGGGCGGTGAGGCGGAAATGACGAGTTACGATTACTCGGGGCAGTCAGGCCCCGGGCACATGCATTACACGAATCAGGCGCATCCCGAAGATGGCTATGATTTTTCCGACGACATGCAGGACTATGATGCCCAGCACAGTGCGGTTGGACTGGGCCGGATCGTCAATGTGCTTGGTGCGGTCGCCTCTCTGGCGCTGGTCGCCGGTGTCGCTGTCTGGGGTTACAAACTGATCATGCGCGATGTCAGCGGGGTCCCGGTGGTGCGCGCTGTCGAAGGACCGATGCGCATCCAGCCGGAAAACCCGGGTGGAACACCCGCCGATCACCAGGGGCTTGCCGTGAACGCAGTTGCCGCGCAAGGCTCGGCCGCCGCGCCGGCTGATCGCCTGATCCTTGCACCGCGTCCGGTTTCATTGGCGGACGAGGATGCTCCGATGGGCACCTTGAAGCCGACAAAGGCCGTTCACCACATCGAAGAGCCGATCTCGGATCAAGAGGCCGCGCGGTTGCGGCAGGGCGCAGTTGACGCGCTGGTTGCCGAGTTGGCCCAGGAAGCTGCCAGCCCCGATCAGGTGGAAGAAGAAGGCGTGCAATTGGCCTCGCTGTCCACGCTTGATGACGAGCCCGCCATTGATCCGGCTGATCTGGCCGCACAATTGCCGGATCCAGAACTGGCGGTTCTGCCCGGCGTTCGCAGATCTCTGCGTCCTGTGGTGAGACCAGCGCGCGCGGTGCATCGCGGTGTGCCTGCGGACAGCCAGACCGAGGCCGCAATCAATGCCGCCGTCAAAGCGGCGGTCGGGTTGGATGTTGATCCGAATGCGCTGCCGAAGGGTACCCGGATGGCCCAGCTGGGGGCCTACGAAAGCGTTGAAGTCGCGCAGGCGGAATGGGGCCGGATGAGCGGGCGCTTTGATGAGTATATGGATGGAAAGCAAAGAGTTATCCAGAAAACCTCAAGTGGCGGTCGGACATTCTATCGCCTGCGCGTTCTGGGGTTCGACGATCTGAGCGACTCGCGTCAGTTCTGCGCGGCGCTCCAGGCACAGGGGGCTGACTGCATCCCGGTTGCAGTACGGTGACATTTGGTGCCGCGATCACCGATGCCGAAGGCCTGCGTCTGACGCCTGATGAAAAGAGCCTGTTCCGTCAGATGAACCCGTTCGGGTTTATTCTGTTTGGCCGCAACATCGACACCGCAGATCAGATCCGTGCCCTGTGCGATGATTTCCGCGAGGCGGTGGGCCGCAACTGCCCCATCACAATCGATCAGGAAGGCGGCCGGGTTCAGCGCTTGCGCTCGCCTTTGGCCAGGGAATGGATGTCCCCACTGGACCACGCCAGCCGCGCTGGCGATCAGGCCGAACGCGCCATGTACCTACGCTATCGTCTGATTGCGAATGAGCTGTTCGAGTTGGGGATCGACAGCAATTGCGCCCCGATGGTTGACCTGGCCCGCGACGAAACGCACCCGTTTCTGAAGAACCGCTGCTACGGCACTGATCCTGCATCGGTTTCGAAAATTGGCAAAGCCGTAGCGCAGGGGCATCTGGATGGTGGTGTCCTGCCGGTTGTCAAGCATATGCCGGGGCATGGTCTGTCGACATTGGACAGCCACCATGACCTGCCGCATGTGGATCTGGAACAGGCCGAACTAGCACAGGCCGATTTTGCACCGTTTCGCGCGCTGAACGACCTGCCAATGGGGATGACCGCGCATCTGGTCTACGACCGGATCGATCCACAACCGGCAACGATTTCGCCTACGATGATTGGGCTGATCCGCAACAAGATCGGTTTTGATGGCCTGATCATGACCGACGATATCTCGATGAAGGCGCTCAGCGGCGCGCCCGAAGAAATTGCCGGTCAGGCACTGGCCGCAGGGTGCGATGTGGTTCTGCACTGCAACGGGTCTTTCGAAGCCCGCGCCAGTGTGCTTGAAGCAGCCGGAGAGATGACCGGGCAGGCGCAAACTCGCGCTGAACGGGCGCTGGCGATGCGCAAGGTGCCTCGGGAACTTGACATCCCCGCGGCCGAGGCGGAACTATCTGCCCTAATGGGCGGGCAGGTGTATGAACGATAACCTTTTCAGCGAAGACCCGGTCTCGGTCGCGGACCGGCTGGCAGCCGAGGCGCTGATCGTTGACGTCGACGGGTTCGAGGGCCCGTTGGACGTGCTGCTGACCTTGTCGCGGACGCAAAAGGTCGATCTGCGCAAAATCTCGGTTCTGGCGCTGGCGCAGCAATATCTGGCCTTTGTCGAAAAAGCCCGTGCGCTGCGGATCGAACTGGCTGCCGATTATCTGGTCATGGCCGCCTGGCTGGCGTTTTTGAAATCCCGACTGTTGTTGCCCCCTGACCCGGATGATGAAGGCCCCTCGGGCGAGGAACTGGCCGCCCATCTGGCGTTCCAGTTGGAGCGTCTGCAGGCCATGCGCGACGCGGCCGCGCGTCTGATGGCGCGCGACCAGCTTGGGCGCGACTTTTTCAAACGCGGGCAGGGCGAGGATGTCACCCGCATCCGCACCGTGACGTACTCAGCGACGCTGCTGGACCTGATGCAGGGCTATGCGCGTATCCGGACCCGCGACGAGTTCCGCCCGTTTGTGATGGACCGCGACGCCGTATTCACCATGGAGCAGGCGCTTGAGCGGATGCGTCCCCTGATCGCGTTCGCTGGCACCTGGACAGATATGGAGACCTATCTGCCCGAGGGCTGGAATGCCGACCCGATGCGGCGGCGCTCTGCCACGGCGGCAACGTTTGCAGCCTCGCTGGAACTGGTGAAAGAAGGACATATGGAGATCAAGCAGAGCGAAACCTTTGCTCCGATCCATCTGCGCAAGAGGACTGACACTCGTGACTGACGCCCCCGAAGACGAAGGCACCGGCACCCTGTTCGAAGCGCCGCCCCTGGCGGAACAGGAACGTATGGTCGAAGCCGTGCTTTTCGCCAGCGCCGAACCGGTGACCATCGCCGATCTTGAGGCGCGCATGCCTCACGGCAGCAACGCCGCGCAAGCTGTTGAATTGTTGCAGAAACGTTATGAGGGGCGGGGCGTGCGCGTGGTGCGTGTGGGCGAAGCCTGGGCGATCCGTACCGCCCCCGATCTGGGTTTTCTGATGCAGAAGGAAACGGTCGAGACCCGCAAACTCAGCCGTGCCGCGATTGAGACGCTGGCCATTGTGGCCTATCACCAACCCTGTACCCGAGCCGAGATCGAGGAAATTCGCGGCGTTTCGGTATCACGCGGAACCATCGACCAGTTGCTGGAAATGGAATGGATCAGGCTGGGCCGTCGCCGCATGACACCGGGTCGACCGGTGACATTTGTTGTGACACCGGAGTTTCTGGATCATTTCGGGCTTGAGAATGCCCGCGATCTGCCGGGCCTCAAGGAATTGCGCGCCGCCGGTCTGCTCGAGAACAGGCCCCCTCCGGGCACGATCCCGCTGGGTGAAGGGCGCGAAGAAGAGGCGGACGACGAGCAGACCGAGCTGTTCGAGGGCGAGTAGGCAGGACGCCCATTTGTTGCCGCATGGATCGACTAGGTTAAGGGCAGAAAACGGAGTTAAGCAATGAATGCTAATCGGATCATCGACATGATCGTGCGTCAGGTCATGCGCCGGCTTGTCACGCGGGGCGTGGACATGAGCTTTGATATGGCCGACCGGATGACCCGCAAGCCCGGGCAGACAAATGATGCGCCCCGCGACCCGGAGGCCGACCGTCACATGCAGGAAAGCGCCAATCGGCAGGCGCAGGGCATGAAACAGGCTCAGCGCATGACCCGGCAGATGCGCCGGTTCATGAAGTTCTGACCGTTAACCGACTGCTTTGAAATGCTTGGACAGTTTCAACCCTTGTCCTTGATAGTTCGAGGCGATCCCGGCGCCGTATAGCTGCGTCGGCATCTCGGACATTTTTTCGTACACCAGACGCCCGACGACCTGCCCGTGTTCCAGAACGAAGGGCGCTTCGTGGCAACGCACTTCAAGAACGCCGCGCGATCCTTCGCCACCGGCGGCGGCGTGGCCGAAACCAGGGTCGAAGAAGCCGGCATAGTGCACGCGAAACTCTCCGACCATCGCCAAGTATGGGGCCATTTCAGCGGCGTACATAGGTGGGATATGAACCGCCTCGCGACTGACGAGGATGTAGAATGCGCCCGGATCAAGGATGATGCAGCCATTTCGGGTCCGCACTTCTTCCCAGTAATCCTGCGGGTCATATTCACCGATGCGATCCAGGTCAATCACGCCGGTATGGGGTTTGGCCCGATACCCAACCAGATCAGTGTCCGGCAATTGCAGATCGACCGAAAAACCCAGCCCGTCCTGAATCACCGCAGGGCCATCGACCAGCGGCGATTCAGCGTGCAGCGCAGTCAACTCCGCGTCGCTCAGCACGGCCTGACCCTGACGGAAGCGGATCTGGTTCAGGCGCATCCCCGGACGAACGAGAACCGAGAACGAGCGGGGGCAGATTTCCGCATAAAGCGGGCCGGAATACCCCTTCGGAAGCCGGTCGAACTCCGTGCCTTCGTCGGTGATGGTCCGGGTCAGCAGGTCCAACCGCCCGGTCGAGCTTTTGGCGTTGGCCACGGCGCTGGTGTCGGCAGGCAGGGCCAGCGACTCCATCAGAGGCACCAGATAGACGCATCCCTTTTCCAGAACGGCACCGTCGGTAATGTCGATCTGATGCATCTCGAACTCGGCCAGACGATCCGCGACTGTGCGTCCTTCACCCGCCAGGAACGAAGCGCGCACCCGGTAAGCCATTGTTCCAAGACGCAAATCCAGGCTGGCAGGTTGGATTTGCGCCGGCAGGACATCGGGGTTGGCGGTAATCTCACCGCGTTCAATCATGCCTTCGATCTGTTGGTTTGGGCATACGCCAGTCATTCCGATCCCCCCTGATGCCAGAGCGGGATCTGGCCTGTCTGCCATAAACGTCGGTGTGATTTGGTCGGGCTAGCAGGACTCGAACCTGCGACCTTCCGTCCCCCAGACGGACGCGCTACCAGGCTGCGCCATAGCCCGACGTTGAGGTGTTCATAAAGACTTTCCCGGCGGGGGCAAGAGGAAATCATCGCCTTTTTTCTTATCCCGCCGATCGGTTTTCTATTCTGTTCAACAGTGCGCGCAGTTCATTTGCAACCGGGGCGATTTGCTTCAGCAGGTCCTCGTCAAACTCGGTCCTGTTCCAGGCTTGCGATGCGATACCGCCCAGCAAAGGTGCCTCATCCAGATATTCAGGTTCAGCCTGTCTGGCGGCTTCCGAGCCGTTTGTTGCCGGGGCTTCCGCCGCTTCGGGCCGGGCCGAAACTTCCGGGGTAACGGAATCGCTGTCGCCCAGATCAAGATCAATCTGACCGGATGGCGGGACAGGGGGAGCGGTGAACGGAACGACGGTGTCGTCCTGAGTGACCACATCCGCCTCGGCCGCATCCTCGAGCGGCTGAGACAGCGAGGCCACATGCGCGACACCCTGTTCGCGCAGGATACGCTGAACACCTTTGATGGTGGTCCCATCTTCGTGCAAAAGCTTCTTGATGCCACCCAGCAGCCGCATGTCATTGGGGCGGTAATACCGGCGGCCACCAGCACGTTTGACAGGTTTGACCTGCGTGAAGCGGCTTTCCCAGAACCGCAAAACATGAGCCTGAACGCCCAACCAGTCCGCAACTTCACTGATGGTGCGAAACGCGTCGGGGGACTTGCTCATAATCGTGGCGCCCTGAACTTACTTGCGATTCCCTGCGGCGACGCGATCTTTCATCAGATGCGACGGACGGAAAGTCAGCACGCGGCGCGGCTGAATGGGAACCTCTTCACCGGTTTTGGGGTTGCGGCCGATACGGGCGGTTTTGTCGCGAACGCTGAATGTACCGAAAGATGAAATCTTCACCTGTTCGCCACGTACCAGTGCGTCGGACATGTGGTTCAGCACGCTTTCGACCAGCTGCGCGCTTTCATTGCGTGAAAGGCCAACTTCACGAAAGACGGCCTCGCTCAGATCCATTCGGGTCAGTGTTTTGTCGCCCATGCCATTTCCCCTGTTGATAACAAAGCATAGGGGTAGGGCAAATTCGCTGTCAATATCAATGAATTGCAAGCGGACATGTAAGCCGAATTGCGCCTGTTACCAGCGCAGGACTACCGCACCCCAGGCGAGACCGCCGCCAATTGCTTCGGTAACGATCAGGTCGCCGGGTTTGATTTGGCCACGCTTCTTGCCGACCGACAGGGCCAGGGGAATCGAGGCTGCAGATGTGTTTCCATGATCCTGAACTGTGACAACGACATTTTCCATGGGCAATCCCATCTTCTTGGCCGTGCCCTGAATGATGCGGATATTGGCCTGATGCGGGACGATCCAGTCCACGTCGGCACTGCCAAGGCCGGCTCGTTCAAGCGCGGTGTTAGCTGTTCCGGCCAGCTTTTCGACGGCATGGCGGAACACCTGATTGCCTTGCATCCGCAAATGGCCGGTCGATTGGGTGGATACACCACCATCGACATAGAGCAGATCCTTGTAGCGCCCGTCCGAGTTCAGGTCGGTCGCCAGAATTCCACGGTCCTGCGCCGTGCCTTCACCTTCCTGTGCCTCAAGTATCAGCGCACCGGCGCCATCTCCGAACAGCACACAGGTCGACCGGTCGGTCCAGTCCATGATTCGCGAAAACGTCTCGGCGCCGATCACCATAACCCGCTTTGCCTGACCGGCCAGGATCAACGCGTTCGCATTGCCGAGCGCAAAAACAAACCCGGCGCAAACAGCCTGCACATCGAAAGCAAAACCACGGGTCATGCCCAGTCCGGCCTGCACCATTGTAGCAGCGGACGGGAAGGTCAGATCGGCGGTCGAGGTCGCCAGAACAATGGCATCGATATCATCAGCGGTCAGACCGGCATCTTCCAGCGCAGCAGTTGCTGCCTTGATGGCCAGATCGGATGTCGTCTCATCATCGGCGGCAAAGTGACGGCGTTCGATTCCGGAACGGGTTCGAATCCACTCATCCGTTGTATCCAGCGTTTTTTCGAATTCAGAGTTCGGGACCACGCGTTCCGGCAAATAATGCCCGATACCAACTACAACTGAACGGCCTGCCATTTTGTAGGTACTGCCTTTTTTGTTATTCTTCCGCCTGGGGCGGAGTATGCGCGGCATCTTGTGCAAGCTCGGCTGTGGATGCAACCCGTGCCGCCAATTTTTCAGCGAAACCCGACTCGGCCAGGGTAAACGCCAGTTTGACGGCCGCCGAGACACCCGTGGCATCCGCCCCGCCATGCGATTTCACGACCGTCCCGTTCAGGCCCAGAAACACGCCGCCATTCACGCGACGGGGATCAATGCGTTTCTTCAGGCGTTGCAACGAGGTGATCGCAAGAACCGAGGCCAGCCGGGACAGGGGCGAATACTTGAACGCCTCGCGCAGCAGATCGCCAATCAGGCTGGCTGTGCCTTCTCCGGTCTTGATGGCGACATTGCCGGTAAAGCCATCGGTTACAATGACATCCGCCTTGTCACCGGGGATATCACTGCCTTCGACGAATCCCACAAATTCGAAATTCGCCTGCTCTGCGAATTCCGTGATCATGGTGTGGGCTTCTTTCAGTTCGGCGCGGCCTTTATGTTCTTCGGTCCCCACGTTCAGCAAGCCGATGCGGGGGCGGCCAAGCGCCATGCCATTGCGCGCGTAGGATGCGCCCATCAATGCATATTGCAGCAGATCTTTAGCGTCGGCGCGGACATCCGCCCCGACATCCAGCATCACGTTGAAGCCCTGCGGGTTGCGCGAAGGCCACAGAATGGCGATGGCCGGACGGTTAACACCGGGCAATTTGCGTAGGCGCATCATAGACAACGCCATCAGCGCGCCGGTATTGCCGCAGGACACCGCGCCGTGGGCATCGCCCTCGCGGACCGCTTCCAGCGTCGACCACATCGAGGTCTGCTTGCCGTTGCGCACCACCTGGCTGGGCTTGTCCTCCATCGTGACCAAGTCCGGGCAATCACGAAAAACGACGCGCCCTTCAAGGACACGCCGTTTGGCAACCAGTCTGCGCAGCTCTTCTTCCGGCCCGTGCAGGATGAATCCGATGTCCGGGTTCTTACTTGCCGATTTGGCAATACCCGCGACAACGGCAGCGGGCCCTGCATCACCACCCATAGCATCAACCGAGATGATGATCCGGTCGTTGTGCGTGGGCTGATCCGTCATGCCTGGGCCTGCGTCCTGTCAGGCTTAGGCCGCGTCTTCGTCCAGATCGATTTCGTCGGCTTGTGCGACGACTTCGCGATCATCATAGTGGCCGCAGGAAGCACAAACGTGGTGCGGGCGCTTCAGCTCACCGCAGTTCGGGCATTCGTTCGGGTTTGCAGCAACCAGAGCGTCGTGTGCGCGGCGGTTGTTGCGACGCGACTTGGAAACTTTGTTCTGTTGGACGGCCATGGTCTCAACCTTTGTCTACTATGGGCCGACAGATTCGCTGTGGCCGGGGTTTCATTCTTCGTTTTCTCGTGGTTTGACGCGCGTTTAGGGGACGAGCCCCGCAATGTCCAACCCAAATTCCGATGAGCGCGCGAAAATACTGCGATTCTCGTCATGTTCAAGCGATTTTTCTGAGCGCCTGCTATGACAGGAAATCGCCCTCGTGTCACTCGTCTTTTTTCATCGCATCGCGCAAACCGGCCAGTCCGGCGAACGGCTTGACGTCCTTATCCGTCATCGCCTGTTTGCCCGGCTCGGTATAGTCAGCTTGCCCCAGTTCCGCGCCGTCCTTGCGCGGGTATTGGGGCAAGGCCAGCGACAGCGCCTCGATCATGATCGCTTGCGGATCGATTTCGGTGCCCAGCGGTTCGGTTTCGTCCCCTTCGGGAATTTCGAACTCTTCTTCGTCCGGGTCGCTCCAGTCGGCCAGAAATACTCGTGTGACCGGGATATCGATCCGGGTTGTCACCGGATCCAGCGAGACGACACAGGGCTGAACGACCGTCGCGCCGAGCTTGCCGCTGACCACCCAGTCTCGCTTTCCCTGCGCGCGCACGTCTCCCTTGAAGCTGAGTTTGCGCAGCCCCAGCAGCCCAAGTTCGTCCTTGATTGCCGCCAAAGATTGTGTGCCAGGGCGCAAATCAAACGGCGTCGGCGTGTTTTGCGGCAGGTCGGCCACCCGCAGAGATGTATGGTTGCTCACTTCATGGCCCTTTCCTGTGTTGAACCGAGGCACCGGTTTCTGTAATCGGATAGAAGCCGCAAGAGGCCAAGGCAAGAGGGTGCAGATGTTGAAGATCGTGAACAGGTTCAATCCGGCGTCGAAGACGCTTGTCTTTGCTGCGTGCCTGGCAACCCTAGGTGCCTGTACGGCGACCTACAAAAACCACGGCTATATTCCACCGGCCGAAGAGCTGGCAGAAATCAAAGTTGGCGTAGACACCCGCGACAGCGTGGCCGAAGCGGTCGGCGCGCCCACCTCGACCGGTGTAGTTCGGGATTCGGGGTACTACTATGTGGCGTCGCGTGTCCGGTTTTACGGCCCCAAGAAGCCCGAAGTGGTATCGCGAGAGTTGCTGGCCATCAGTTTCGACCAGCGGGGTGTTGTGCGAAACATTGAACGTTTTGGCCTGGAGGATGGAATCGTAGTGCCGCTGGAGCGCCGCGTTACCGAATCCAACATCGAGGACCAAGGGCTTATTCGCCAGCTGATCGGTAACATTGGCAACTTCAACCCGGCCAACATCCCGGGGGCAACAAACTAAAGTTCCGCCAAACTTGCGATGGTCACACGACAGTCACACATTGCATGGTATCGATACGGCAAGTCGATTTCGGGTCAGCAACCGCGGAGGATGCGACCATGGCACTTTTGCTCGGTAAGGGGCGGTATCGCGCCCGTCTTGCGCAGTCACCGCAGGACGTTGCGGCGGCGCAGCGACTGCGGACACTGGCTTTTGGAACGGGGCAGGCCGATCAGGACGATTTCGATCCGGTCTGCGCGCATATACTGGTTGAAGACGTGCGAAGCAGCGCGCAATTGGTTTGCTGCTTCCGCATGCTGACAATGAACAGCGGCGCTGACATCGGGCGCAGCTATTCCTCGCAATTCTATGACCTATCGGCGCTTGAAGGTTTCAGCGGGCGGATGGTCGAGATGGGGCGGTTCTGCATACATCCCGACTATTTCGATCACGACATACTGCGCGTCGCGTGGGGAGCCATGACCACTTATGTGGACGAGAACGAGGTCCGGATGCTGTTTGGCTGTTCCTCTTTCGCAGGCACCGAGACGGCCGAGTATCTGGACGCATTCGCCATGCTCAAACATCGTCATCTGGCGCCGAAGCGCTGGTTGCCCCGGGTCAAGGCACCGGATGTTTTCCGCTTTGCCGCGCGCCTGCGGCGCAGGCCGGATGTGAAGAAGGCGATGCTGCGGATGCCGCCACTGTTGCGGACCTATCTGATGATGGGGGGCTGGGTCAGCGATCATGCGGTGGTGGATCGGCGCATGAACACGTTGCACGTGTTTACCGGGCTTGAGATCGGAGCGATACCCCCGAGCCGCAAACGTTTGCTGCGAACCGCGGCCGGGTGATTTGAGTATTTTGGAAAAGGTGAAGCCGGGGCGTTGACGCGTCCCGTCAGCCGGTTTAGCTGGCGGGCATGGCGAGAATTCCTTTGTTGCAGATGTCCGGTGTTTCCCTGACGTTCGGGGGTGATCCGGTGTTTTCCGGGCTTGATCTTGTGGTCCAGCCCGGTGATCGGGTGGCCCTTGTCGGGCGCAACGGATCAGGCAAATCCACATTGATGAAAGTGATGGCGGGTCTGGTCGAGCCTGATCACGGCGAAATCGTTGTGCCGCCCGGAAAATCGGTTGGGTACATGGAGCAGGACCCGACGATGGAAGGGTTCGCAACGCTGGGCGATTACGCGTCCAGCGGATTGGAGCCGGGCGAACTGTACAAGGTGGAACGCGCCGGTGAGGGGTTGAAGTTCGACCCGTCACGCGCGGTTGAGACCGCCTCGGGCGGCGAGCGGCGGCGGGCGGCGCTGGCCAAGCTGATGGCCGAGGCCCCGGATCTTATGTTGCTGGACGAGCCGACCAACCATCTGGATATCGAAGCGATTGGGTGGCTTGAACGCGAGCTGGGGTCAGCGCGGGCGGCTTTTGTCCTGATCTCGCATGACCGTGCCTTTTTGCGCGCACTGACGCGGGCGACTTTGTGGATTGATCGCGGGTCGGTGCGGCGGCAGGAACAGGGGTTTGACGCGTTCGAGGCGTGGCGGGACAAGGTCTGGGAGGAGGAAGACCAGCAACGCCACAAGCTGAACCGGCTGATCAAGTCCGAGGCGAAATGGGCAGTTGAGGGCATCAGCGCCAGACGCAAGCGCAACCAGGGTCGTGTGCGTGCCTTGCAGGCGCTGCGGGCGGAGAAAGCAGCGCAGATAAAACGTCAGGGCGCTGCCGCCATGTCATTGGAATCCGGCCCGAAATCCGGCCGAAAAGTGGTTGTGGCCGAAGGGCTGGCCAAGAGCTTTGGGGATACGCAGATCGTGCGAAATTTCGATCTGCTGGTTCAGCGCGGTGATCGTGTGGCCTTTGTCGGGCCCAATGGTGTGGGCAAGACGACGCTGTTGAAGATGCTTCTGGGACAAGAGGCGCCGGATGAGGGCGCGGTCAACCTGGGGACCAATCTGGAGATCGCGGTTTTCGATCAGACACGGGCGCAGCTTGATCCCGAAATGACCTTGTGGGACAGCCTGACCGGTGATCCGGACATGCGGGTGTCGGGCAAGGCTGATCAGGTTATGGTCGGCGGCCAGCCCAAGCATGTGGTTGGCTATCTCAAGGAATTTCTGTTCGACGAGCGGCAGGCGAGAGCAGCCGTTAAGTCTTTGTCTGGTGGGGAAAAAGCACGATTGCTGTTGGCGAAGCTGATGGCAAAATCATCGAATCTGCTGGTGCTGGACGAACCGACCAACGATCTGGATGTCGAGACGCTGGACCTGTTGCAGGAACTGCTGGACGACTATGATGGCACGGTTTTGCTGGTCAGCCATGACCGGGACTTTCTTGATCGCGTGGCCACCACTACCATCGCGATGGAGGGTAATGGGCGCGCCACGGTCTATGCTGGCGGCTGGTCGGATTACATCGCGCAACGCGGCGACGTGACCGATAAGAAAGAAGAAAAATCAAAGCCTTCAAGGGCAAAGGTCAAGCAGGAAACGAAGCCGAAATCGGGACTGTCCTTCTCGGAAAAGCACCGGTTGGAAAAGCTTCCGGCCGAGATCACGCGCCTTGAGGCTGAGATTGCCAAGCTGGAAGACCTGATGTCCGACCCGGAGCTGTTTACCCGCGAGCCGGTCAAGTTTCAGAAAGCCACCGATGCGCTGGCCGAGCGGCAGGAGAAACTGTCCGCCGCCGAGGAAGAATGGCTGATGCTGGAAGAAAAGGCCGAGGGCACTTAGTACTGTTTTGTACGTCCCGCCATCCCGGGTGTGTTTGGTTTGTACCAAATTCCTGCGGCCGTATTCGGTGCATCAGCGCATGCGCAGCGCGCCGTCGATGCGGATGACTTCGCCGTTCAGGTAACCCATCTCGACGATGAATCCAGCCAGCCGCCCGTATTCACGCGGATCACCCAGACGGGGCGGATTGGGCACGTCGGCGGCAAGCTGCTGCTGCACCTCTTCCGGCAACCCGGCCAGCATCGGGGTCATGAAGATACCGGGCGCGATGGTCATGACGCGTATGCCGGTCGAGGCCAGATCACGGGCCATGGGCAGGGTCATGCCCACCACACCACCTTTGGAGGCAGCATAGGCGGCCTGACCTTTCTGACCGTCGAAAGCCGCGATCGACGCCGTGTTGATGATCACCCCGCGTGCGCCGTCGGGTTCGGGTTCGTTCCGCGCCATCTCGGTTGCGGCGAGACGTGACACGTTGAAGGTGCCGACCAGATTGATGTCGATGGTTCGCTGGAACGCGTCCAGCGGGTGGGGGCCATCCTTGCCGACCGTCTTGATGCCATAGGCGATACCGGCGCAGTTCACGGCGGCCGTGATCTTGCCCATCTTGTCCGTGGCCAATGCGATGGCAGCAGAGACCGAGGCCTCGTCAGTTACATCCGTATTCGCAAAGTGCCCATTGATATCCTCTGCCACCTGCGTTCCCCGGTCGGCGTCCCGGTCCAGAATCGTGACCTGAGCACCGTTTTCGGCAAAATAGCGGGCAGTGGCTTCGCCCAATCCGGATGCGCCGCCGGTGACGATCGCGGCTGTGGTGGACAATTGCATGGCGGGTTCCTCTGCGGTGATTTGAACGTGCGTTCATTTAATGGGAAGAGGCTATGCCTGTCCAGTCGTGTGTGCAGGAAGGTCCGTTTCCGTCCCAATTGGGTAGTGTATCGCCTGACGGGTGGTTTCACTCGGCGGCTGAGACGTCAGGAATGGTTGCTGTGACAACGTCCGAAGCTTTGATCTTGTAGACTGAAGGCGCGAGTTCGCTCTGAGACTGTCGGATGAAGATTTCACCTGTCACCCAAACCGGGTCCGCAGATATGTCGACGCCTTCCGGATACTCAACAGAAATTACCTGATCAGGAAGTGGTGCGGTTGGATGCCGGCACGTCTGAGACAACAGTGGCACCAACAGGAAGTCTTTCACGTCCTTGAATTCAAACTCAACGGGATGAGCGTACCCGGCAATGAGAACAAGGCCGCCTTCCAGGTCAGAGTTCCCCGGCACGCATTCGGCAATCTGCATCGATAGCATGCGATCGCTTAAGTCTCTGGGCAGGCAACTTGGGTTTGACAGGTATTCATCCAAAAACTGAGCGCACTCGACAAGGCGGCCTTCGCGAAGATCAGACCATGAAATCTTCTGCGGCTCGGACTGTGCTGCCAAACCGGTCAGAGAAACAAAGAAGACTGAACATACCGGAAGCCTAATTGTCATTCTGACCGTGTGAAACAGTGAGCGGGCTTTTGTAATCCGGTTCGGTCAGACCCTGTTTACGCATCGCAATGCCGGTCAGGCATTCCCTGATCGTTCGATTGGCATTCAAAGCCGAAACGTAGGTTGGGTCCATCAACGGAGCCAGTTCGACAATTTCGAACCCAATCACATTCGACTCGGCGCAGAGACGACGAATTATCGGAAAGATCTCGCGCGGCATCAGGCCGCCAGGTTCGGGCGTTCCCGTGCCGGGGACAAATGCCGGGTCAAAAGTGTCGATGTCGAAAGAGATATAGATAAACTCCGGCCCGTCATTTGCTTCGACAATGACGTCTTCCATAACCGCGTCCCAGCCGCGATGTTCGATCTCGGCCATGGTATGATAGCGGAATTGGTTGGTGCGCATCCACTCAAACGCTTTTTCATCCGGGTAGTATCCGCGCAATGCGACTTGAATGAAGTTTTTGCCCTCGACCAAGTCTTCTTCGATCAACCTGAAAACAGGCATGCCATGGTTGATCAGGTGTCCAAAGCCATACTTTCCGGCATCGTAGTGTGCATCGAAATGAACGACGCCCACATTGCCTTTTCCATAAACGTCCGTCATCGCAGCGACGTTTGGGTACATCAGTGAATGATCACCACCAACAATAAAAGGTATCACATGGCTGCCGTCAGCGTGTTGCACTGCCGCTGCCTGACCAACAAAAGAACGGACCGCATGAATTGTGCGCTCGGTGCTCATGATGTCGTTCGGGGCGTTTCCGTAGTCAACAACTGTCATTTCCTGCAGCGGATCAACCATGACGTGCATATGCGGCTGCCGCGCCCCACGGCCGAGATACAACGAGGAGTTACGAACTGCATTCGGACCGCGCGACGCCCCGCGTGCGCCGGTCCCCATGTCAGTAAAGGCACCCATGATGGCGACGTCAACTTCAGCAGCGGCTAGATCGCCGGGCGTGAATGCTAACGGTTGGTGCAAGAAAGTTGGGAGTTGCATATAGCCTTGACCAGGGAAACGCTGAGGGTCGACAACCCCGGGTTCTCGTCCTTCACGCTCTCCTTCAAAACTTGGCAAAGGAGTGCGCCATGCATTGTAAGTTGGATCTTCAGTGTCCAAAGGAATAACGGGTTGTTCCCCCTCACGGATCGGTGCTTGGGCACCTTCGAATTCATGACCATAAATTTGAGCGTTTGCGGAACTTGCAAAGGCAACGCACAAAATAGCGAGCGTGAATTGGAGACTTTGAAACACCGGAGGCTCCTCCCTTGGTTTTGGCTGAACCGAAACTATCGCCGAAACTGCGGATTTTCGCAAATTCTGGCTCGGGCGTGTCCTTTGCACTGGGATTTAAGGCCTTTTGTCAGCATGTTTTTCCTCCTGCAAATCCAGAGTTTCTTTTCCAGACTTGCGACCTTGTCCACTTAGCTGGCGCTCCGCCCACGGTTAAGCTTGGCGGTCAAACGAAAACGGCCACCGGTCAGATGGCCGCTTCGAAGAATTGTATTTGTCTTCAGCCCAGCTGCACCAGCGCATGACGCTTTTTTCCGGCGCTCAGCTTGATCGGTGAAGACAGCGCGCCTGCGTCGATCATCAGGCCCGCATCCGTCAACGGTGCGTCGTCCAGTTTGGCGCCGTTTTCGGCGATCAGGCGTTTGGCTTCCTTGCCCGATTTTGCCAGGCCGGATTTCACGATGATCTGCACGATGGACATGCCGTCGCCCAGTTCATCCACGCTGAGGGTCAGGGTGGGCAGATCACCTCCGACACCGCCTTTTTCGAAAACCTCGCGGGCGGTGGCTTCTGCCGTCGCGGCGGCGTCGGCCCCATGCAGCAGCGTGGTGACTTCGTTGGCGAGACGGATTTTGGCCTCGTTGATCTCGGACCCGGCCAGCGCGCCCATGCGGTTGCATTCCTCGACAGGGAGTTCCGTGAAGATTTTAAGGAAGCGGCCCACATCTGCGTCGGTGGTGTTGCGCCAGAACTGCCAGAATTCGTAGGCGCTCAGCATGTCACCGTTCAGCCAGACCGCGCCGCCCTGCGACTTGCCCATCTTGCGGCCATCGCTGGTCGTCAGCAGCGGTGTGGTCAGGCCGTAGATCTCCTGATCCAGAACCCGGCGGGTCAGGTCTATGCCGTTGACGATATTGCCCCACTGGTCTGAACCGCCCATCTGCAGAACGCAGCCATAGCGGCGGTTCAACTCGAGGAAGTCGTAGGCCTGCAGGATCATGTAGTTGAACTCGAGGAAGGACAGCGATTGTTCACGGTCCAGGCGTGATTTCACCGATTCAAAGCTCAGCATCCGGTTGACTGAGAAATGCCGCCCGATATCGCGCAGGAAATCGAGGTAGTTCAGACCGTCCAGCCATTCGGCATTGTTCAGCATCAGCGCGCCGGTCTCGCTGTCGTCATAGGACAGGTATTTGGCGAAAACCTGCTTCATGCCCGCGATATTGGCGTCGATCTGTTCGGGGCCCAGCAAAGGGCGCTCGTCCGAGCGGAACGAGGGGTCGCCCACCTTGGTCGTGCCGCCGCCCATCAGGGTGATCGGCTTGTGGCCGGTCTTTTGCAGCCAGCGCAGAACCATGATGTTCATCAAATGACCCACGTGCAGCGACTGCGCCGTGGCGTCATATCCGATATAGGCAGTTTGCACCCCGCTGATCAGCGCGTCGTCAAGGCCCTGATAATCGGTGCAGTCGGCGAGAAAGCCGCGCTCGATCATCGTGGCGATGAAATCCGATTTGGGGTGGTAGTTCATATCGTGCCCTCGGGGTTGATGTTGCGGGGCACTGTATAGGCGGCGGGATGGGTAAGGGAAAGGCACCTTTTTCGCTGAGATCGATGCCTAGGGGTCTTTCGGTTCAGGTGACTGGTCGACCGGTGGCAGGCTGAACGCGTATATCATTGCGATCAGGTTCAGCACCGCCAGCACGAAAATGGGCGTGACCGGGTCATGCAGATGGGCCACGGCGCCAAGAATGGCGGCGAACACGATGCCGACCAATCCGGCAATCACGTCCCCCAGCGCGACAAGGTAGGGACGTTCCTTTTCCTCGGTCAACTCGATCAGATAGAGGTAGCGACCGTAGATCACGCCATTACCTCCGACGGACAGCAGCAGGATCACCAGCGCGTAGAGCCAGACGTTCTGTGCGTAACCCAGCATCGTGAACGCCAGCGCCAGAATGGCCGATATCATCGAAATCAGGCACCCCAGCCACATGACCGGCTTGACCGATATGCGCCCGCTGAGCCAGCCCCAGACGACCGAGCCGATCACGACACCTGCGCTGGCGGCCATGACGAAGTAGCTGAGCGAGTGTTTGGTGCCCACATGGTAGGTCGCCGCGTGGATGGTGTAGAACGGCATGGCCAGTTCCACCGAGATGAAGATCATACGGGCGGTCAGAAATTTGCGATACCAGCCCAGGGCCATGCCGGTTTTGAAGCCGGTGGCAAGCTCGGCGAGGGGTTTGGGCTTTTGTGCCGGTGCGGGTTTGGCAGCGTGTTCTTCCTCAAGCAGGCGGACTCCGGCAAAGCTGATACCGGCGGCAAACATCGCGACAACACCGCACCACATGACGACGATATGGCGTTGCAGGGGTTCTTCTGAGGCCAGAAGATCCTTGGTGATCCAGACGATCACAATGGCCAGAACGCCCGAGATCGTGGCCTGGGCAAAGACCATCCGGTTACGCTTGGCCTTGGGAACCGACACGCCGTAGATCTGGCTGGTGCCAAGGCTGGTGATCCCCTGACACAGGCCCATGATGATCGCGGTGATCAGGAACAATGCGACCACCATGATCTGTGGCAGGTTGGTGGCAAACAACGCCACGACGGCCAGGATGGCCCCGGTCAGGATGTTTGGGATATAGACCGCCACTTTCGCGCGCGTCACGCGGTTGATGAAGGGCGAGACGAAGATTTCTGCAATCAGCCTTGCGCCGGTGACAAACGGCAGCAGCAGCCCTGCAACGAAGGTGGGGGCACCAAGCGCAAGATAGAGGAATGGCAGAACCAGCCGGGGGTTGACCAGTTGCCCGCCGATCGTCGCCAGCGCGCCTGACCAGAAAATCAGCTGGTAGTTGCGGGCCTCAATCGGATTGGTGCCCTCGGGGGTGTCCGGTCGCTGCATCAGGTAATGACTCGGGTGTTCTGGTTTCCATATGGTTGTAACTTGCCATACTCCGTCACTTTTTCGCAAATCCCGCACAGTCAGATCGCGGTGCCGGGTTGGATATAGATTTGAGGCAACGATTCCGGTTGCCTTGTGATCGGCGAATTCCATGCGACTTGCTTTGTACGGCTATACATGGGCAGGTTGAGCCTGACGCCGGGATTTCAGGCGCAGAATGAAGTTGCAGGAGAGACAATGGTGGGGCAGGCCATCAAGAAAAACGGGTCCGTCAGAGCTTTGGGCGCCATGTCCGGAACTTCCCTGGACGGGGTGGATGCCGCCGTAGTGGTAACGGACGGGCGCGAGATTCTCGGGTTTGGGGAAAGCCTGTACCGCGCCTATTCGGATGAGGAACGCACGCTGTTGCGCAGGGCGCTGGGACGCTGGCACGGCCCCGAGGTCGACGCAGCGGAGGAGTTGGTGACCCGCGCCCATGCCGAGCTTCTGTCAGAGTTCGAAGAGGTGGACGTTATCGGGTTTCACGGACAGACCCTGGCCCATGCGCCGAAAACACAAGGGACGTTGCAGGTTGGCGATGGCGTTGGCCTGTCGCAGGCGCTGGGCTTGCCGGTGGTCTGGGATTTCCGCAGCGACGACGTGGCGATGGGGGGCGAGGGGGCGCCGCTGGCACCGTTCTTTCACTTTGCCTGCGCCAAATGGATTGGCGCGACCCGGCCACTGTGTTTCCTGAACCTTGGCGGGGTCGGCAACCTGACCTATGTGGATCCGGCCTGTGCCGGGCCAGAGGCGCCGGGCGCGCTGCTGGCTTTTGACACGGGTCCGGCCAATGCGCCGGTTGACGATCTGATGCAGGCGAGGTTGGGTTTGCCAATGGATCGGGACGGGGCCGTGGCGCGGGGCGGTTCGGTGGAGACCGGCGCGCTTGAGCTGTTTCTGGCCGAGCCGTTCTTTGCCCGTATGCCGCCGAAATCACTGGATCGCAACGATTTTGCGGAGATGATTGAACTGGTCAGAGAGCTCGGCGATGCGGATGCGGTCGCAACCCTGACCGGGATGTGCGCGGCCGGTGTGGCGCAGGGGATGGAACATTGCCCGAAACCGCCCGAACGGGTGCTGGTTACGGGCGGCGGACGGCGCAATCCGGTGCTGATGAAGATGCTGAGTGTGTCACTGGATTGTCCGGTCGAACCGGTCGAGGCCGTCGGACTGGATGGCGACATGCTGGAGGCGCAGGCTTTTGCCTATCTCGCCGTGCGCGTCGCGCGGGGGCTGCCGACCTCGTGCCCGGGAACAACCGGGGTCAAGGCGTTGGTGGGGGGCGGGATTGTATCCTCGCCGTCCCCTGGGGTCGCGGTTGGCGGGTAAGGGGCGCTGCCCCTCGGCCTTGCGGCCTCACCCCGGGATATTTGTGGCCAGATGAAGAACGGATCCTAACGGCTAAGGCTTTGGGTGTAGTCCGAGGTGAATTCGGCATAGCCGTTTGACGTGGATTTCAGATGCGCCTGTGTCCAGCGGTGCAGTTCGGGCAACTGATGGAACGGGACGTTCGGAAACGCGTGGTGTTCCGCGTGGTAGGGCATGTTCCAGGCGAGAAAGCGGATCAGCCTGTTGGTAAAGGTGGTGCGCGAGTTTTCCAGCATGTTGGCGACGGGCGGGCAGAGGCCGTGTTCGGCCAACAGGTAGCGACGCAAGAACGGCTGGCCGATCAGAACCGGAAGGATCCACAGCCAGAAGAGGGTTGGGGAAAACAACAGGCTGAGGACCGCGAGGGTGTAGAGGGACAGGAGACAGCGCGCCTCGGCCCGGATTGCGCGATGCTGGCGGGCGGGCGGGTAGGGCGCGTCGATCCTGCCGAAAGCGTTTCGGAACATCACCTGTGCCATGCCGGACCAGTAGGGCCAGCCGCTGAGGTAGACCGCAAGGCTGCGCCAGTTGTCCGGGCGGGGCTTGCCGTCGAGCTCGGGGTCATTCTGCGGGTGATTGGTCCATTTGTGGTGGGCCAGGTGGAAAAAGCGAAACCATGTGAAGGGCAGCGCGATGGGAACCGAGACCACGTGGCCGACCGCGTCGTTGAGCCATCCGGTCCGGAGCGGGGTTTTGTGGGTGCATTCGTGGCTGAGCGTGAACAGGAAGACAAGAAGAATGCCCTGCGGCAAGAGCAGAACGGGCCAGAACGGGATTTGTGCAGCGATGCCGGCACTGGTTGCAGTCAGAACCCCAAGATAGATCAGAAGATGTTTCAACCCGAAGATGTCCGAGCGCCTTTGCAGACGGTCCTTTGTGTCTGCCGGGATGGAAGAGACGAGTGCGCGGTGATCCATGAGGTCAGCCGCGCGGGATGTCGAAGCCGGGTTCGGCCAGTTCGAAGCCTTCGAACTGAAACCCCGGCGAGACCGTGCAACTGACCAATGTGTAGGCGCCAGTGCTGCGGGCGGATTGCCAGTGGTTTTCCGGCACGATCAGTTGCGGCTCACCCTCAGACAGATTGGCGGTGAGCAGGTGGTCGGTGGCCGGGCCGTGGCTGGTTGCGCTCAGCGAAAGGACCAACGGCGCGCCGGCGTGGTAAAGCCAGATTTCGGTGGCATCGACGCGGTGCCAGCGGCTGCTTTCGTCTTGCCGCAGAAGGAAATAGATGCAGGTTCCAGTGGCGCGGCCTGAATTGCTGGCGCGCCAGGTTTCCCGGAACCAGCCGCCTTCAGGGTGGCGCTGCATTTGCAGGTGATTGATGATCTCTTGTGCGGTCATTTGATCCTCGGATGTTCGGGGCAATTATGCACGGGATGGCGTGATCCGCTATGGCAATCGCAGGCACAGGCCATATGTTTGGCGCATGACCCTGACGATCCCCTTTGACAATTCCTACGCCCGGCTGCCGGATTCGTTTTTTGCGCGGCAGGCGCCGGTTCCCGTTCGTGCGCCGCAGATGATCGCGTTCAATGCCGATCTGGCCAAGGTTCTGCGAATTTCCGCGGGTGATGTGCAGGAAATGGCCGAGACCTTTGCCGGAAACGCCGTGCCTGCAGGGGCCGAACCGTTGGCGCAGCTTTATGCCGGGCATCAGTTCGGGCACTACAATCCGCAACTGGGCGATGGCCGCGCCGTACTTTTGGGTGAGACGGTCGGCACGGATGGGGTGCGCCGGGACATTCAGTTGAAAGGGTCCGGACCGACCCCGTTTTCGCGGCAAGGGGACGGACGCGCCTGGCTGGGTCCTGTGCTGCGCGAATACGTGGTGTCCGAAGCCATGCACGCGCTGGGCATCCCGACGACCCGGGCGCTGGCGGCAGTGGAAACAGGTGAGGTTGTTCTGCGGGAAGGTCCGTTGCCCGGCGCGGTTCTGACCCGTGTGGCGCAAAGCCATCTGCGGGTGGGTACCTTTCAGGTGTTTGCCGCGCGCGGGCAGTTGGACAGTTTGAAACGACTGACGGACTATGCGATTGCGCGCCATTATCCCGACGCAGACGGCCCTATGGGCCTGCTGCGTGCGGTTGTCGACGCGCAGGCGCAACTGATCGCGGGCTGGATGAGCGTGGGGTTTATTCACGGGGTGATGAACACCGACAATTGCTCGGTTGCCGGAGAGACCATCGATTACGGGCCGTGTGCCTTCATGGACAGCTATCATCCGAACACGGTCTACAGTTCGATTGACCGGATGGGGCGGTATGCCTATTCCAACCAGCCCGAGATTGCCGTCTGGAATGTGGCGCAACTGGCCACATCGCTGATCCAGCAGATAGAGGACAAGGAAGCCGCCGTCGAGGAGGCGACGGAGATCGTGCACGCCATGCCCGAGCTGCTGCAGGCGAACTGGTTGCGCCGGTTCCGGGCCAAGATCGGTCTTGCGACGGCAGAGGACGGCGACCTTGAAATGATTTCCGACCTGCTGACACGGATGGCCCAGAACGGCGCCGATTTCACAAATACCTTCCGCGCGCTGGGCAGCGATACGGCACGGGACCAGTTCACCGAACGCAAGGCGTTTGACGCCTGGGCCGAAGGATGGAGCGCGCGTCTGGCACGCGAGGCAGACCCGCAAAGCGCTATGGCAATGGCCAATCCGGCTTTCATCCCGCGCAATCACCGTGTCGAACAGATGATTCAGTCCGCCGTGAAAGGGGACTACGCGCCGTTTCACAGTCTGAACAAGGTACTGGCGAACCCATACGTGGATCAGCCCGATGCGGCCGACCTGATGCGGCCCCCGACCGAGAATGAAGTGGTCCGGGCGACCTTCTGTGGCACGTGAGCGCAGAGGCTAGGGTGTCGCCTGATACGGGTTGATCGTGTCCGGCCAGCGCCGCTGGTACTGGGTGACCAAAAGCAACACATCCGATTCAGGCAGCGCGGTTCGTGAATCGCTGATCATGCGTAGGTTCAAGGTGTCGATTTCGTCTGCAGTGACGGGGCGGCCCGGATCATAGTAGACTGTCACCAGAAAGCTGCGCCCCTGTTTTGTCACGGACATGTCCCGCAAGGTTCCGCCGTCTTCGGCGATGGCTTCGCGTAGGGCCCGGCGCGCGGTCGCCAGGTGTTCGGGGTTTGCGGTGACATTCGCCAGTTCTCCCAAACCGCCCCGGAACTCGCGAAAATAGGTACCGACAGCCAGCAGACAGAGCACCAGAACGATGATCGAGTCCCCGATCGGAGCGATGGGCGCAAGGGGGCCATCGCGGAATAGGTAGATGGCGCCCAGACCCAGTCCGGCGGCGGCGGTGATCATGCCATCGAAAAGCGAAGCGCGGGCCTCCAGACGCAGGATCGAACTGTTCTTTCCGGTCTTTCGCCAGGTGAAGTGATGAAAGGCCCAGAGGAAAAGACAGGTGGCCCCGATCGTCGCGAAATAAACGAACATCGGCGCGAAATTCAGCGGCTCGGGATCAATGCCGCTGAGATAGCTGTAGATGTTCTTGATTGCGTTTGTGATGGCGAACAGGACAAGCCCCAGCAGTGACAGGGCACGGAAGGTGGAGAAGATGGCCTCGTCCGCCGCATATCCGAAAGGACGCAGCTTGTCGGGTCCTGCGCCGACGCGCTGGCTGATCCGGCGGCCCAGAACGGCAGAGCCGAAACCGATCAAGGAAAACAGGCCATCCATCATAATCGCATTGGAGTTTGACAGGATACCGGCCAGAATACCGGCGCCAGCCATGAACAGGTTGCCCCACATGGCCACAAGCAGCGACCGACCCTCGAGGCGTTTCTTCTTGTCTGTGTCCGGCATTGCCATCCCGTTTTACCCCGAAGTAACATCAATCCGCTGCACAAATAGTCAATGGCGTGCATTTCGCCAATGATTTGAACTGCGCGGATATTGCACCGAAAAACAAGTATTCCGGGGTTGCACACGGGAACGGGCGACGCAATCTTAGAGGTCTACGACAACCGGAAGCCCATGACCCGTTCGCCGACCCTTCGACTTGCCAGCTACAACATTCAGAAATGCGTCGGGCTGGACCTTCGGCGCCAGCCGCAGCGTATCCTTCAGGTTCTGGAGGGAATGAAAGCGGATATCGTGGTGTTGCAGGAGGCCGACAAACGTCTGCCGCCCCGGCCTGCGGCGCTGCCGCATTTCATGCTGGACGAAGCTGGCTGGAACATTGTCGACCTGGGCGGCGCGGGCAGCCTGGGCTGGCACGGGAACGCGGTAATCTGGCGGGGTGACGCCATACAGGTGCGCAGCGCATCCCATCACGAGTTGCCGGGGCTGGAGCCGCGCGGGGCCGTTCAGGTGGAATTCGATACTCAGATCGGTCCGCTTCGGGTTATGGGGATGCATCTGGGCCTGCTGCCCGCATCACGCCGCCAGCAGTTGACGCAACTCAGGCGCAGCGATGCGGGGCAGAACAGTATGCCGACTGTCTGGGCGGGGGATTTCAACGAATGGTCGCGTCAGCCCGTGCTGGATCACCTGGTTCCGGGCATGCGGTTTCTGCCTCCGGTCGCAAGCTTTCCGGCGGCGCAACCCCTGGGCGCGCTGGACCGAATCGCGCTGGGCGGCGGCCTTGAGGCAATGCTGCACGGTGTACATAACGCGCGGCCGGCGCATATTGCGTCGGATCATCTGCCGGTCTGGGCTGACCTGCGGTCTGCAGTCTAGGGCGCACTGGAAAATCACCTGTGGCGCGCGCCGTGCAGACGTACTAAGACAGAAACCCGAACACTTCTGGGGGTCATCATGCCGGATACGATCATCACCCGATGCGAAGCCAAAGGGCTGCGCATGACGGGGCAGCGCCGCACAATTGCCCAGGTGCTGGAGGAAAGCGAAGACCATCCGGATGTCGAAGAACTGTACACGCGCGCCTCGGCCGTTGATTCCGGCATTTCCATTGCAACAGTCTACCGGACCGTCAAATTGTTCGAAGAGGCGGGAATACTGGAGCGGCTGGAATTCGGCGACGGACGCGCGCGGTATGAGGACGCCGAGCGCGATCACCACGATCATCTGATCGACATGCAGTCGGGCGAGGTGATCGAGTTCGTTGATCCCGAGATCGAGGCACTGCAGGAAAAGATTGCCGCTAAGCTAGGCTACAAGCTGAAAGGGCACCGGCTGGAACTGTATGGTGTGCCGCTGGAACAGGACTGACCTATCACGAAAAGCGATTGGTCGCTTCAAATCAATTCATTAAACCTGTCGTAATCCGGCTTGCGACGTCGCGAATGTTCCGGTTTTGGTGACTCACAGGCTCAGATTTTTTCAGCCCACCCAAACGGACACGCGCATGAACAACTTAAACGGCATATTGCTGATCATTGGCTCGATGGCGGCCTTTTCGCTTGAAGACATGTTCATCAAGCATCTGTCGACCAGTGTTTCGACCGGCCAGATCATGATTGTTCTGGGGCTGTTTTGCAGCCTTGTCTTCGTGCTGATGTCTTTGGCCACACGCAAACACATCTTTGACCCGGTGGCGTGGCAGCCGTTGCCTCTGGCCCGTGCCGCGACCGAAGCGGTGGGGGCACTGACCTTTGTTACCGCCCTGTCGCTTGTCGACCTGTCCACAGTTGCAGCCGTGTTCCAGGCGATGCCGCTTGCGGTGACAATGGGGGCGGCGCTGTTTCTTGGGGAACAGGTAGGCTGGCGGCGGTGGAGCGCGATTGGCGTTGGCTTCATCGGTGTTTT
Organism: Ruegeria sp. CDSB136; assembly: GCF_059610965.1. Classification (NCBI taxonomy): domain Bacteria; kingdom Pseudomonadati; phylum Pseudomonadota; class Alphaproteobacteria; order Rhodobacterales; family Roseobacteraceae; genus Ruegeria; species Ruegeria sp. CDSB136. The sequence goes on from NZ_JBXWOP010000001.1 coordinate 338,710, forward strand.
GATGATCATTCGTCCCGGACTTGAAGGTTTCCAGCCCGAGTCCCTGTTTGTCGTGGCAACCGTGATTGCCATTGCGGCGCGGGATCTGATCACGCGGAAACTTGATGTTCGCGTTGCGTCATCTGTTGTGGCGCTGCAGGCCTACATCGCGGTGGCGTTTGCCGGTGCGGTTCTGATGGTGTTTTCGGCTCAACCGGTCATTCCGCTGCAAACGGCGCAGATCGGTCCTTATCTTGGCGCGATCGGGTTTGGCGTTCTGGGATATTATGGCATCGTAACCGCGATGCGGATCGGTGAGGCGTCGGCCCTGACGCCATTCCGGTACACCCGCCTTGTCTTCTCGATTGCGGCGGGGATGCTGATGTTCGGCGAGCGCCCCGACCAAATGACACTGGCCGGTGCCATGCTGATCATGGGTTCCGGCCTTTACACCTTTGTTCGCGAGCGCCGTCTGGCGCGTGCCATTGCAGTTGCGGCCTGACGGATCTTCGCAGTTTGGCGCAAACAGGGTGCTGTTAGCCCTAAAGGCCACCTGTTTGATGTGTTAGCGATAACATGACCGGTTTACTTTTCACCCGTTGATGGTATGAGGCGTGCAACTGAACGCAGCCACAGGGACGGGCCTTATGAGCACCATCATCGACATCCATGCACGTGAAATTCTGGACAGCCGGGGCAACCCGACGGTCGAAGTGGACGTGATCCTGGAAGACGGCACCATGGGCCGCGCCGCTGTGCCCTCTGGCGCATCAACCGGCGCCTATGAAGCGGTGGAAAAGCGCGATGGCGACAAGTCGCGCTATATGGGCAAGGGCGTTCTGGAAGCCGTCGCCGCCGTGAACGGTGAGATCGCGGAAGAACTGGTGGGTTGTGACGCGACAGAGCAGGTGGCGATCGATCAGGCGATGATCGAACTGGACGGGACCGAAAACAAGGGCCGTCTGGGCGCCAACGCCATTCTGGGTGTCTCGCTGGCGACTGCCAAGGCCGCAGCGGATTTCACCACGCAGCCATTGTATCGCTATGTGGGCGGCACTTCGGCCCGTGTTCTACCTGTACCGATGATGAACATCATCAACGGCGGTGAACATGCAGACAACCCGATAGACATTCAGGAATTCATGATCATGCCCACCTCGGCCGCGAATATTCGCGAAGCCGTCCGGATGGGGTCCGAGGTGTTCCACACGCTGAAACGTGAACTGTCGGCCGCTGGTCTGGCCACCGGTGTCGGCGATGAGGGTGGCTTTGCCCCCAATATCGCGTCCACCCGCGAGGCTCTGGATTTCATCCTGCAGTCCATCGAAAAGGCAGGCTACAAGCCAGGCGAGGAAATCCACCTGGCGTTGGATTGTGCGGCAACCGAATATTACAGGGACGGCAAATACGTCCTGTCAGGCGAAAACATTTCACTGACGTCCGAGGAAAATGCCGAGTATCTGGCGGCGCTGGTCAAGGATTACCCGATCATCTCGATCGAAGACGGCATGTCCGAGGATGACTGGGACGGCTGGAAAGCCCTGACCGACATGATCGGCGACAAGGTGCAGTTGGTGGGTGATGATCTGTTTGTAACCAACCCGGCGCGTCTGGCCGAAGGGATCGAGCGCGGTTGTGCCAACTCGATGCTGGTCAAGGTAAACCAGATCGGATCGCTGACCGAGACCCTGCGCGCTGTCGATATGGCGCATCGCGCACGCTACACCAATGTGATGTCGCACCGCTCAGGCGAGACCGAGGACGCAACCATCGCTGATCTGGCGGTTGCAACCAACTGTGGTCAGATCAAAACCGGCTCGCTCGCGCGGTCGGACCGGCTGGCCAAGTACAACCAACTGATCCGGATCGAGGAGTCACTGGGTGAGGTCGCGGAATATGCCGGAGCATCGATCCTGCGCTGAGTCGGAGCCTTTCGGCAAAAATAATAAGAATCCTGACTGAAGATCATTGCGGAGTCAGATGCTTTGGCCCGCGTGTCAAAAAAACATGTTCCTCCCTCGCCGATTAGGCGGGGGCGGGGTACGGCATTTCAGTGAATTGGGGATAGGTGCCTCGGACAAGAGTTCCCGTAGTCGCCCGGTTCATGCCATTCGGCAAGCAGCTTGGGAAACATGATTGTTTAACGGGTTCTGGCCGAGTTGTGGGGCGCAGCAGTGTGGTAGAACCGAGCTGATCAGCAATCGGGTCTATGTTCGCCCATCCAGGGCTTGGGAGAACCAGAGCGGCGTCAAACAGGTGCCAGATCGGTTGCTCATTCTATGTGTTACAAACGATAGGGCTTTTGATGGGGGGCGTTTTCAAGCTGCCGCCTTGCTGTCTGTCACTGGAGCATGTGGTGAAAATCTCAGTTCTCCGTATCGCTTTCAGGTTGTGGCAAAGGGGCGCGTTTTGTCGCGAAAGTGTAAATTTCGGGATGCGAGGACAGAAAATATTCAAAAAATCCGAGACGAAATTAGGAAAACGCTCGAAAAGTCCGATCGCTGGATCGTCTATGGTTATCAATGCTCTAGCAGTGAATATGCTGGTCAAAAGACCGCGAAAACAGACATATCGGCGGAAAATGGCCGAGTATTATATCGTTATGTGTGAACTTGTTCCTAACGGCGGTGTCTCAACATGAGTTATCCTGATTGCATTGCAGAAAGGAGCTCACGATGTCTGTATCAAAATTCCTTCTGATGGTTTCGGCCCTGTCCGTATCCTTCCTTGCGGCCTGCGCAGGACCCGATACCTACCCGATCACAGGGATGCAGGTGTCTCAGGATGACCCGGTTCAGGAAATGTATAACCCCGATGTGATCTTCCGCGGGGAAAGCCGCTAGAGCGTTCTGCTCATCAGCATATAGCGGTCGCGGGCCTTGAAGCCGCTGCGCAGATAGAGTTTTTGCGCAGCGTCATTGGTGCGATCGACTTCCAGATGCAGGGCCGTCACTCCGGCCTCGGCAAGGGCTTTGGGCAGATCGTGCAGCACTTCGGAAGCGATACCGCGGCCACGCACGGCCGGGCGGATGTAGATTTCATCGACAAAGCCGTCCATGCCGCCGAACTCGACCGACCACCCGAAAGTCAGGATGATATAGCCCAGCGGAGCCCGGCCGGGGCCAATCAGGTAGATGCACCCATGCGGGATTCCTTCCAGAAGGGGACGCAGAGCTTCGCGCCGCTGGTCGGCATCCTGTTCAATTCCGGTCTCGGCATGGAATGCGGAAACCAGCGTCATCAGGCGGTCCAGGTCGTCCGGTCGGGCGAGGCGGAGTGCTGCGGTCATAGCCGGGCCAGCCTTTCTGTAAGCAGTGCAAAGAAACCATCAGCGTCCAGATCGCCCATGAATGTGGCGTTTGGTGCGCGGTCGGTGACGCCCCACCAATCTGCGACGGTCATGCCCATGGTCAGTTCCGAATGGGTTTCAATCTCGATATTGATGTGACGCCCGCTGAACAGGTCGGGACGGATCAGATAGGCGGTGACGCAGGGATCGTGCAGCGGAGCGCCTTCGCTGCCGTATTTGTTCATGTCGAACCGCTCGAAGAAATCAGTCATTTCGGCCACGGCGATGCCGACCTTGTTGCCGAGCGCACGGAAGGCGTCATTTCGGGGTCTGGTGACAAGTGCCTTGTGAGTGACATCCAGCGGCATGACGACGATAGGCCTTCTGGATTTGAACACGATATCAGCAGCTTCCGGATCGACGTGAATGTTGAATTCTGCTGTTGGGGTGATGTTTCCGACCTCAAAATAAGCCCCGCCCATCAGGACAATTTCCTGAACGCGGTCGACAATGTCGGGGGCCTTCTGAAACGCCGTTGCGATATTGGTCAGCGGACCCAGCGGGCAAAGCGTCACGGTACCCGGTGCCTGTGTACGCAGGGTATCGATGATAAAATCGACCGCGTGGCCTTGCGCCAGCGGCATCTGCGGGTCGGGCAGAACCGGGCCGTCCAAGCCGGTTTTACCGTGCACATGTTCCGCAGTGATCAGAGGGCGGTTCAGCGGGCGGTCGCATCCGGCATAAACGGGCACTTCGGTGTGACCAGCCAGTTCGCAGACGATACGCGCATTCTTGGCCGTCAGTTCCAGCGGCACGTTTCCGGCGACGGCGGTGATGCCCAGAACCTCGACCTCTTCGGGGCTGGCCAACGCCAACAGGATGGCGACGGCATCGTCCTGTCCGGGATCGGTGTCGATTATGATCTTGCGGGCGGTCATGCTCTGCCTCCGGGGGTGGTGAAGGTCGGACACTGACAAGCTGAGCGTGTCTTGTCCAGTTGTTTCAGGCCCCGTTTGTTGCGCTCACCGGCGGGAGTTTGCCATTGGCGCGGTGTTCCTCGATTTTCACCTCGTCCCACAGCGCATCCATCTCGGCCAGATCACTTTGGGTGGGCGTCTTACCGCGTTCGGCCAGCCGGGCTTCGACCTTTTCGAAGCGGCGGGTGAACTTGGCGTTTGTGCGGCGCAGGGCGGCCTCGGGTTCGATGCCTAAGTGGCGGCCAAGGTTGACGATCACGAACAGCAGATCACCGAATTCGTCCTCGAGCGCGTCGGCATCCATGCTGTCGCGCGCCTCTTCCAGTTCAGCGGCCTCTTCCGTGATCTTGGCCAACACGTGGCTGGCATCGGGCCAATCAAATCCGACCCGGGCGGCGCGTTTTTGCAGTTTATGGGCACGCAGCAGGGCAGGCAGGTTGGCCGCAACCCCGTCCAACGCGCCTTTCTGTTTCTTGCCTGCACGCTCTGCCGCCTTGATGGTTTCCCAGTCCGCTGTCTGTTGTTCGGCGGATTTATCGCGGGACTCGTCGCCGAACACATGCGGGTGGCGGTCGACCATCTTGTCGGACATGGTGCGAACCACGTCCTGAAAGGTGAAATGCCCAGCCTCTTCAGCCATTTGCGCGTGAAAGACGGATTGAAACAGCAGGTCTCCCAACTCGCCCTTCAGCTCGTCATACGCCTCACGTTCGATGGCGTCAGCGACCTCGTAGGCTTCTTCGATCGTGTAGGGGGCGATGGTCGCGAAATCCTGTTCGATATCCCACGGACAGCCCGATTCGGGGTCGCGCAGGCGGCGCATGATTTCCAGCAAGCGCTCGATCCCAGCGTCAGAGTCGGTGATCAGCGGATTTTCAGCCATTGCGAAGCCCCTTGTTCCGGTGTCAGATGCATCCATCCCGCAGCTTGGATCAGGAGTCCACCCCCGATGCCCGTCGTCAACCGAATTGCCGATTTCTCTGCCGATATGGCCGCATGGCGCCAGCACCTGCATAAAATCCCGGAACTGGAGTTCGAATGCCATGAAACTGCCGCTTTTGTTGCGGACCGTCTGCGCGAGTTCGGCGTGGATGAACTGCACGAAGGGATCGCCAAAACCGGCATGGTCGCCATCATCAACGGGCAGGGTGAAGGGCCGACCATTGGCCTGCGTGCGGACATGGATGCGCTGCCGATCACGGAGGAGACGGGTGTCGCCTATGCCTCGACGAATCCGGGCAAGATGCATGCCTGCGGCCATGATGGGCACACGACCATGTTGCTGGGGGCCGCGCGGTATCTGGCCGAGACACGGAATTTCCGGGGGCGGGTTGCGCTGATCTTTCAGCCCGCCGAGGAAGAAGGCGGCGGGGCCGGCGTGATGGTGGAAGAAGGCATCATGGACCGGTTTGACATCTCGCAGGTCTATGCGCTGCACAACGCGCCGGGCATTGCCGAAGGGGCGTTCCACACAACGCCCGGCCCGATCATGGCGGCGGTCGACACGTTCGAGGTGCATATACAGGGCAGGGGCGGCCATGGCGCGATGCCGCATGAAACCCGCGATCCGGTGATGGCGGCCTGCGGTATCGCGCAGGCGATCCAGACCATCGTCAGCCGCAATAACTACGCGTTGGATGATCTGGTGGTTTCGGTCACGCAGATTCATACCGGAACCGTGAACAACGTGATTCCCGACACGGCCTATATAAACGGCACCGTGCGCACCTTTGATCCCAATGTGCAGAAGATGGTGATGGAGCGGATGGAGCAGATCGTGCAGGGGCAGGCGGTATCCTACGGTGTCGAAGCGCGGCTGGACTATGACGTCAGTTACCCAGCCACGGTTAACGATGACGCCAAGGCGGTATTTGCGGCTGAAGTCGCCCGCGAGGTTTCCGGCGATGACCGGGTCACGGCCGATAGCGGGCGCGAGATGGGGGCCGAGGATTTTTCCTATATGCTGCAGGCACGTCCCGGCGCATATCTGTTTCTGGGACAGGGTGAAGGTGCAGGATTGCATCACCCGAAATACAACTTCAACGACGACATCGCACCGGTCGGGGCCTCATTCTTTGCCCGGATCGTGGAAAAGGCGCAGCCGCTGGGCTGACAGGGAGAAGACATGGCACTGGAAGACGCAAAAAACCAAGTGGATGAGGCGTTCACCAATCCCGACCTCAAGGGGTTGTCCTACGAGAACACGTTCGGGGGCGCGACCTCGTTCCTGCGGCGGCTGTATACCAAGGATCTGAGCGGAGTTGACATCGCCGTGACAGGCGTACCTTTTGATCAGGCCGTCACCAACCGCCCCGGCACCCGTCTGGGCCCCCGCGCGATCCGCGAGGCCAGCGCCCTGCAATCGCCCGATGCGCCTTATGGCTGGCCCTTTGATGCGCTCAGCGAACTGGCCATCGTCGACTATGGCGACATGGCCTACGACTATGCCAACATCCCGGCCTTTCCCGACACGCTGACCGATCACATCCGCACCATTCTGGAGGCGAATGTCGCCTCGGTCACGCTGGGCGGGGACCACTACATCAGTTTTCCAATCCTGAAGGCCTATGCCGAGAAATACGGGCCGATATCGCTGCTGCAATTCGATGCGCACACGGACACCTGGGCCGATGACGACATGTCCCGCGTGGACCACGGCACGATGTTCTACAAGGCGGTGAAATCCGGGATCGTGGACCCGAAACGCTCGGTTCAGGTGGGGATTCGCACACACAACGAGGATACGCTGGGCGTCAACATCATCGACGCGCGCGAAGTGTATGAGTCCGGCCCTGCCGCCGTGGCGCAGAAGATCAAGGGTATTCTGGGCGACAGTCCCGTTTACCTGAGCTTTGACATTGATGGGCTGGACCCTGCCTTTGCCCCCGGCACCGGGACGCCTGTCTGGGGCGGGCTGACCTCGATCCAGACGCAGATCATTCTGCGCGACATCGCCGGGATCAACATCAAGGGCGGCGATGTGGTCGAGGTTTCGCCTCCGTTCGACACCTCCGGCGCCACTGCGATTGCCGGGGCGCATGTGGCGACGCAGATCATTTGCCTGCTGGGCTGGAACAAGCTGGCTCCGGTTTAACATTTGGTTAGTCATACTTCCGGTATTTGCTTGATTGTATGACCGGGCAGAAGGGACAACAGGCATGGCAGATTTCAACCAACCGATCAGCGGCAATGATCTGGCCCGGTTTTCCGGGCCGAACACGTTCATGCGCCTGCCGCAGGCGGCCTCGCTTGAGGGGCTGGATGTGGCGGTTTTGGGTATTCCAATGGATATCGGCACCTCGTGGCGGTCGGGCACGCGGTTCGGGCCGAAACAGATCCGAAGTGAAAGCGCGATGATCCGGCCCTATAACATGGCGACATTCGCCGCGCCGTTTGACAGTTTGCAGATTGCCGATATCGGCGATCTGGCGATCAATACGTTTTCGCTGGCTGACAGTCTGACGATCATCAAGGACAGCTATGACGGCATTCTGGCGCAGAACGTGACCCCGGTGGCGATGGGGGGCGATCATTCGATCACCCTGCCGATCCTGCGCGCGATTGCGGCAAAGCACGGTTCGGTCGCCCTGGTGCATGTGGATGCCCATGCGGACGTGAATGACGAAATGTTTGGCGAGCGTGAGACCCATGGCACCGTCTTCCGCCGCGCCTACGAAGAGGGGCTGATCATTCCCGACAAGACCTTTCAGATCGGAATTCGCGGGTCCGGCTACGCCGCCAGCGATTTCACTGAAGCGAAGGGATGGGGTTTCCGCCAATATCCGGCCTGGGAACTGTGGCAGCAGAACCTGACCGAGATCGGCTCGCTTATCCGCAAGTCTGTAGGGGATCATCCGGTTTACATCACCTACGACATTGACAGTCTGGACCCGGCCTATGCGCCCGGCACCGGGACACCCGAGATTGCGGGGCTAACCACACCGCAGGCGCTTCAACTGATCCATGCGCTTGGCGGCATGAATGTCGTGGGCTGCGATCTGGTCGAGGTTTCGCCGCCCTACGATCCGTCCGGCAACACGGCGCTGACAGCGGCGAACCTGTTGTTTGAATTGATCTGCATCCTGCCCGGAGTGACGTCACGATAACCGGGGGTCGCATATTGCCCCGCATCGCGATCCGGCTAGGGTTTGTCAAAGGGTTGGGATCGGGATGACAAAGATGGTGCTGTGGCTTTGTGTTGCACTGTTGGTTGGACTGGCGGCTTTCATTCGGCTGGCTCCGTCCGATCCCGTGACATGGCATGTCGCCCCGGTTGGTAACACGGACCGGAACATGAAAGGCGGCGTGGTGCGTGTGGTTGAAACCGGTCCGGAAGGGTTGGCGCGTTTCGATACCATTGCAAGGGCCGCTCCACGGACAACGGTTTTGGCTGGGTCGGTTGGTGATGGAATGGTGACATATGTCACCCGAACACCGACATTAGGGTTTCCCGATTACACAACGGCACAGCAAGACGGGGACATCCTGCGCATTCACGGCAGATTGCGGTTCGGGCGTTCAGATTTTGGGGTAAACCGGGTTCGTGTCGACCGTTGGTTGGCTTTGTTGCAGCCCTGAGGACAGGCACCCCTCTTGCACCTCGCGCCACATGGGGACGTTCAGTGACATCTGGCATTGGGCCATGAACATGCGGCCATCGACCTGCAGGCAGATCATCTCTCCAAGTTCGACTCGGGTGCCGGACTTATCGGTGCAATAACAATCCTGAACCTTGCCGCCGGGGCCGACCACATCGGCCATGGCAGGTGCCGCGCAGAGGGCAAGAACAAGCACGATCCGTTTCATGATTAACAGCTTAGCACAAGGCTTGCCCTTGACCAAAGCCCCCGGATGATAGACACCCCGCGCATGATCCCCGAAGAACGCCTTGAACAGATAACTCAGCGATTCCAGTACCTCGAAGCGGCCATGGCAGATGGCGCGTCGGGTGGCGATATTGCGGCATTGGCCAAGGAATATTCTGACCTCAAGCCGGTGGTTGATCAGATCATGGCCTGGAGACAGCTCGTGGCCGATCTGGCCGAGGCAAAGGTGATGCTGGCCGACCCCGACATGAAAGAACTGGCCGAGGAGGAAATCCCGGCGTTGCAGGCACGTATTCCCGACGCAGAGCACGCGTTACAACTGGCGTTGTTGCCGCGGGACGCAGCGGATGCGCGCCCGGCGATGTTGGAAATCCGCCCCGGTACAGGCGGGGATGAGGCCGCTTTGTTCGCCGGAGACCTGCTGCGCATGTATCAGCGCTATGCCGAAGCGCGGGGCTGGCAGTTCGAGATCATTGAGGAGCAAGCCTCCGATCTGGGCGGGATCAAGGAAGTGGTGGCCCATATCAAGGGGGATAACGTCTTTGCGCGCATGAAATACGAATCCGGTGTGCATCGGGTTCAGCGGGTTCCTGAAACCGAAAGCGGCGGGCGTATTCACACCTCGGCGGCGACGGTGGCTGTTTTGCCCGAGGCTGAGGACGTGGATATCCAGATTGACGCGGGTGACATCCGCATCGACACGATGCGGTCTTCCGGTGCTGGTGGTCAGCACGTGAACACCACCGACTCGGCCGTACGGATCACCCACCTGCCCAGCGGCATCGTGGTAACCAGTTCCGAGAAATCCCAGCACCGCAACCGCGAGATTGCGATGCAGGTGCTGAAAACGCGGCTTTACGATCTGGAGCGGCAGCGAATCGACAGCGAGCGTTCGGCGGATCGGGCCAGTCAGGTCGGCTCGGGCGACCGGTCCGAGCGGATCAGGACCTATAATTTCCCCCAAGGTCGCATGACGGATCACCGTATCAATCTGACTCTGTACAAGCTGGATCAGGTGATGCAGGGCGATCTGGACGAGGTGATCGATGCGCTGACCGCAGATGATCAGGCGCGGCTTCTGGCCGAGATGGCGCAATGACCGGGGCGCAGACTGCGGCGCAGGCGATGGTGGCGGCAACTGCCCGGCTGCGCGCGGCAGGCGTTGAAGATCCGGCGCGGGACGCGCGGCTGTTGCTTGCTCATGCGGCCCGGATCGAAGCCAGCCGGGTCACTCTGATCGCGCCCGAGGAGTTGTCGCCGGATATCGCCGAGCGCTATGACCAGCTGATCTCGCTTCGGGCCATACGCGTTCCGGTCTCGCACCTGTTGGGTGAGCGCGAGTTTTACGGCCGCCGGTTTCGCGTCAGCCGTGACGTTCTGGACCCGCGCCCCGAAACGGAAATATTGATCGAAGCGGCCCTGAGCGAACCTTTTGACCGGGTGTTGGATCTGGGGGTCGGGTCCGGGTGCATTCTGATCACGCTGCTGGCCGAGCGGCGCAGCGCAACCGGGGTTGGTGTCGACCTCAGCGAAGCCGCCTGTTTGCAGGCCAGCGCCAATGCGGTGCAGCATCAGGTGCAGGCCCGCATCGATGTCTGGCATTCCGACTGGTTTGGTGCGGTTGATGGCATGTTTGACCTAATCGTTTCGAACCCGCCTTATATCTCGCTTTCCGAAATGGAGGAACTTTCCCCCGAAGTACGCGAACATGAACCGCGACTAGCGTTGACAGATGAGGGCGACGGGCTAGATGCGTATCGTCGGATCGCGTCATCGGCCCCTGATTGTCTGTCGCGGGGCGGGCGTCTTCTGGTCGAAATCGGACCGACGCAGGCCAACTATGTGTCCGCGTTGTTTGATGCCGCCGGACTGGCTGAAATTCGTGTCATTCCCGATCTGGACGGGCGGGATCGGGTAATTGTCGCAAGAATGCCCGGTTAGGCCCGAAAACTGAGGCTGAAATGCGCCTGCGAAAGTAAAAAAGCTGCGAAATATCCGATAAACCCCTTGTCTGCGCGGGCAGGACATGCTTACTCAGAGTAGTCAGCGAGGCTGGCGCTTTTGCAGCGCACCCCTGACGCCAAGCCCAAAAAAGTCGATGACGCGGTACGGGACAAGCCTCTGAGCAGCGTAAGGTACGGGTTGATCGACAGCGAATGACAAGGCTGACGTAAAATAAGATGAGATCTTCAAAATCCCGCTCGCGGGCCAAGAATAACCGCAATCGCCCTTCTGGTGGTAACGTCGTAAACCGGGTTTTCGACAGTTCAGGCCCCGAGGGCAAGGTGCGTGGCACGCCGCAACAAATCATTGATAAGTACAATCAGCTGGCGCGTGACGCTCAGTTGTCCAACGACCGCGTGGCGGCCGAAAATTTCCAGCAGCACGCCGAGCATTATCTGCGCATGCTGAGCGAAGCGCAGCGCGAGATTGATGCGCGCCGCGAAGAGCAGGAGCGCCAGAATCGCGAGCGCCAGGCCGAACGCGATCGCGAACGCGCCGAACGTCAGGAACGTGAAGCTGCCCGCCAGGCAGACCCGGCCGAGGCGCCGCAGCCCGACGTGATGGATTTCGGTTCTGAGGAGGCAACGCCGGAATCGGGTCTGGTCGAGACGCCGGAAAGCAAAGAGGATGCGCCGGTCGCCGAAACGCCCGAGAAAAAGGAAAAACCCGCGCGCAAGCCAAGGGGCCGCAAGCCCAAGGCCGCGCCTGCAACAGCGGATGAAGCGCCTTCAAGTGAAGGCGACGCGCCGGAAGCGGCTGAGTAAGCGCTCGTATCGGTTGAGAAGAATCCCCGGGTTACGCCCGGGGTTTTTTGTTTCAGCCTTTGGAAACTTCACGCGCCAGCGCGCAGAAGGCTTCCAGAGGGACCTGTTCGGCCCGTTCCGTGGGCTGGATACCAGCAGCCAGCAGACGATCCTCGATATCCGGGGCCACGCCTTTCAGCGAGGCGCGCAGCATCTTACGGCGCTGGTTGAATGCGGCGGCGACCACGCGGGACAGTGTTGCGGCATTTGCCGGGTAACGCGGCTCGGGCAGGGCGGTCAGGTGGACAACTGCGCTTGAAACCTTGGGCGGCGGAGTAAACGCGCCGGGCGGCAGGGACATGGCGATACGCGCCTCGGCCCGCCACTGGGCCAGGATAGCGAGGCGGCCATAGGCCTTGCTTCCGGGTTGGGCGACGATACGCTCGGCCACTTCGCGCTGGAACATCAGAGTCAGGCTTTGCCAGAACGGCGGCCATTCGGGCGGTGTGAGCCACCGCACCAGCAGTTCGGTGCCGACATTGTAGGGCAGGTTGGCCGCGATGCGAATCGGCGGGGTCAGATGGGTCAGAGGGTCGATTTCCAGAGCGTCGCCATTGATCACCTCAAGCTTGCCGGGATAGGCGGCAGCGATGTCGTTCAGGGCGGCGATACAGCGCGTATCTTTTTCGACCGCGACGACCTTGCGCGCGCCTTCGGACAGCAGTCCACGGGTCAGTCCGCCGGGGCCCGGGCCGATTTCCAGCACATCGCATTGGGCCAGATCCCCGGCCTGACGGGCGATCTTCGCGGTCAGGTTCAGGTCGAGCAGAAAGTTCTGACCCAGCGACTTACGGGCCGAGAGCTGATGTGTCGCGATGACCTCGCGCAGAGGGGGGAGGGTGTCGATTGCGCTCATGATCCGACTACCGTGGCGCGGGTTGGTGGGTAAGCGCCAGAGATTTTTTGCCTCCGGCGGGGATATTTTCGACCAGGTGAAGGATCAAGGGGTTTGTGCCATCTGTTGGGCAAGTTTCAGGGCCTCGATCAGGCTTGTGGGATTGGCGATTCCTTTTCCGGCGATGTCCAGTGCGGTGCCGTGGTCAGGCGACGTGCGTATGAAGGGCAGGCCCAGCGTTACGTTTACGCCCTTGTCAAAATCCAGTGTCTTGATCGGGATCAGGGCCTGATCGTGATACATGGCGATTGCGGCATCGTATCGGGCGCGGGCGGCGGCGTGGAACATCGTGTCGGCCGGATGGGGGCCGGTGACGGTGTAGCCGTTGGTTGGCAGGTCTTTCAGAAGCGGCGCGATCCAGTCCAGTTCTTCCATTCCCATTTTGCCGCCTTCGCCAGCATGTGGATTGAGGCCCGCCACCGCGATACGGGGGTGTGCGATGCCGAATTGACGGCGCAGACCGTCAGCCGTGATGGCAATGGTGTCGCGCAACAAATCTGGCGTCAGTTCGGACGGCACGCGGGACAGCGGGATGTGGATCGTGGCGGGCACGACGCGCAGATTGGAACTGGCCAGCATCATCACCGCGCGTTCCTGACCGGCGAGGGCCGCCAGAAACTCGGTATGACCGGGGAAGGAAAACCCGGCCCCGTCGATCAGGGCCTTTTTGTGAATGGGCGCGGTGCACAGCGCCGAAGCCTCGCCCGAGCGCACGAGGTTGACGCCCAGTTCAATGGCATCGATGATCGACGGCGCATTGTCCGGATCGGGATGGCCCGGTCGGTTGGGCGCGGGAAATTCCATGTGCAGCACAGGCAGGGCCTCGGCGCTGACGGCTTGCGCCTGCGATGGTGCGCTTATTTTTCGGATCGGGGTGCCTTTGGGCAGGTGTGCAGCCTCGCCGATATAGAAAAACGGGCAGGCGCCGCGCAATTGGGACCATGCGCCAGCGGCGATTTCAGGGCTGATCCCGGCCGGTTCCCCGCAACTGAGCGCAATAGGTGCGGTCATTGCGAGATGATGGTGGCATCGGCCTTCATCTGTTCCAGAAGACTGTCGGCAAAGGCTTGCAGGCGCTGCTGGGTCAGGGCATTCGCAATGTCCTGGCGCGTCGTGTCCTCGCCCCTGTCCAGAGTGCGGGTGCACAGCATCAGGAACATCAGGGTCTGCCCGTTGTTGCGGGTGAGCGTTGTCGACACCTCGTTGTTGTCCAGCTTGGCCAGTTCCAGCGCAACATCGCGCGGGATTTCCGACGGGGCCGCAGAGACACGATCCAGTGCTGCAGCCGGCTGATCCTTCGCGATGCCATAAAGGTCGTCGCAGGTGTCGATCTCTTCCTTCAGCCTGTTGGCCCGGGCCAGGGTTTCCGCGCTGCGCCCGCCGGGCAGGTAATACGCGGCATAGTCGATCTCGGAATAACGGGGCGCGGCGGTCGAAACCTCGCGAACGCCGCGCATCTGGAACAGGGCGACAGCATTGGGCAGCGACAGCGGCGCGGTGATTTCGCCGTTCTTGAGGCCCAGAAGCACCGGTTGCAGGGCCGGGGGCAGGTCGGTCAGGCCCAGCCATTCCAGCCTGCCGCCATTATCACGGGTAGCGGCGGCTGAGTACTGTGTGGCGGCGGCGGAGAAGGCGTCATAGCCTTCGAGTTTCGAGATTTCGTCAGCCAGGACCTGGGCCTGAGGCAGAGTTTGCGGGGTCACCGGGATGATGATTTCAGACAGCAGAACCTGCAGGCCGCCATTGCCGCCTTGTCCCAGTGCGCGGTTGATCTCGTCTTCCGAAGGGCGGGATTGGGAAAGAAAGCGTGTGCTGATGAACTCGCGCCAAGCCAGCTGGTTGGCGACCAGATCCCGCACGGTTTCGCGATCGACCCCTTCATTTTTGAGGGCATTGAGGAATTCGTCGGACGACAGCTGACCGCGGGATGCGAATTCGTCGATACCGACCTCAATGTCTTCGGGTGTTGCCGTGATGCCGGCATCCCGCAAGGCCTGGTTGCGCAGGCTGTCTTCGATCAAGGCTTCGCGCACCTCTTGGTCTGAACTGCCGGGAACGCCCAGAACGGTCAGCAATTGCTGGCGTTGCTGCAACTCGTACCAGGTGATGATGTCCTGGTTGACGCGGATCGCCGGCGAGAACAGGCTTTGGGCCGAGATCTGCCCGGCTGCGAGCGTGATGACCGCGGCAGCAAGCGCCGGAATGGCCCGCCTGATCCAGCCGGAACGAATAAACCTTGAGAAACCTGATATCAGCTGCATGATCTTTTGTACTTCTTACCGCCGCCGTCGATGGCGTAACCTGTCAGGGCAACGGTAAACCCGAATTCCGTCGAAGGCTCAATACTTGATGTTGATGTGAAGCGTCGGCTGACGCTCATGTTAACCTGAACACATTCGTTCTGATAGGTCAGCCCAAACCCGTACCGGATCGGTTCGTCTTCGCTGAGGTCATAGCGCGCCTCGGCGCGGGTCAACCAGTTCTCGTCTATTCTGTAGCGCCCGTTCACCCAGAATTCTGAGATTTCGTCATCCACGTTCTCGTCCGGGTCCGGCTCCTGCCAGACATAGCTGCCGACGATTGCATCGTCACCGCGCGCCCATTGACCACGCAGTTCGGCTTTTGCAAAGCTGAAATCGCCGTTGATCAGGCCGCGCCCGCCAATGGACCAGCCCTTGACCGTGTCTACCTGCCCGGCAATCAGCAAATCGGAAGACGTGCCCTGAAGACCGGATGTCAGGTTGAAGGCCGGGTCGGCATCGGCGCGGAAAACCTGACCTATCGTTGCCAATGCACGTGAGCCATTGATGCCGTACCGCGCCCAGTTGACGCCCACAACGCCGGTCGGTCCGTCTTCACGGCGATCGACTGCGGGAAAGCGGGACAGGGAAAGCAGATCACCCTGATCGAATTCCTGAAATGTACTTTCGTCAATCGGCACGTCATTGGTCGACACATGGGTCCACCCGACCTGAGCGATGGGTTCCAGCACCTGCGAGGCACCGGATGCTTCGCGGCGCTGCATCGGATAGCGCAGCGTCATTGCCGCACGAGGAGTGAGCCGGTTGACGTTATCTGCGAAATTGCTGTCGTGCCGGATGTTGAACCTGTCCACCGACGCACCGAACTGAGCGTCAGCCCGTAATCCGGTGGCGAATATCCAGCTGCGCAGCCACTCGGCGTCAACGGTGGCGCGCGCCACATCGCGCCCGGTGACATCGGCATCGCTGGTACGCTCGTATGCATGGCTGAGAAAAGACAGGCGGACTTCGCCTCCAACACTTTGGGGGAAGTATCGTTTCTGGTAGTTCAGGTCGAAAATCCGCGACGGGATTTCATCCTGATCTTCGCTGTCACGTAGCGTTTTGTAGTGGATCAGGCTGGTCCTGAAGGCCGTATCCCGTTTGATCCGCTCAAGCGCGACTTCGCTGCGCAGGCGGTCATAATTGGGCAGGCCGTAATCCGCCAGATAGCCGTCGTCAGACGTGGTGTTGATGCTGAACAGGAACCGGAAGTCGTTCTTCAAGAGAAAAAAGCCATTTGCGAACAGATAGCCGCGATCCTGGTTCGGCTGTATGTCGTCGCGCGTGTAGGCCCCTTCGATGTTGATGCGGCCTGTTTTGAACGCTTGCCGGTACCGGTAGCCCAGCGTTCGTGTGCCCGAAGACAGGTAAGGGGTCAGGGTCAGGTCCTTGTGGTCACCGAGCTTGAAGAAATACGGCACCTGAACGCCGGTCCCAAGCTGCGATGTGGTTCGAATGGACGGTACAAGAAACCCTGTCGCGCGTTCCAGTGTTGGATCCGGCAGGCGCAAATACGGAAAGTAGAAGACAGGGAAATCCAGCACACGGAACTGTGCGCCTTCGAAATACAACTGCCGCTCCAACTGGTCGTGCGTGACCTTGCGGGCGCGAATCTGCCACAGTGGCGCACGACCGTTGGCACAAACATGGCAGGACGTGGCCGAGACCTTGCTGAGTTGCGTGTATCGACCAGCGGCGCGGCGCGCCTCGACCGAGGCGATCTGGGTCTGTTGGTCGAACACCATACGCGCGCCGATCAAAAGACCATTCTGGATACCGTTGTCCAGTTCTGCCGAATCGGCAAGAATCGTGGTGCGGCCCTCCTGATCGATCCGGATCGGACCCTGCAGTTCGAGCGAACCGGTTTCACGATCATAGATGATGCTGCTGGCCGTCAGTTTGATGTCGCCCTGAAACGCCTCGACATTGCCTTCGGCGATCAGCTTGCGATCCGGAGTGATAAAGATCTTGTCTGCGACCAGAAGGGCCGGAAGGTCCTGCGATTCAGCCGCTTGTCCGGCATCTGGTACAGGCGCGGACTGCGCTGTGGCGATAGCTGGCGCGCTGTGGATCAGCGCACCGGACAGCAACAAGGGTAGCAAGTGCCGCATCAGCCGTCCTCCGCGTGCAGCAACAGGCCCAGCGACAAAAGCAGCGCCGCAAAGGGTGGCGCCCAGGCCGAGACGTAGACCGGCAATTGTCCGTTTTCCCCCAGGATTTGTGCAAAATTACGGATGAAATACATGGCAAAGCCCAGTAGTACGGCGGTCAGCACAGCGATGCCTGTGCCGCCGAAACGCACGTGGCGCATGGTAAAGGCGGCGCCGATGAGGACCATCGAGACCAGAAAGAAGGGCCGCGCGAGCTCGGATTGCAGCCAGACCTCATATTGCTTTGTCGAAAACCCGGCCTCTCCCAGATCGTTGATCAGTTGCGGCAGATCATAGACTGAGACCGAGTCCTGCTGACCCAGCGAATCCAGGATGCGTTGCCGGGTCAGAGACGTGGGCAGGTCCAGCCGGTCATGCGTCACCGCATTCAATTCGGGGTTTTCGTCATCTTTTAGGGACCAGATCTTGGCGTCCTGCAGGACCCATCTGCCATCTTCCAGCCGGGCTTCGTCTGCAATGATCTGTTGTGTCGGTTTGCCGTTTTGACCAAAGGTGATGATCGTGACACCAGTCAGATGCAGGATGTCGTCATTCTCGGTGCCCTGCGCGTGAATGACCGATTGCCCGTCCTCCGCCCCTTGCCGCAGCCACAGGCCATCACGGCTGATGGACAGGGTCGAACGGCCGTCGTTACGGTAGCTGTCCGCCAGACGCCGGTATTCTTCGGACGTTGCCGCAGCGATCGGGTTCAGCAGGGCCACGGCCAGAGCTCCGATAATCAGCGCCAGAACGACCGGCGCAGCCAGAGCGCGGATGCCGGACCGCCCGGTTGCACGGGTCACAACCAGTTCTGAACTGCGGGCCAGGCCAATGAACAGGGCAATGGTCGACAGAATGATCAGCAAAGGCAACATCTCGCTGATGGCCGCAGGCGTGTTCAGCAAAGTCAGCTGAAGCAGGCGCCCAAAAGACAGGTTGGAATCGTCAAAACGGCGGATCTGTTCGATCAGATCGATCAGAATCATCAGTGTCAGAAAAATGCCGCCAATGACCAGAAAACTTTGCAGGAATCTGCGGGCGAAATAGCGGTCGAGGATCACGACAACGCCCTCATCAGCCCGAAAAAGCAAGGGGCCGGGCCGAATTTGCCGGAACGTGATTTTCTGCGCGACGGCTTGTGCCTGCCGTTTGGTGCCAAGTCTTGTCCCCTGATGCCTGTCGGTTCTTTTTGCGGGACTTTAATGCAAATGATGGCTGGGGAAAACTGCTATCTGGTCAAGCCGCGCGGTGCGGGCTAGGTCTTGGGGAACAGATTTTGAGGAGTTTGCAATGAGCAGTCTGGTTCCGGTCCGTTTTCAGGCCTTCGATGTGGATGCAATGGCGCAGGCCGAGGGGCGCGTGGCGATCATCATCACGTCAGAGGGGAAAATGGGCCCAGCCGCCCGCCGCGCCAATCGCCTGACACGTGGTGCGGTTGCGCGACTGGTTGAAAGCGAGAAGTTCGGCAAGGCCAAAACCGGGGACGTCATCTCGCTGGGCTGGCCGGGCGGGATGGCAGCGGAAGCGCTGGATGTTCTGGTTCTGCCGCGCCGGCCCGAGCGGGCCGAGGCGCGCAAGGCGGGTGCGGCACTCGCCAAGCTGGCAGGGGGCAAGGATCTGCTGGTGATGGCGGCCAATCAGCTGCGGTGCGAAGATCTGGCCATGGGTATCGCGTTGCGCAGTTACGATTTCGATGCGCACAAGACCAAGGACGCGGAGGAACCTGGCACCGTCACCATCAGCCACGGCAAGCATGACGAGGTCGAGGCCGCCTTTGCGCCGCTTTATGCCGTGGCCGACGGCGTGCGGATGACCCGTGACCTGACCAACGAACCTGCCAACGTATTGACCACAACCGAGTTCGCCGATCGTCTGAAAGAGATGGAGGCGCTGGGGCTCGAGGTCGAGGTTCTTGAAGAAGACAAGCTGGCCGAGTTGGGAATGCGCACATTGCTGAGCGTCGGACAGGGGTCCGACAGCCCTTCGAAAGTGGTGGTGATGCAGTGGAACGGGGGCGACAAGGACGATGCGCCGCTGGCGCTGGTCGGCAAGGGCGTCGTGTTCGACACGGGCGGCATTTCGTTGAAGCCCGCCGGTGGCATGGAAGACATGACGATGGACATGGGCGGCGCGGGCGTTGTGGCGGGCACCATGCGGGCGCTGGCAAAACGCAAAGCAAAGGCCAATGTCGTCGGGCTGGTGGGGCTGGTCGAAAACATGCCCTCGGGCAATGCCACGCGGCCCGGTGACGTGATCACCTCGATGAAGGGCGATACGGTCGAGATCATCAATACCGACGCCGAGGGGCGGTTGGTTCTGTGTGATGTGATGTGGTACGCGCAGGAACGGTTCCGGCCCGTTGGCATGGTCGATCTGGCCACGTTGACAGGTGCGATCATCATCGGTCTTGGACATGAAAATGCCGGTGTATTCTCGAACAACGACACGTTCTGCGATGCGTTCCTGAAATCTGCCGGGGCCGAGGATGAGGGCGCGTGGCGGCTGCCGCTGGGCGAGGCCTATGACAAACAGTTGAAATCACGCATTGCGGATATGAAAAACGTGGGCGGACGGCCTGCGGGTTCAATCACTGCGGCGCAGTTCCTGCAACGGTTTGTCAAGGAAGAGACGCCGTGGATTCATCTGGACATTGCCGGTGTTGCCTCGGTTTCAACCGAGACGTCTTACGCTCCCAAGGGGGCCACGGGCTGGGGCGTGCGCGCACTGAGCCGGTTCGTGCAAGACAATTTCGAGTAATCGGATGGGGGCTGTCTATTTCTATCACCTGACCCGGCAGCCTTTGGAGCAGACCCTGTCGGTGCTGCTTGAAAAGGCGCGGCAGGCCGGGTGGCGGATTGCCGTGCGGGGGACCGATCCCGCGCGGATGGACTGGCTGGATGAAAAACTGTGGCTTGGCCCCGAGGAGGGGTTCCTGCCGCATGGTCGGGAAGGCGGGCCGCATGACGCGGCACAGCCCATCCTGCTGACCACCACGGCGGATGCCGCAAATGACCCATCCTGTGTGATGGCGGTGGATGGCGCGCCGGTCGAGGCCGACGAGGTTGCCGAGTTGGAACGGGTGTGCATCCTGTTCGATGGCAACGACGAACAGGCCGTTCAGCACGCACGGGGGCAGTGGAAAGCGCTGACCGCAGCAGGATGCTCGGCGCAATACTGGTCCGAGGCGTCGGGGCGGTGGGAAAAGAAGGCCGAGGCCTGATTTTCGAAAACAAGTCAGGAGAGTGACGGATGAAAACCAAGCCTCTGGGCCGTACGGGCATCATGGTGTCGGACCTGTGTCTGGGCACGATGACGTTTGGCACGCAAACTTCAGAACCCGAGGGGCATGCGCAGATCGACCTGGCGTTGGATGCCGGGGTCAATTTTGTGGATGCGGCCGAGATGTATCCGGTAAACCCGGTCTCGAAGGAAACGGTCGGGCGGACCGAGGAAATTCTTGGTAACTGGAATACCGCAAACCGGTCACGACGGGGCGACTATGTGTTGGCCACCAAGCATTCCGGCGCGGGGTTTGCCCACGCCCGCGACGGCGCGCCAATCACCGGGCAGACCATCCCCGAGGCCATCGAAGGCTCGCTGCGGCGGTTGCAAACGGATTGCATCGACCTCTATCAGTTTCACTGGCCCAATCGCGGCAGCTACATGTTTCGGCAGAACTGGGATTATGCGCCATCGGGGCAGAATACCGGAGAAGTTCTGGAGAACATGCAGGAGTGCCTTTTGGCACTGCAGGCGCAGGTGGACAAGGGCAATATCCGCGCATTCGGCCTGTCGAACGAAAGCGCCTGGGGCACGGCACAGTGGCTGCGGCTGGCCGAACAGACAGGCGCGCCACGGGTCGCGTCTGTACAAAACGAGTATTCGCTGCTCTGCCGCCACTTCGACACCGACCTGGGCGAGTTGAGCGTACACGAGGATGTGGGCCTGATGGCATTTTCCCCTTTGGCCGCAGGGTTCCTGACTGGCAAATACCAGAATGGGGCCGTGCCGGCCGGATCGCGCATGTCGCTGGTGCCCGCAATGGGGGGACGCAAGTCCGCGCGTGTCTTTGACGCAGTGACGGCCTACCTCGAGATCGCGGATCGCCACGGGTTGGACCCGGTTCACATGGCGCTGGCCTGGTGCCGGACCCGACCTTTCATGATGTCAGCCATCTTCGGGGCCACGAGCGTCGTGCAGCTGGAGCATATTCTGCGCGGTGCCGATCTTGAATTGTCGACGGACGTTCTGGCCGAGATAAATCAAGCGCACCGGGCCCATCCGATGCCGTTCTAGGGGCGCAGCCCCCGTCGCCAGCAGTGTCTTCCTCGAGGTCTTTCTGAACAATTGACTGGTTTGGTCAGTTTTGGTCAGTGATGCGTGGGCTGGGTCCGGTCTTGCCTCAGGTCACGGGCCGAGAGGCCGTGGGCCGTACGGAAGGCGCGGGCAAAGCTGGATTGTGAGGCGAAGCCGGTGGCCAGGGCCACATCCATCAGTGGCATGTCCGTGTCGGTAACAAGGCGGCGCGCCTCGGCCAGGCGCAATTGCAGGTAGTGGTCCTGCGGCGTGGTGTTCAGGCGCAGACGGAACTGTTGTTGCAGGGTGCGGGGACTGGTGCCCAGACGGTCGGCGATATAGGCCAGCGGCAGTGGTTCGTCGAGCGAGGATTCCATCAGCGAATTGGCGCGGGCGGTCAGGGCAGAATGGCGATGCGGTGCGCCGGTGCGGCTTTGGGGTTTCGAAGGTTGCGGCGCGCCTTCGTAGAGGAACAGGCCCGATACGCGCGCGGCGAAGCCCGCGCCATGGCGGGCGGCTATGACGTGAAGCATCATCTCGACTGCGGGAATCGCACCACCCGAAGTCAGGCGGCCTTCTGACACGGTGAAACGGTCCGGGCGGACGTCGACTTCAGGGAACCGCGCGGCGAAGCTGCTGAGGTCTTCCCAATGCGTTGTGGCAGGGTGGCCGTTGAGCAGACCGGCTTCGGCCAGCAGCCACGGTCCGCCATCGATACCGGCCATGGTGGCGCCGGTGCCGGCAATGCGGCGCAGGCCAGCCAGCAGACTGGGCGTGGCATGGCGGGCGAGCTGGAACCCGGCGACGACAATCATCAACTCGCAGCTTTGCAGCCGGGCCAGGGGGATCCCGGGCACCTGCAGGGCGCTGGTTAGCATTGCAGGTTCAGCCGTTGCGGTGACGTAATCCCAGTCAAAGGCCGGGCGGTCTGCCAGACGGTTGGCCGCGCGCATTGGATCAACGGCCGAAGCGAAGCTGAGCGTGTTGCATTCGCCCAGCACAAGTACCGCCGTTTTTAGGGCGTGATGTTCGGGCTGAAGTATGTTTTTTGCGGATTTCATCAAGTTCGATTCGCATTATGGCAAGTGTTTTCCCAAGGCTGCGTCAGAGTCGGCAGCAACGCAAATCAGAATCCGGGGAAAAGCCTGGGGAAAACCCAAGGTGAATCCGGGTATAACTTGGGGAAAACGCAATGCCTCTGGAAATGAACCGCGAAGTCTTCATCACCTGTGCTGTCACCGGATCGGGCGGGACGCAGGATCGCAGCCCGCATGTGCCGCGCTCGCCCAAGCAGATCGCCGAAAGTGCGATTGCCGCTGCCAAGGCTGGCGCAGCGGTGGTGCATTGCCACGTGCGCGACCCGGAAACTGGCGCACCATCGCGTGACCTGGCCCTTTATCGCGAGGTCACCGACCGCATTCGCGATGCCGAGGTTGATGCGGTCCTGAACCTGACCGCCGGCATGGGCGGAGACATCGTGTTTGGCGGGATTGAGAACCCGTTCCCTGTCAATGAAGCCGCAACGGACATGATCGGTGCGTCCGAGCGTGTGGCGCATGTTGCAGAGTGTCTGCCGGAAATCTGCACGCTGGACTGCGGCACCATGAACTTTGCCGAAGCCGATTACGTCATGACAAACACGCCCGGTGCGTTGCGCGCGATGGGCAAGATGATGACGGACCTGGGCGTGAAGCCGGAAATCGAGGCGTTTGACACCGGCCATCTGTGGTTTGCCAAGCAACTGGTCAAGGAAGGTATTCTGGAACCCAACGCCCTGGTCCAGCTGTGCATGGGCGTCCCGTGGGGCGCGCCGGACGATCTGAACACATTCATGGCGATGGTGAACAATGTGCCGGATGACTGGACCTTCAGCGCGTTCTCGCTGGGACGAAACGAGATGCCGTTTGTTGCCGCCTCGGTTTTGGCGGGCGGCAATGTACGCGTCGGGCTGGAAGACAATCTGTGGCTGGAGAAAGGCGTGCTTGCCGAGAACTGGCAGTTGGTGGAGCGCGCGGGCAACATCATCGAAAACATGGGTGCACGGGTGATCGGACCGCAGGAAGTGCGTGAAAAGCTTGGGCTGGTCAAGCGGGCTCCGGTAGCGAAGTGAGAACGGAGCGGTACTTGGGGGCCAGCCCCCAAACCCCCGGAGTATTTAGAAAAAGATGAAATATGCGCGTTCAACTGGCAGGATGACATGAAAACAGCGGCGATCATTGGTGGTGGTGTAATCGGCGGCGGATGGGCCGCACGGTTTCTGCTGAATGGCTGGGATGTTCGGGTGTTCGACCCGGACCCGGAAGCCGAGCGCAAAATTGGGGAAGTGCTGGACAATGCGCGTCGCTCGTTGCCCGGTCTCAGCGATGTGCCTTTGCCGGCCGAAGGGACGCTGAGCTTTCACGAGGATATGGCCGATGCCGTCAGGGGTGCGGACTGGATTCAAGAAAGCGTGCCCGAGCGGCTGGAGCTGAAATTGAAGGTTTACAAGGGGTTGCAGGAGGCGTGTGATCCGGGCGCGATCATTGGGTCCTCGACCAGCGGCTTCAAGCCTTCGGAGTTGCAGGAAGGCGCACTGCGCCCCGAACAGATCGTCGTGACGCACCCGTTCAATCCGGTGTATCTGCTGCCGTTGATCGAACTGGTGCCGACCGAGAAGAACGCGCCCGAGCTTGTTGCAAAGGCCAAGGAAATGCTCACGTCGGTCGGATTCTTCCCGCTGCATGTCAAGAAAGAGATCGACGCGCATATTGCAGACCGGTTTCTCGAGGCCGTCTGGCGTGAGGCGCTGTGGCTGGTCAAGGATGGCATTGCGACCACGGAAGAGATCGATGAGGCGATCCGTATGGGCTTTGGCATCCGCTGGGCGCAAATGGGGCTGTTCGAAACCTATCGCGTGGCCGGGGGCGAGGCCGGGATGCGGCATTTCATGGCGCAGTTCGGGCCAGCCCTGCAATGGCCCTGGACCAAGCTGATGGACGTGCCGGAATTTACCGATGAACTTGTCGATATGATCGCCGAACAGTCCGATGCACAATCCGGGATGCACTCGATCCGCGAACTGGAGCGTATCCGCGACAACAACCTTGTCGGGATGATGCGGGCGCTGAAGCTGCAGAATTACGGGGCAGGTGCGGTGCTGAACCAGCATGACGCAATGCTGCGGCCCGGCGCGCTGCCGATTCTGGAACAGGCGGATCTGAGCCAGCCGATCCTGACCCTGTCGCGGGCGGTGCCGCTGGACTGGACCGATTACAACGGTCACATGAACGAGGCCAAATACCTCGAGGCTTTTGCTGCGGCGACTGACCGGTTCATGGAGATCATTGGCTGTGACGCGGATTACATCGCCTCGGGCGGCAGCTATTTCACCGCTGAGAACCACCTTCGCTATATCGACGAAGTCCATGCGGGCGCAAAGATCGAAGTGCGCACGCAGATGCTGTTGGGTCAGGGCAAGAAGCTGCACGTTTTCCACAGCATGTACGAGGGCGACAAGCTGCTGGCAACGGGTGAGAGCTTTTTGCTGCATGTCAGCCTGGAAACCCGCCGCCCCAGCGCGCCTTCGGCCGAAATCGAGGATGCGATGGCGCGAATTGCCGCCGCGCAGGCTGAACTGCCATACCCCGAAGGTGCGGGTGTAGCCATTCGGAAACCGTCATGACCCGGCGGGTTCTGGTCACGGCCGGCGCCGCGGGCGTCGGTCGTGCCATGGCCGATGCGTTTGACGCAGCGGGCTATGAGGTCTGGGTGACGGATATCGATCAGGCGGCGCTGCAGGCCTTGCCGGATCACTGGACGGCGCATTGTACGGATGTGACAAGCGAGAACGACATGAGCGCCGTCTTTCAGGCGGCCGGTGCGGCTGGTGGACTGGACGTGCTGTGCGCCAATGCGGGGATCGCAGGGCCGACTGACGCGATCGAGGATATCGATCTGGCCGCGTGGCGGTCCTGTGTTGCGGTCAATCTGGACGGCGCATTTCTGGCAGCCAAACATGCGGTCCCGATGATGAAATCGGCGCAGGCGGGAAGCATTATCCTGACGTCTTCGACGGCCGGACAATATGGGTATCCGTTTCGCGCGCCTTATTCAGCGGCGAAATGGGCCGTTATCGGGTTGATGAAGACGCTGGCGATGGAACTGGGGCCACATGGTATTCGCGCCAATGCAATCTGCCCGGGCGCTGTCGAAGGCCCCCGAATGGAGGGCGTTTTGCAGCGTGAGGCTGCGGCCAAAGGAATGACGCGCGACCAGGTTTACCAGGGCTATGCCGCGGGCACCTCGATGGGCCGATTCGTCGAGGCGCAGGATATCGCCAATATGGCGGTCTTTCTCGCCTCGGATGCGGCAAGGCTGGTGTCAGGGCAGGTGATTGCCGTGGATGGTCACACCGTCAACCCCGACCCCAAAGTCTAAGCGTCAGGCCTGATTTGGGCCACGCAACTGACGGATAGCGCTGCGCACGGCCTGCCAGTCCTGAGCTTCCTGTGTGTTGCCGGAAGCTTCGCATTCGCGCATTTTCTGAGCGGCTTCTGCCTCGGCCCGGTCGCCGTGCGCGGTATATAGGGCGCGTGCGTATTCTGCCGTTTTCAGTGCGTCCATTCCTGTAGTCCTCCGTCTTGTGATCGGATGTCCCAAACGTTCGCGCGAAGGCACCATAACACAGGAACTGCCAGACTGCATCACTGCGTCTGAGATGGACCTGAGATCGCTGACCTGAATTGCCGCAGATGATCCGGAAAATCGCGGGCGGTCAGGTCGGCCTCGCGGATCAGGGTATCGAAATGGCGGGTGAAAACCTCGACCCGGTCCCGATCGCGGAAAGCCATGTAATGGCTGCCGGCGTAGAAAACGCACAGAAGGGGGCCGAATATCGTGACTGGTGCGGAATAAAGTCGTTTGGCATCAAACAGATAGATGCGCAATCGTGGATAGAGCAATTCGCAGAGTTCCAGCAGGTGATCGATCTGATCCAGCCGGACCTGCAAAGGCAGATCCTGATAGTAGCCCGTGCCATGGGCAAAACTGTGGATTTCATAAAGCGGCATCGCGATCTCATAGTCCGATTGCGCACTGCGCATCCACGCGAGCCGGTCGGCAGACGCACCGATCGCCTGATCGGCCGTACGACCCAGATGGGGGGCGTATTCCCATTCCAGAACGGCGCGGGTTTTCAGCATGTCGGGCAGGGTGGCCGGGACATAGCGGATCTTGTATCCCGCCGCTTCCTGATGCCACTCAAAGATACGCTCATCAACCAGGGCGCGGGGGGCTTCGGCCATTGTCAGGGAACTGGCCAGCAGCTCTGCCGCGCTTTCGGGGCGGTTGGAGAGGCTGAGCAGCCAGTCCGCAGAAACACCAAGCGCCGAAGCGCAACTGCCAACGACATGTGCATTTGGTAACCGGGCGCCCGCGTCGGCCAAAAGCTGTGAAACTGTGGATCGGTCCACACCGATTCCCCGGGCCAGTGCGCTTTGACTGACACCGCGCTCTTCCATGGCGCGGGCCAGACGCAGACGAAACTGCGCAGCGCGATCTCGTTTGTCGATTTTTTCCTGCATATGATAATAAATATCACGTTTGATGAGTTTTGTTAATCATATTCAGAATTCTCACGCCCCTCTGTTGCCGATAAATCTTGAAACATAACAAGACTATGGGTGACGGAATGGAGACACGGCGCAGATCAGTCGTGAAGGCTGTGGTTTGGAATGCGATGGGGCTGGCAATGATGACGCTGGTCGGGTTGATCGCAACCGGATCGGCGGCAGTTGGCGGTACGCTGGCAATCATCAACACAGCCATCGGACTGACCCTGTATGTGATTTACGAACGTGTCTGGGCCGGCATCACATGGGGGCGTGATGTCTGAGCGTTCCGGTCCCGAGTGGCGCACTTTCGCATTGATTCTTGCTTGTTACGGGGCGTGGTTGCTGACAGTCTTCTTCGTGGCGTCTTGGAGCCTTTGGTTGGCCATCCCGGCAATGGGGGTCATATCTGCACTGCATTCTTCCCTGACTCATGAGGCTTTGCATGGCCATCCGTTTCGAACCAAATGGGTGAACGAGGCGCTAATGGCGCTGCCGCTGACATTGTTCATTCCATATAACCGGTTCCGGGATATGCATCTTGCGCATCATCGTGATGCGGCACTGACCGACCCCTATGATGACCCCGAAACCAATTATCTGGACCCCAAGGTATGGGAGTCTTTGGCCGGCTGGCAAAAGCTGGTTTACAGCGCCAACAACACGCTTCTGGGCCGCATGGTTCTGGGTCCTCTGATTGGCCAGACCGCATTCTTTCGCGATGAGTTGCGCGGGGCGCTGCGCGGCGATCCGGCCATTCTGCTGGCATGGGCATTGCATCTGCCCGGGGTGGCCGTGGTGTTGTGGATTGCTGCTGCGTCTGCCATGCCGGTCTGGGCGTTTGTCATTTCGGCCTATATTGGGCTGGCACTGGTAAAGATCCGCACTTTTCTGGAGCATCGCGCGCATGAGAAATCGCGGGCCCGAACCGTTATCGTCGAAGATCGCGGTCCGTTGGCTTTTCTGTTTCTGAACAACAACCTGCACGTCGTTCATCATATGAACCCGGGCACACCGTGGTATCAGCTGCCTGCGCTTTACCGGAATAACAAGGAACGGTATCTGGCCTGCAACGAGGCTTATGTCTATCGTTCTTACGGACAAATCTTCCGTCAGTATTTCTGGAGCGCCAAAGATCCGGTGGCGCATCCTCTCTGGCCAAAGGGTTGATTTAAGGACAAAAGGGAAGCCATGAGCCTATGGATTCCCGTCACCGTTGCGGCCGCTGCGTTTCAGACCGTGCGGTTCATGCTGCAAAAATCACTGAGCCGCATTCAACTGAGTGCGGCAGGCGCCACATTCGCGCGGTTTGCCTATTCGATGCCGCTGGCCGTCATCGGCCTGATCGTTGCCATGCAATCGACCGGTTTTGCACTGCCACATTTATCCGCGAAGTTCTGGATGTTTGCGGTTCTTGGCGGGACCACTCAGATTCTGGCGACGATCTGCGTCGTAGCTCTGTTTAAACAGCGCAATTTTGCTGTGGGTATCACCTTTAAGAAAACCGAAGTGATTCAGACGGCTATCGTCGGTTTCCTGATCCTTGGCGATCAGGTTTCATCAGGGGCATTAATTGCCATCCTGCTGGGTTTGGCGGCGGTGTTCTTGTTGTCCAAAACACCGGGCGGCGACGGAGAGTGGTGGCGCCACCTGACCAACAAGGCGTCCCAACTGGGGTTGGGATCCGGCGTGCTTTTTGCCTTTTCGTCAGTCAGTTATCGCGGTGCATCGATGCAATTGGGCGATCTGGATGCGTGGTTCCGCGCGCTGGTCACGCTGGCCGCCGTGATCATGTTTCAGTTCCTCAGCATGGGACTGTGGCTGCTATGGCGTGACCGGGCCGAATTGCGGGCCGTTTGGGACACCCGGCGAACCGGTGTTTTTGTCGGGCTGACCAGCTTGTGTGGTTCGTTCTGCTGGTTCTTTGCGTTCACGCTGCAAAATGCGGCCTACGTCAAAGCGTTGGGGCAGGTGGAATTGATCCTCAGCCTGCTGGCTTCGTTGCTGTTTTTCCGCGAAACCATCACCCGGCGTGAGATCGCCGGGATGTCTTTGCTTGGAATATCAATTTTGGCGTTGGTGCTGGCGATCTAGCCCGCGCGGCGTTCATCAAAGCTGAGGGCGATGAAGCTTGGCAGGTGATCGCCCATGCCCACGACTGATGGGCCGTTGTCCTCGTGACGGTTGCGCCCGCGGGGTTTGGGTTCTTTTTCCCGCTTGCCTTCACTTTTTCGGCCTTCTGAAGATCTGGATTTCTTCTCGGGCTTCGGGGTGTCCGGTTTGGGTTCATCTTTGACCGGGTTGTCGATGCGCGGAATATCCTTCTGGATCAGTTTTTCAATCGCATCCAGTGCCTTTTCATCGCGGCCCGAGCAGATCGTGATGGCCTTGCCCTCACGCCCGGCGCGGCCTGTGCGGCCAATGCGGTGGACGTAATCCTCGGCATGGCCCGGTACGTCGAAATTGAACACATGGCTGACCGATGGAATATCCAAGCCGCGTGCCGCCACGTCGGAGGCGACCAGCAGGCGCAGAGAGCCGTCGCGGAAACCGTCCAGTGTTTTCATCCGTTGCGACTGGTCCAGATCGCCATGGATGGCGGCGGCATTGTAGCCGTATTTCTTCAGCGATTTCGCGCAGATATCCACGTCGGTCTTCCGGTTGCAGAAGATGATCGCGTTGGTGCATTTGTCGCCTTCGGAGTCGATCAGCGCACGCAGAACCTTGCGTTTGTTGCTGGCTTCACGGTCGCGGCGACCACCTTTGAACATGACCACGCCCTGCTCGATGGTCTCGGACGCAGTGGCCTGACGGGCAACCTCAATCCGTGCGGGGGCAGACAGGAAAGTGTCGGTAATCCGTTCGATCTCGGACGCCATGGTGGCCGAGAAGAACAGGGTCTGCCGGGTGAACGGCGTCAGCGAGAAGATGCGTTCGATATCGGGGATGAATCCCATGTCCAGCATCCGGTCGGCTTCGTCTACCACCATGATCTGCACTCCGGTCAGCAACAGCTTGCCGCGTTCGAAATGGTCCAGCAGGCGCCCCGGTGTGGCGATCAGAACATCGACGCCCCGATCAATCAGCGCTTCCTGCTCCTTGAAGCTGACACCGCCGATCAGCAGCGCCTTGGTCAGTTTCAGATGCTTGGAATAGGTGTCGAA
Source organism: Ruegeria sp. CDSB136 (assembly GCF_059610965.1). Classification (NCBI taxonomy): domain Bacteria; kingdom Pseudomonadati; phylum Pseudomonadota; class Alphaproteobacteria; order Rhodobacterales; family Roseobacteraceae; genus Ruegeria; species Ruegeria sp. CDSB136. Next base: position 368,984 of record NZ_JBXWOP010000001.1, read on the forward strand.
GTTTTCCGCCACCTGAGCGGCCAGTTCCCGGGTCGGACACAGCACCAGCGAGCGCGGCATACGTGCACGCGCGCGGCCACGGGCCAGCAGGGTGATCATCGGCAGGGTAAAGCTGGCGGTTTTGCCAGTACCGGTCTGGGCGATCCCCAACACATCGCGGCCCTCAAGCGCAGGTGGAATCGCACCTTCCTGGATCGGAGTGGGTGTTTCGTATCCGGCTTCCTCAATAGCCTTGAGGACCTTCGGGTTCAGGTTCAGTTCGTTAAACTTTGTCATATATGTCCGGTTCATGCGGACACTTGACCTGGCCCGCGCGTATGTAAAATGCCGGGCCCGGATGGCCATGCGCCCCATGCGTATTTCGGCTTGGGCGGGACATAACAAAATCGTAACACCAGGTCAAATGAAGAGCGGTTAATCTGGAGGCGCTAAAGGCGTGTATTCAGTTTTCCGCAACAATTCAATTGGTTCCGGGAAAGTGTTTCGCGACTTTTGCGTCCAGATCAAGGGGGCGGTGCCGGATCATGCCGTGATCTTCCAGCCGGGTGCGTGTCGCGGGGTCTGCGCCGCTCATCTCGTCAAAAAAGCGGCGCAGCCCATCCATGCCATCTTCTGCTTCGATCATGCCCAGAAGCTCATTCATGTTCACGCCGCCACGCTCGCGCGCGACGTTGGGGGACATGCCGGGCTGATAGGACCCGCGTGCGATCCGGAACGGATAGTGGGCCAGCCAGTGTTCCCAATCGGGCGCATGGCGGTGGCAAAGGTTCATGCCATCCAGTTCCACGCAATCGCGCAGAATTTCCCCGTTTTGGAACAGGTTGTGGATGCGAAAGTTGATCTTCGACATGCCGGTACGAACGAACAGCTTGCCCTGGATGTGGCTGAGGAAACCGCCCAGAACAAAAGCGCCGTAGGTGGGATAAAGGGTTTGCACCAGCGTGTCGCGGCCCCGGCCTTTGGGAATAAAGGCCTTGTACAGATCTTTGCCGGTCGCCAGCGCCTCGATCGGGCGGGTGCGGGCGGCGGGAATGTCATCTGGAACCTGCGCCAGCAGGTCTGGAACCGGGCGTTTCGGCCAAAGGAACTCGTCCAGGTCGATATGGGCCAGCCAGTTCAGGTCTGTCTTGCGGTACGTGTAGGTGGCGTTTGCTGTCTGGCGCACCTGGTGTTTGTCCGGGCGGTCCCGCTTTCGCCTTTCCCAGAATGCGGCGTCACAGACCCACACGTCTATCTTTGGATGGACCCGGAGGGCTTCGAAAGCCTGCGGATTGGGCTCGTCCAGAAAAAGGTACATCCGGTCCAGCCCCAGATCGAGGTGATAGGCCGCAAATCCGAGGATATCCGGAGCCGGACCCCGAATTGTGGACACAATGCCCCAGGTTGGTTTTCTTGCCATGCCGTGCCCGGTTTCGCCTTCTTGCCTGCAGGTTAGAGCAGGCAAGGGCTCAGGTCATCATCTCTTTGGTCGCCGTCAGGTTCAGCGCCGGATAGTCGCGGACGACCCGGTCGATGTCCCATTGCAAGCGGGTCAGATAGACAATGTCACCATCGTGGTCATGGGCGATGTGCTGCTTGTTGGCATTCACGAACTTTTCAACTTCGGGCTTGTCGCCGCTGACCCAGCGGGCACTGGTGAACTGCGACGCCTCGAAACGGACGGGCAGGCCATATTCCATCTCGATCCGGCTTGCGAGCACTTCGAATTGCAGCGCGCCAACGACGCCTACGATGAAACCCGAGCCGATCGAGGGTTTGAACACCTTGGCCGCGCCTTCTTCGGCAAACTGCATCAGAGCCTTTTCAAGGTGCTTAGCCTTCATCGGGTCGCCTGCGCGAACACCTTGTAACAACTCCGGAGCGAACGATGGGATGCCGGTCACGCGCAGCGCTTCGCCTTCTGTAAGCGTGTCGCCGATGCGAAGTTGGCCGTGGTTCGGAATGCCGATGATGTCCCCAGCCCAGGCTTCTTCCGCCAATTCGCGGTCGGAGGCTAGGAACAGGACGGGGTTCGAGATCGCCATCGGTTTTTTCGATCGCACATGCGTCAGCTTCATGCCGCGCTTGAAATGGCCAGAAGCCATGCGCACGAACGCCACACGGTCGCGGTGTTTTGGGTCCATATTGGCCTGAACCTTGAATACAAACCCGGCGACCTTCTTTTCGTCGGGCGCGATCTGGCGCGGTTCAGCGGACTGAACCTGCGGCTGCGGTCCGTAAGCACCGATGCCCTCCATCAATTCCTTCACGCCGAACGAGTTGATCGCCGAGCCGAACCAGATCGGGGTCATGTGGCCTTCCAGTACCGCCTGCGGGTCCAGGGCGGGCAGCAGTTCGCGCGCCATTTCGACCTCTTCCAGCAGCTTTTCCAGCAAGTGTTCGGGCACATGCTCGGCCAGTTTGGGGTCGTCCAACCCGTTGATCTCAATGCTTTCGGCTACCTTGTTGCGGTCGGCGCGGTCCATCAGCTCCAGCCGGTCGCGCAGCATGTCGTAGCAGCCGATAAAGTCGCGCCCGACACCGATAGGCCACGCGGCGGGCGTGACGTCGATGGCCAGCATTTCCTGAATTTCGTCGATAATCTCGAACGTATCGCGGCTTTCGCGGTCCATCTTGTTGCAGAAGGTCAGGATGGGCAGATCGCGCAGGCGACAGACCTCGAACAGTTTCTGCGTCTGGCTTTCAACGCCCTTTGCGCCGTCGATAACCATCACCGCCGCATCCACGGCTGTCAGGGTGCGATAGGTATCCTCTGAGAAGTCCGAGTGACCGGGCGTGTCCACCAGATTGAACCGAAAGTTCCCATAATCGAACGACATCGCAGAGGCGGAGACGGAAATACCGCGATCCTTCTCCATCTGCATGAAGTCCGAACGCGTCCGCCGCGCCTCACCCTTGGCGCGCACCTGGCCAGCCATCTGAATTGCGCCCCCGTACAACAGGAACTTTTCAGTCAGCGTTGTTTTGCCCGCATCCGGGTGCGAGATGATGGCAAATGTCCGGCGCCGGGCGATCTCGGGCGGCAATACGGGTTGGTTCGAGGCGGTATCAAGCATGAGCGCGCGTATAGGCGTGGAATCCTGCCGAGGCAAGACAAAGGGGCTGGTTCGAATCATACCGTTATGGCAATAAGAACATATAGTGAACAAATTGCGGAGAAGATCGATGAATTTGAAAGAGATTGCCGACGAACTGGTTGCCGGTTGCCGCGAAAACCGGGCCAAGGAGAATTTGGAGAAACTCTATGCGCAGGATGCTGTTTCGGTAGAAGCGCATGAAATGGAAGGCATGGGCCGTGAAACCCATGGCCGCGATGCGATCCGGGGCAAGCATGAATGGTGGGAAAGTGCGCACGAGGTGTCCGGAGCATCCGTCAGCGATCCCTTCCCGCACGGCGACGACCGTTTTGCCGTGATCTTTGAAGTGCAGGGCACGGTCAAGGAAAGCGGTGAAAGCTTCAACATGAAAGAGGTAGGCATCTATCACGTCGCCAACGGAAAGATCGTGCGCGAAGAGTTCTTTTACTGACGCGCTTTGACTTCTGGTCTTCCCTGTCTGGCCGGTGCTAGACATGCGGTCAACAACAGATGGGGAGGATCGGATGGATCTGGGAATACGTGGAAAACGCGCACTTGTCTGTGCCAGTAGCAAGGGTTTGGGTCTTGGCTGTGCCGAAGCCCTGGCCGCAGCCGGTGTCGATCTGGTGATGAACGCGCGCGGGGCAGATGCTTTGGAGACCGAAGCCGCCCGGTTGCGAACGGAACATGGCGTTGACGTGCTGACGGTGGCCTGCGACGTGACCTCGGCCGAGGGGCAGAACCAGGTGATAGACGCCGCGCAGGGTGTTGATATTCTTGTGACAAATGCCGGTGGGCCACCGCCCGGATTGTGGTCGGACTGGGATCGGGATGATTTTATCAAGGCGCTGGACAGCAACATGCTGACGCCGATTGCGTTCATGAAGGCACTGCTGCCGGGAATGATGGACAAGGGCTGGGGCCGGGTGGTGAATATTACCTCGCAATCCGTGCGCGCGCCGATCCCGGCGCTGGGTTTGTCGAACGCCGCGCGGACCGGACTGACGGGCTATGTTGCCGGGACGTCCCGACAGGTGGCCCCGCGCGGGGTTACCATCAACAATCTGCTGCCGGGTATTCATGCCACGGATCGCGCGGTGTCGCTGGACGGCGGCGTGGCGACGCAGAAGGGGATTTCCATGGATGAGGCGCGCGCGGAACGCGAGGCGACCATTCCTGCCCGGCGATATGGCACGCGGCAGGAATTCGGCGCGGCCTGTGCATTTTTGTGCTCGCAACATGCCGGGTTCATCGTTGGACAGAACATCCTGCTGGATGGCGGCGGCACCAATCTGACGATGTGAGCATGGCGCAGGGGTTTTCACTTAAGGACCAATTGTTCAACGCGGAAAAAACCAGCTATCTTGCGGGTTTATTCTCAGCTTCTGATACTGGTTTTGACGCACCTGCCTTTCAGGCGCGCGTCATGCAGCGGTTGCCAGAACTTGAGTTGAAAGAGCGGATGGCCTGGATTGCCGAGTGCCTGCAACAGGCAGTTCCCGGTGAATTGCCTGATGTGGCCCCGGTGATCCTGCGCGCGCTGCCGCCGCCTCTGGATCCGGACAAGACCGATGATGATTTCGGAGATTTCATCTTTGCGCCCTTGGGCGATTGGGTGGTGTCGGCAGGGCTGAACTACCCCGATCTGGCACTGGATGTACTTGAGGAACTGACGCAGCGGTTCTCGATGGAATGGGCGATCAGACCGTTTTTGAACGCCCACCCGGATCTTGTGATCGAGAGAATGCAGGATTGGTGCTTGCATTCCAGTTATCACGTGCGTCGTCTGGTCAGTGAAGGTACGCGGCCTCGATTGCCTTGGGGGCAGGCGGTGGGGCTGGAGTTGAGCGATCCGGTGCCACTGCTTGACAGGTTGCACGGCGACAACACACGATATGTCACGCGGTCTGTGGCGAACCATCTGAACGATATCACCAAAACGGACCCGGACCTGGCTCTGGATCGATTGCAGACCTGGCAGGCGGAGGGCCGACAGAACGCTGAAGAGCTAAGCTGGATGACCTCTCATGCCCTGCGCGGGCTGGTGAAATCGGGCCATGCAAGGGCAATGAAGATGCTGGGTTATGATCCGGATGCCGAACTGATCGTTGCGGTTGACCTGCATGGGGATGCCCGGATTGGTAAGGCGCTGGAGTTTTCAGTTGATCTGAGAGGTTCAGGCGATCAGCCAGTATTGGTTGATTATATCATTCACTTTCAAAGGCCTGGCGGAAAGATTTCACCCAAGGTTCACAAGCTGAAACAGTCCGTTCTGCGCGATGGCACACTGAGGCTGGCCAAGAAACACAAGCTGAAGGGCGATGCCACCACCTTTCGGTTGGTGCCGGGCATGCACCGGTTGGAGATTCAGGTGAATGGAAAAATACGCGCCGGTGCGGATTTCGAACTGCTGGGCTGAGACGGCAAGAAGCTCTCACGCTTTTGTCAGAATGGCGGTCGCCTGATTGCGCGCCAGCCGGTCTTGCACTAGCTGCTGAACAGGGGCTGAGGAAAGGATTCCGGTGATGAAGCATGAGGCGGTACAGAACTATTATGGCGAAGTCCTGCAAGGCAGTTCGGATTTGCAGACCAACGCATGCTGCACGCCCGATGACATGCCGGATCATCTGAAGAAGATTCTATCCCGGGTGCATGACGAGGTGCTGACACGGTACTACGGCTGCGGCCTGATTGCGCCGCTGGACCTGGAAGGAATGTCGATCCTCGATCTGGGGTGCGGTGCGGGCCGTGACGTTTATGCGTTGTCCGCCATGGTCGGCGAAAAGGGCCGCGTCGTTGGCGTGGACATGACGCCGGAACAGCTGGACGTCGCGCGGGCGCATCAGGACTATCACGCGAATGCGTTCGGATATGCCGCCAGCAATGTGGAATTCCATCACGGCTACATCGAAAAGCTGGACGAACTGAATCTTGAGCCCGGATCGTTCGACATCATCGTGTCCAACTGCGTTATTAATCTGGCCACCGACAAGGATGCTGTTCTGCGTGGCGCGCATCGGCTGCTGAAAGAGGGCGGCGAGATGTATTTCTCGGACGTGTACGCTGACCGCCGTGTTCCTGCCGCCATGGCTGAGGATGAGGTTCTGTACGGCGAGTGCCTGTCCGGGGCTTTGTACTGGAACGACTTCCTGTCAATGGCGCGCAAGGCCGGGTTTGGTGATCCGCGCCGGGTGACGCATCGTCCGCTGACCATTGAAAATCCGGTTCTGGAAGAGCGCGTCGCGCCACTGAAATTTCTTTCGGCCACCTACCGGTTGTTCAAGCTGCCTGATCTGGAACCTGCCTGCGAGGATTACGGTCAGGCCGTGATCTACAAGGGCACGATTCCCAACTCGCCGCATCTGTTTGAGCTGGACGACCACCATGCCATAGAAACCGGCAAGGTTTTCCCGGTTTGCGGCAACACCTGGATGATGCTGCACGATACGCGCTTTGCACGGCATTTCGAGTTCATTGGTGATTTCTCGACTCATTATGGCATCTTCGAAGGTTGCGGGGGCGAAAGTCCGTTCGAAGCCACAGGAGAAGCCGCCTCTGGTGGATGCTGCTGATCCCTTGCGCCTGAGGGGCGGGGTTGTTATCCCCGCCCAAGCCCGATGAATTTGATCGGGAAAGGCAACGGGGTTCATCGGTGACAGTAGAGAAAACTCCTCCTCCTCGTCTGGAGATTCGCAAATTGGTCGCACGCTATGACGGTCAGGTTGTCGTGGATGACGTCTCGCTGACGGTGCAGGCAGGGCAGGTGACATGTCTGCTGGGACCGTCCGGCTGCGGTAAGTCCACCACGCTGCGCATGATTGCCGGGGTCGAGATGCAGGACTCGGGCGAGATCTACGTCGACGGCAAGCTGATCTGCGACACGGTTTTCCGTGTCCCGCCGGAACGGCGCGAGATCGGGTTGATGTTCCAGGATTTTGCCCTGTTTCCCCATCTGAGCGTGGCGGACAACGTGGCGTTCGGTCTGAAAGGCCGGAAAGAGGAAAAACGCGCCCGGGTCGAGGAACTGCTGACCAAGGTCGATCTGATGCGGTTCATCGATGGGTATCCGCATCACCTGTCAGGTGGTGAGCAGCAACGCGTGGCGCTGGCCCGCGCGCTGGCACCGCGCCCGCGCATCATGTTGATGGACGAGCCTTTTTCGGGCCTCGACAATCGTTTGCGCGATGGCATCCGAGATGAGACGCTGGCCATCCTCAAGGAAGAAGACGCGGCGGTGGTGCTTGTAACGCACGAGCCCGAAGAGGCGATGCGTATGGCCGATGAGATTGCCCTGATGCGCCGCGGCAAGATCATTCAGCAGGGCGCGCCGTATAACGTGTATACGCGTCCGGCAGACAAGGCGGCTGTTGCTTTTTTCAGCGATGTCAACGTGTTGCGTTCGCAGGTGAACGGAGCTTTGGCGGAAACGCCTTTCGGGCAGTTTCTGGCGCCGGGTGTCCCGGATGGCACCGATGTCGAGATAGTGTTTCGACCACAGCATGTGCGACTGGACTTCGACCGGGGCGGCAAGGGGCCGCTGCCGACGCACACGGATGGGGTTGCTGCGCGTGGGGTGGTGCAGCGCGCGCGCTTTCTGGGCAATGAAAGCCTTGTCGAGTTTGAGATGGATCATGATGGCTCGACCCTAAAAGCCACTGTTCCGAATGTTTTTGTACCCAGCCCGGGTCGGGTCATGTGGCTGACGGTTCGCCGCAACCGGTGTTTCGTATTCCCGGTCTGAGGGGCTATGGCTCAGTTTAGTGCCAAGTGGTGCGTGAAAGCCGCAGATTGCGGACGTGCATTGCTTGCCGCAGCGTGGGGCTGGGTCTATCAAGGGCGAAACGCGGGGGTAATTCGGGCACATGCGTATTCTTCTGACCAACGATGACGGCATCAATGCGCCGGGATTGATCACGCTTGAGGCTATTGCAGCCGAACTGGCAGGGCCAGGCGGAGAGGTTTGGGTCGTTGCCCCGGCCTTCGAACAGTCTGGCGTTGGTCATTGCATCAGCTATACCCATCCCATGATGATCGCCAAAATGGGCGAGCGTCGCTTTGCCGCCGAAGGCTCGCCCGCTGACTGCGTTCTTGCGGGCCTGCATGATGTGATGAAGAACCAGCGGCCCGATCTGGTTTTGTCCGGCGTCAACCGGGGCAACAACTCGGCCGAGAACACGCTGTATTCCGGGACCATCGGCGGCGCGATGGAGGCGGCATTACAGGGCGTGCCTGCGATTGCCCTGTCGCAATATTTTGGCCCCCGGAATCTGGGCCTTGACGATCCGTTCGAGGCCGCTGGCCGGTTCGGCGCGGATCTTGTCCGGCGCATTCTGGATGCCACACCGCAAGAGCAGGGCGATTACCGGTTGTTCTACAACGTGAATTTCCCACCAGTGCCTGCGAATGAAGTGTTGGGCACCCGTGTCGCAGCGCAGGGGTATCGCCGGGACACATGCTTTTCGGTAGAACCGCACAGCTCGCCCTCGGGGCGGCAGTTCTTGTGGATCAAGGGCGGGTATCAGCATAACCCGACTGCTCCGGGGACCGACGCGGCGGTCAATCTGGAAGGCTACATCTCGGTCACGCCGATGCGGGCAGACCTGACGGCGCATGATACGCTGGAGGCGCTGAAGGCGATCGAATGAGCGGACTGAACCCTGAAACAACCATGCAGTTCCTGTTCGCCCTGCGTAAACGCGGGGTGACGGATGCGCGCGTTCTGGCGGCGATGGAACAGATCGACCGGGGCCGCTTCGTCAAGGGCCTGTTCGCGGAACGCGCCTATGAGGATACACCCCTGCCGATTGCATGTGGTCAGACGATCAGCCAGCCGTCGGTCGTGGGGCTTATGACGCAGGCGCTCGAGGTTCGACCAAGGGACACGGTTCTGGAGATCGGAACCGGCTCGGGCTACCAGGCGGCGATCCTGGCAAAGCTGGCGCGCCGGGTTTACACGGTTGAACGCCACAAGCGCCTGGTGCGCGAAACCGGTGAGTTGTTTCGCGAACTGGGCCTGACAAATGTGACGGCCATGCTGTCGGATGGATCGTACGGTCTGCCCGAGCAGGCCCCGTTCGATCGGATCATTGTGACCGCCGCTGCGGAAGACCCGCCCGGGCCGCTCTTGGCGCAGCTTAAAATCGGCGGTATTATGGTGTTGCCGGTGGGCCAGTCGGATGCGGTTCAGACTCTGATCCGGGTCAGGCGAACCGAAACCGGGCTGGACTATGATGAATTGTTGCCTGTCCGTTTTGTGCCCTTGCTGGAAGGGCTTGGGAAGGATGGGGCGTAGTTGATATTTCCGAACTATGCGCCGGAACCCCGGAAAACAGGGGCAGGCGTTGAGGACAGCATGATGAGAGCAGTTTCCAAATCAGCAATGCGCCGGTGCGCCCTTGGAGCGACGGCATTGGTAATTCTTGCCGGGTGCGAGGGGCCATTGGACTATGACCTGCGGGGCAATGTAGGCGGATTTTCGACCGCCGATGCGGCGCTGGCGGCCACGGGCAATCGTCCGGCTCCTGACGCGCGTGGGGTCATCACCTATCCCAACTATCAGGTCGCGGTGGCCCGCGGCGGCGATACCGTCAATGACGTGGCCGCACGTGTTGGGCTGCCTCCGTTGGAACTAGCCCGGTTCAACGGTTTGAATGTCACTGACCCTCTGCGCGATGGCGAAGTTCTGGCGCTGCCGCGTTCGGTCGGCGGCGGCAGCAACGTCGATATTGCAGCCCTGGCCGGGTCCGCCATTGATGAGGCTCCCGAGAGCGGGGGTGTTCAGACCACGACATTGGAGCCGGCAAAGCCTGTATCACCCACACCGGCACCGGTGGGGCCCGAACCGGTTCGGCACAAGGTCAAGCGTGGGGAAACGGCCTATACCATTTCGCGTTTGTATCAGGTGCCGGTGGAGTCCCTGGCGGAGTGGAACGGTCTTGGGTCCGATTTCACCGTACGCGAGGGCCAGTACCTGCTGATCCCGGTCAAGGATCAGCCAGCGCCGCGCAGGTCTGCAGCAGCGGCCACTACTGCAACGAATGTCACGCAGCCGGGGCAGGGATCTCCGACGCCAACACCCCCCAGTGCCACGCAGCCCTTGCCGGACGAAGAGGTTGCGCCATTGGCCGAAGCACCTGATGTGACGGCGGAAGCGCCGACAAACACCAGCACCGCCGCCTTGTCCTTGCCGGTCAGCGGGACGATCATCCGCACGTTCGACAAGAACAAGAACAAGGGGATCGACATCGCATCGAGTGCGGGCGCGCCGGTCAAGGCAGCTGATGCCGGGACTGTGGCTGCTGTGACGGAGGACGCAAATCAGGTTCCGATCGTTCTGGTGAAGCACAGCAATGATCTGGTCACGATTTATGCCAATGTTGCCGACGTTGCCGTCAAGAAAGGCGACAGGGTCCGGAGAGGACAGCAAATCGCGGCTCTGCGGGGCGGTGACGAGGCCTATGTGCATTTCGAGGTGCGGCAGGGATTCGAAGCCGTCGATCCAGAGCCTTACCTCAAGTGACGGAAATGGCCCGTTCCGGGCCATGCCTCCGGCGGGAGTATTTTGAAAAAGATGAAGCCGGTCAACTGTGCGGGTCGTAGTCGCTGAGCCTTTTGCCGGGTTCGTCGGGGAAGATCTCGGGCATTGGTGTGACTGCCTCGATCAGATCGATACGGAAGACGCGGAAACCGTCTCGCAGCTCGCACCAGGCAGTGAGGGTCCATACTCGGCCCCAGTATTCCATGTGCAGCGGGCGGATCACGCGATCGGTCAGGACGCCGTCGATGCGGCGGTAGGACAGGCGCAGTTTCTGGCGTGATTTGATCGCGGCGCGGATCGGGGCCATATGCGCCAGTCCGCGCGCGGCGTCGGCAAAGGGGTAGACGGCGAACTTCCAGCTGTCGGCTTCGGCCACGACCTGAGTGGGCAGCACGGCGTCGATTTTGTCGGCCAGTGATTCAGCAGCGGATTTAAGGTCGGGATCAGCCGCCTCGGCCACAATCGCCATGCCGAGGTTCAGCGCCTCGAGTTCAGCGGGGGTCAGGTTCAACGGTGGCAGGGTGATCTGCTCGCGCACCATATAGCCGACGCCGCGTTCGCCCTCGACCGGAACGCCCGAGGCGACCAGCGTGTCCATGTCGCGATAGATGGTGCGGACCGACACCTCGAGCCGGTCCGCGATGTCCTGCGCGCGGTGCAGTTTGCCGTCGCGCAGGATCTGGATGATGTCGAACAGGCGGTCAGAGCGGCGCATGACGCACCATCCTGACCTGCCTCAGGCGGTCATGTTCCATAACACATTCTCGTGGCGCATCTGGATGCTTTCGGGGTTGATGGCAGCCATCAGGCCCACGCAAAAATCCTGCTGCGGGAACTGCGCTGCGGCATCCTTGGCCGCCTTCATGTCTGTCCAGATCACGTAATCCGTCCAACGGCCATCCTCACCCTGGCTCAGTTGACGATAGGCAAATCCGGGGGCAGCGCGGACAAATGCCTCGGACGCCTGGCTGAGTTTCACGAACTCTTCCGGGGTTGTTCCGTTGGCAAGGGTAAAGGTGACGATTTCAGCAACATGGGTCATTTGATTCTCCGTTGACCAGGTTTCGATGCCCTCTGCCTAGCCCTTTACAACTGACATAAACCTGTCAGTTGAGAATTGCGAGTCCGCAAAAACCGCGCAACCGGTTCACATTTATGCGCGGAATTGACCTGCCTCACTTTTGCAGAGCGCTTTGCAGGCGTAGACACGGACCCAGTTCACATTTCCGGCGCATGGCGCCGACGTAAGAGGAGAAAAGACATGCTCAACAATATCGGTCTTCCCGGCCTTCTGCTGATTGCCGTCGTGGTGCTGGTGCTGTTTGGCCGCGGCAAAATCAGCTCGCTGATGGGCGAAGTGGGCAAGGGCATCACCGCGTTCAAGAAAGGCGTCAAGGACGGAACGGAAGAGATTGAACAGGACGCGTCCGAGCTGGCCAAGGATGTCACGCCCGAGACCGAGAAAGACAAGGTCTAAGCGCGGATGTTTGATCTGGGCTGGACCGAGCTTCTTGTCATCGGCATCGTTGCGCTGATCGTGGTGGGGCCCAAAGACCTGCCGGTTCTGTTTCGCAATGTCGGTCGATTCGTCGGCAAGGCGCGCGGAATGGCGCGTGAGTTTTCCAGCGCCATGAACGAAGCGGCGGACCAGGCAGGTGTGAACGAGATCAAGAAGGGTCTGAATGCCGCTGCCAATCCTGTCAACACCGCCATGGACGGGGTAAAGCAGGCCGCGCAGGATATGGCCAAAAGCATGGATCCGACCAAGTTCGACCCGGACAGCGAAACCGGCAAACTGGCCGCGGAACGGGCGGAACAGGCCAAGAAGATCCAGGCCGCAACAGCTCGCGCCGCCGCCGACCGCAAGGCAAAAGAAGCCGCAGACGCGTTGGCCAAGGCAGAAGAGGCGGAAGCGGCGCTGAACACTGAAAGCAAGACATGACCAAGACCGACGAGATCGAAGATACCTCGGCCCCATTGATCGAGCATCTGGCCGAACTGCGCACACGGTTGATCCATTGCGTGGTGGCGTTTCTGATCGGTATGATCATCTGCTTTACGGTGGCCACGCCGATCTTCAACTTTCTGACGCAGCCACTGTGCGAGGTATTGACCGAGCGTGGACAGGATTGCGGGCTGATTTTCATATCGCCGCAGGAAGGGTTCTTTGTCGCCATCAAGGTCTCGTTGCTGGGCGGTTTCATGCTGGCTTTTCCCTATATCGGGATGCAGATGTGGCGGTTCGTGGCGCCCGGCCTTTATCGGTCGGAAAAGAACGCCTTTCTGCCATTCATGCTGGCGTCGCCCTTCATGTTTCTGCTGGGGGCAAGCTTTGCCTTCTACGTGGTCACACCTTTGGCCTATGACTTTTTCCTGGGCTTCCAGCAATTCGGAGCGGAAGGCGAAGCGGTGGCCGACGGAACAAACGCAGCGCCGCTGAGTGTGGTGTTCCAGGGCTCAGCGCAGGAATACCTGAACCTGACGATCAAGTTCATCGTGGCCTTTGGCCTGTGCTTCCAGTTGCCGGTTTTGTTGACCCTGATGGGCAAGGCCGGGCTGGTCAGCGCCGAGGGGCTGGGAGCGGTACGCAAATACGCGGTCGTTGGCATTCTGGTGCTGGCCGCCATCGTGACACCGCCGGACGTGATCACCCAGATCATCCTGTTCGTCGTGGTCTACGGGCTGTACGAGATTTCGATATTCCTGGTGGCTCGGGTCGAGAAAAAGCGCGAAGAGCAATTGCGCGCCGATGGCTACTATGACGACGAAGAAGAAGCAGACGAAGAGATCGTACAGGAAGAAGACGCTAGGTAAATCTGCTGAATGAAATGGATAAGGCGCGCCGGTTTCTGGCGCGCCTTTTTCGTGCCCGGCCCTTGTTGCGTCCGGGCGAACATGGTTTGACACAGGCAGAGATGACCGGAGGAGCCGATGGACGACCTAGCCCTGAACCGTATCGCCGACGCGCTGGAGCGTATGGTACCTGCACCGCTGGCCGCGCCCGATTTCGCCGTGGCATCGGCATTTGTCTGGCATGTTGAGCCGGATCGCCTGACGCCGGTCGAGCAGGTCAACAGGGTCGATCTGGATCTGCTGGTGGGGATCAACCGCTCTCGTGACACGCTTCTGGACAACACGCGCCGTTTCGCTGCAGGATTCAAGGCCAACAACGCCTTGCTGTGGGGCGCGCGGGGAATGGGGAAATCCAGCCTCGTCAAAGCTGTGCATGGCACTTTGCAGCATGAGCATCCAGACCTCAAACTGGTGGAATTGCAGCGCGAGGACATGGGCTCGGTCGCGCGTCTTCTGAACCATCTGCGGGCCGCGCCTTACCGGTTCATTCTGTTCTGCGACGATCTGTCGTTCAGCCATGATGACCAACACTACAAGTCGCTGAAGGCGGTGCTGGATGGTGGTATCGAGGGCCGCCCCGAGAACGTGGTGTTCTATGCCACCTCGAACCGTCGCCATTTGATGCCACGTGACATGATCGAGAACGAACGCTCAAGCGCCATCAACCCCTCCGAAGCGGTCGAGGAAAAGGTTTCCCTGTCGGACAGGTTCGGCCTGTGGCTGGGTTTCCATCCCTGTGATCAGGATGAGTATCTGGCGATGATCGACCGTTACTGCGCCGCTTACGGCGTTTCGGTAGACGCAGGAACCCTTCGGGCCGAAGCCATTGAATGGCAGGCCACGCGTGGCGCAAGGTCCGGTCGCGTGGCCTGGCAGTTCTTCGTCGATCTGGCCGGACGCAACGGTGTTCATATCGCCTGACCCGCTCGCTTCATCTGGCCAAAAATATCCCCGCCGGAGGCATGGCCCGTCAGGGCCATTCCTATAGCAGCGCCAGAATACGCGCGGCCTCGTCCGCAGCGCTGGTCAATACATCGCGGTCTTCACCGGGATGGAAGCGGGCGCGCACGGCGGTTGGCATTGGCGCAGGTTCCACAATAGAAACCCGCGGTCCTGTCCGCTCGGTCTCGGCCGCCCAGCTGCGGGCCAGCGCCATTTGCGCGGCCTTGGTTGCGCCGTAGATGCCGTAGAACTTCTCGCCCGCCTTGGGGTCGTCAAAGAACACGGCGTGGCCGGCTTCGCCCAGTAGCGGCGCGATGTATGGGATCAGCACCGAGGTTGAGTTGGCGTTGGTATTCACCGCCTTGGTCCATTCCTTGGGGTCGATGAAATGCGCAGGTGTCAGGGCCGAGGTGTGGATTGCGGTGTGCAGCCAAAGATCGACCTTACCCCAGCGGTCGTGAATGCCCCGGCACAGGGTCGCCATTGCGTTAGGATCAGCAATGTCCATCGGCGCCAGAGTGGCGCTGCCGCCCTTGGCCTTGATGCGGTCGTCCAGTTCCTCAAGCCCGCCCGTGGTGCGGGCAACGGCAACAATGTGGTGTTCGGGCGCCAACGCTTCGGCCAGAGCGGCACCCAGCCCGCGCGAGGCCCCGGTGATGAGGGCGATTTTGGTCTGATCAGTCATGGTTGCGGTTTGGACCCGTGCGCGCAGGGCGTCAAGTCGCGATCACGAGCCGGGAATGGCAATCCGGTGCGTTTGGCCGCTTTGTCGCAGCATGATGCCGTCTTCATCAATCGCAACAATAGTGCCCGAAGCCACTCGGCTGCCGGTTTTGACCTCTTTTACGCGGCCCGAAGACATCCGCATCAATGCGCGCATATTCGTGGAGGGGCCAAAGACCCCAAGGAGGGAAACAGATCCCTTTTTCAGCGCACCTTTCTGGGTGGCTGCGGCCTTCACTTTGGAGTTCGACATAAGTTCTGGCCGGGCAGGGCCCGGCCCCTGTTATCGGGTGGTGGTTGGCTTGCGCCTACCAAATGCGTTCGACGAACAAAAGCCCGGTCGAACGTGGCGACACGGGCAAATGATCACGCTGGAAGGAACCGGTTGGATTCATGCCGTGTTCGCCGCGGGGTTGTGAGCGGAAACCCACTCATAAATAGCTTTCGGGCAGTGTGTTAGTTCGAATCGTGCGGCCGGATCGTGTCAGTTGACGCAGTTCAACCAGACGCGAGCTTGGCTGCGTTCCACGACCCGCCGACAACCATCATATCCTGTTTCTTCTGGCTGACCCGGCTGCTGTTTTCGAGGCTTTCAAGATATTCCTCGCTGACACTTCCGGTTGGGTAATTGCCGTCAAAACACGAGCAGTCGAATTGCTTGATCTCGGGATTGCCTTCTTTCGCGGCCCAGATCAGGTCATCCAGTTCCTGATAAAACAGGGCGTCCGCGCCCAGTTCCTGGCGGATTTCCTCGATTGTTTTGCCGTTGGCGATCAGTTCATGCTTGGTGGGCATGTCAATGCCGTAGACATTCGGGTATTTGACCGGGGGCGAGGCGCTGGCGACGTACACCTTTTTGGCGCCGGCCTCGCGGCACATCTGGACGATTTTCTTGATCGTGTTGCCGCGCACGATCGAATCGTCGATCAGCAGAACGTTCTGGTCCTCGAACTCAAGCGGAATGGCATTCAGCTTGCGGCGCACGGATTTCTGTCGTTCCTGCTGGCCAGGCATGATGAATGTGCGCCCGACATAGCGGTTTTTGACCAGACCTTCGCGATAGGGGATGCCGGTGATCTTGGCGGCCTCGAGCGCGACGGGGCGTGCGCTGTCCGGCACAGGGATGATGCGATCAATCTCAAGACCGGCAGCCTCGATCTGGCGGGCCAGCGTTTGGCCCATGCGCATCTGTGTTTTGTAGACCGAAACGCCGTCCAATAGCGAATCCGGCCGCGCAAGGTAGACGTATTCGAAGATACAGGGGGTCAGTTGGCCCTCAACCGCCTGGAACGCGTGCATGTTTCCTTCCAGATCGATCAGGATCGCCTCACCGGGTTTCACGTCACGCAGCTTGTCAAAGCCGTTGATGCCGAATGCCACGTCTTCGGACGCAAAGGCATAGTCGTCGCCATCTCCGTCCACATCGCGTTTGGCAACGGACAGGGGACGGATTCCATAGGGATCGCGGAACGCCAGCATGCCGACGCCGGCAACCAGACAGATCACCGAATAGGCACCCTGAACCCGCTCCATCGTCATCTTTACGCCGGCAAAGATATTGCGAATGGGCTCGGCATTGCCGTTGACCTTGATTGCATCGGCCACCTTGTCGGCCAGAACATTCAGCAGGATTTCCGAGTCGGATGTGGTGCGCAGGTGGCGGCTGTATTTGCCGGTGACCTTCTCGCGCTGTTCTGCGGTGTTGGTGATGTTGCCGTTATGAACAAGATAGATGCCGTAAGGCGCGTTCACGAAGAACGGTTGCGCCTCGGCCGCGCTGAGCGAACCTGCCGTGGGATAGCGGACATGACCAATACCGGTTTTCCCCAGAAGGGTTTCGGCGTCTTGCGCGTTGAAGACGTCCTTGACCAGCCCGTTCGCCTTCTTTTCACGAAAGTACTCACCGTTATATGTGACGATGCCCGAGGCGTCCTGACCCCGGTGCTGCAGCATCAGCAGCCCGTCATAGATTTCCGCAAAGACATCATGTGTCCTGCTTGCGATCCCCAAAATCCCACACATGTACGGGCTCCAATTCCTATGACGTTCTTGTGGTGAGTGTTCTCAATGGCCGGAACCGGAGTATTTGCCGGATGGTATTTGTACCCGTTGTCGCCAGTCTTCAGAACGGCAAAGTCGCGCCATCGCAAAAAGGGCAAGCGCGAAAGAAAACAGATACAGCAAGACCGGCAGCTCCGATTCCATGTCGGTTTGGGTCCCACATAATACCTAACGGCGCGTGTGTCATCTAACGATCACAATCGCGATTTGCCGCAGGCCAATATTTGTCTGAATTCACGCGGAAGATGACATTTTTTCCGACTTATGCTGTCATGCGAACAATGCCGACCGTTAAGGCGGTTTGTTACCGGACTGGATGTTACCTATGTGGCAGCATAAGCCAAAGGCCAAGGAAGCGGCCCCAGCAAAGCGCCGATGTCACCGATGCCGGGGCATGGGACGTGCGCCATGCCAGATCTGCAACGGTGCCGGAGAAGTGGTCAAAAGCCGCGATATCCTTGGCAAACCGATCTCAAGCAGATGCGACGGATGTTTTGGGCTAAAAACGATCCGATGCACGGTCTGCGGCGGCGAGGGGTTTGTCTGAGACCCGCAAACAAAAAAAGGCCCGGGCATTGCCGGGCCTGTCTGCAAACTCAACTGATAAGGCGTATCAACCTTCCGAGTTGCCTGCGGTGCAGCTGGCGACCAGTTCTTCATACTGGGTCGTAACCCAACCTAAGGCCGCTTCGGGGTTTTGCTCTTCGATCTTGCCACTGAACTGTTCGAAGACTTTGGCCGAACGGCTTTCGTCAACGATGGTATAGCTTTGGCCGGTCATCACCGTGTCGTAGACAAAGAAGGCGATGGCCACCAACAGAATGCCCCGCGCGATGCCGAAGAAAAAACCGAGTGCCTGATCCAGGCCGCCAAGCGCCGAGCGCTGGACCAGCGATGAAAACAGCGGCGTGAAGATGCTGACCACGATCAGTGCGATGGCAAAGACACCCGCAAAGCCGGTGATCACCGACAATTCGCAGCTGTCGCGCAGGAAGTCTCCGACGACCGGGATTTCCTTGACCAGCGGAACGGCCTGTGGTGCGAAGATAAAGGCCAGAACTGCGGCGGCGACCCAACCTGCGATGGCCATAACCTCGCGCATGAAGCCGCGCGAATAGGCCAGAATGCCCGACAGCACGACGATCAGGGCGACTACCCCGTCAATTATTGTAAAACCTTCCATGGCCCTCGCCTGTTCGTTTTCTGCCCCTCGGGCGGGACTTTAACCTGCTCCGAAGGTTTCGCCAACAAACCCGACCAAATCAGAGGGTCGGGTGAGTGTCAGACCTGCCACAGTGCCGGTTTTGCCACCTGCCGGAGCAATTGCCGCCGTGAAACCAAGTTTTTGCGCTTCTTTCAACCTGTTTTCGGTCTGCGGGGCCGGTCTAAGTGCCCCGGAAAGAGAGATTTCTCCGAAAACGACCGTGTCGGCGGGCAGGGCAGTGTCCTCACGCGCGCTGAGCAGTGCTGCAGCCACGGCCAGATCGGCAGCGGGTTCGCTGACTTTCAGCCCGCCTGCCACGTTCAGGTAAACATCGAGACCGGCAAAGGGGATACCACATCGGGCTTCGAGTACGGCGAGGATCATCGCAAGCCTTCCGCTGTCCCACCCGACGACAGTGCGGCGGGGCTGGGAATGCGGCGAGGGCGCGACGAGGGCCTGCAATTCCACCAGCACGGGCCGGGTGCCTTCGATCCCGGCAAAGACGGCCGAGCCTGGGCTGGGTGTGCCACGTTCCGACAGGAACAGGGCCGAGGGGTTCGTGACCTGTGCCAGCCCTTTGCCGGTCATTTCGAACACTCCGATTTCGTCGGCGGGGCCAAAGCGGTTCTTGACCGCGCGCAGGATGCGGAACTGATGGCCACGCTCGCCTTCGAAATACAGCACCGTGTCGACCATATGCTCGACCACGCGGGGACCGGCGATCTGGCCTTCCTTGGTGACATGGCCAACCATGATGATCGAGACCCCGTGGCGCTTTGCAAAGGTCGTCAGCTCGTGGGCCGCGGCGCGGACCTGTGACACTGAACCGGGGGCGCTGTCGACATTGTCGGCCCACATGGTCTGGATCGAGTCGATGATGGCGAGGCCCGGCTTTTCTGTTTCCAGCGTCGTCAGGATGTCGCGCAGGTTGGTTTCAGCGGCGAGTTGCACGGGGGCGTCTTCCAGCCCCAGACGGCGCGCGCGCATGCGGACCTGCGCGCTGGCTTCTTCGCCCGAGACATAGATCGTCTTAACGCCTGCCCGGGAAAATCTGGCCGCTGCCTGCAACAGCAGGGTGGATTTGCCGATGCCGGGGTCGCCGCCGACCAACAGGGCCGAGGCAGGCACAAGACCGCCGCCCAACACCCGGTCCAGTTCCTCGACGCCGCACAGGGTGCGCGGCGGGGGTGTTTCCTCGGTCGACAGGTCGGAAAGCGCTACGGCCTGTCCACGCTTGCCGCCCAGCGATTTCTTCGCCGGGCCGGCGGAAAGGGGCGCTTCCTGAGTGATGGTGTTCCATTCACCGCAGGCGTCACATCGTCCGGACCAGCGGGAATGCGACGCGCCGCAGGCGTTGCAGGAGAAAGAAGTCGTTTTAGCCATGGCGCAATTCGTGCCCGAGCCGGGACGGTTCTTCAAGCCCTTGCGGGGCTTTCTTCACCGCCGGTGGCGGCCACGACCTCGGGCCCTGCGGGCCGTCGGCCATGGCGGGCGCTGGCGCGCCGGGGTGGGTGGCTTATTCGGCGGCCCGGGGCGGTGACATGGCAATGACGCTTGCGGCGCCGGGGTCACTTCCGTCGGGCGGTGTTTGCAATTGGGTCGAAAGTTCAGGCAGAAGCTCGAACAGTTCGTCGCGAAGGCGCGCAAGCTGGGATTTGGCGATGGATTCCTCGATCTCGATATCGCGGGTCCACTGGCGCAGCTCGTGCTGGACGGTCTGGGCATCTTCGATTCGTTGACGGAACAGCTCGATCTCTTCCTGACGTTGTTTCAGGAAGGTGCGGGCGCGGGCCACTTTGTCCGCGCCATAGGTCTGTGCCAGTTCGTGGCTGACCTGGCTCATCTGTGCGGCCAGTTCCAGAACCTCGGGTTCGAGCGACTGAAGGTCCGGGTGATCGCGCAGAAAGGCCAGGCGTTCCTTAACCGCGTCGAACTCGGAGGCAAGCGCGAAGGCTCCGCAGCGGTCGGCGGCATGGGCCACCTGATAGGCATCGACCACATCCTGCATGTTCAGGGAAAACTTGCGATGCGTCTTTTCCAGCGCCATCATTCTGGCGTTTGAGGGCAGGTAGAAGGCCAGCATGAGAATCAGTGCAGTCAGGCCGATCTGGACAAACATGCCCGCATCTATCGTGCCGGACCCTGCAATTCCGGCCTGCACCGACAACCAGGGCCAGACACCGGCGGCCGATAGAGTGGTGGCCAAAACCGCTGCGAGGGCCGACGCGCAGATCAGGAAAAAAGTCAGTCGTAGAAAGGCATTCTGACATTGCAATGTGATAGTATGGATGGCGTCCATGACGTCCCAACTCCTTCTCGCAAACCGGCACTGGCCGGGTCCGGGCGGCGGGGTTCGTCAAACACACAACGTGATCCGCAAAGGACCGGCAAGGTACAAAAACAAAACTGCTCGAATTAGGAAGATGATACTCAGTATAATGATTTCAATCAATTAGACCTGAGGATTTCGTGAACTGCATGTCATTTCCGTAACGTGGCCCACGGCGATTGACGCCAGAATACAGCCCGTGAACAGATAAAGACCCCACGCCGTTTCGATGGTGGCGTAGGAGATGCCCTTGGCCAGCGTGATGTAAAGCGCGATGAGGAAAATGTCGGCCATGGCCAGTTTGCCGAGGATGTTCAGCGCGGGTTGGACGCGGGCGTCCAGCAGATTCCATTGGATCAGCGCGGTGCCGATGGTTTTGACGTAGGGCGCGAAGAGGGCGAAGACGGTGACGATCAGCGCGAGGAAGACGTCGGATCTCCAGAGGGATTGCAGGCCGGTGATGACGCTGATTTCGCTGAGGCCAAAGATCGGCAGTAGACCGGCTCGCATCAGCGGGGCGAACCATGCGATGGGGTAGAGGATCAGGAGGGATAGGGTGGCGAGGCGGAGGGTCATCGCACTAGTCGCGATGCCACGTTTTTTTTTCTTCACGCAACCTGAGCTGAAGGGCTTGGATAACGATCATAAGTGCCTCAATGTCGGGTGCGGCATGGCTTCCGAGGTATGGATACCGAGAAACGTATGGGCGGTCGTACACCCGATCAAGCAGATCTACGTGTATTCCCAGTGTCCGGTACAATTTGGCAAGTTCATCCGCTTCTAGGTGCTCGTCTACCTCAACTAGCTCTTCCGGCAGTTCGACGTTTTGAAGAAGAGCTGAAATCTCGGCCTCAAGGTTAGGGTCGTCAAGGATTTCAAAGAGCTTAGATATACTGTGTGTTTTGCTGTTATCGATGCCGCGACACGCTATCAACCCCTTGAGGCTAGTTTCGAGAGAAACGCCCACTAATTGCGAAAGGGGGCGTAGAATTAGTAGTTTGTCCCAATAGAAGCGATGCCGATTTGCGAACTCTGCTTCCCAAATAATCTTCGCTGCTTGTAAGTATTTCTCAGAAATTTGAGCGAACAAGTGGGGGCTCATTGACTCCCGTTCGTCTAAGAACTTTGTCACCGCACCGCCTCAATCGGCCCTTCCGCGCTCCCGCTGATGAACTGCTCTACATAAGGATCACCCGAGGCGTCCATCTGGCCGACCGGGCCGGTCCACTGGATCACACCTCCGTGCAGCATGGCCACGTTGTCAGCAATTGCGCGGACGGAGCTCATGTCGTGGGTGATGGTCATCGCGGTAGCGCCCATCTCGGTCACAATCTCGCGGATCAGGTCGTTGATGACGCCGGACATGATCGGGTCCAACCCCGTTGTGGGCTCGTCGAAAAAGATGATTTCGGGCTCGGCAGCAATGGCGCGCGCGAGGCCCACGCGTTTTTGCATGCCGCCCGACAGTTCGGCCGGAAAGCGGTCGGCGACGTTGGATTTCAAGCCGACGCGGCGCAGTTTCTCGATGGCGATTTCGCGCGCCTCATCCGCAGGGCGTTTCAGCGAGCCGCGCAGCAGGCGGAAGGCGACGTTTTGCCAGACGGGCAGGGAGTCGAATAGCGCGGCCCCCTGAAACAGCATCCCAAAGCGCGCCAGGAACGCATCGCGGTCGCCCTTAGTGGCGTCTTTGCCACCGACATAGATCATACCGCTGTCGGGCTGGATCAGGCCAAGGATACATTTCAATGCCACGGACTTGCCGGTGCCCGAACCGCCGATAATGACCATCGAGGTGCCTTTGGGGATCTCAAGGTTCATGCCCTGCAGTACTTGGTTGTCGCCAAAGGCTTTTTGTACGTTCTCCATCCGTATCATAGCGAGAAGAACACCCCTGTCAGAACGAAGTTTGCGGCGAGGATCAGCACAGCGGCGGCCTCGACCGAGCCCTTGGTGGCGCGTCCCACGCCCTGCGCGCCACGGCCCGAATTCATGCCGTAGTAACATCCCATGATGGCTGCGATCATGCCGAAGGCTGCACCCTTGACCAGCGACGAGACGATGTCGCGGGTTTCAAGGAAATCCACGGTGTTTTTAAGATAGGCCGCCGGATTGAAGCCCAGGTTTTGCGTGGCGACCGTATAGCCGCCCATGATGCCGATTACGTCGCCTACCGCGACCAGAGCAGGCACGGTGATCAGCGCCGCCAGCACACGCGGGGCGGTGAGGTATTTCATCGGGTGCGTGGACAACGTGACCAGCGCGTCGATCTGCTCGGTCACTTTCATCGTGGCGATCTCGGCGGCGATGGACGAGGTCACGCGCGCGGCTATCATCAGGCCAACCAGCACCGGACCAAGCTCGCGCACCATGCCGATCGCGACGATCTGGGGCACGACGGCTTCGGCATTGAAACGCGCGCCGCCCGCGTAGATCTGCAGCGCCAGCGCGCCGCCGGTGAAAATCGCGGTCAGGCCGACGACGGGCAGCGACAGCCAGCCGATATTCAGCAGCGCGATGCCGAATTCGCGCGGGTAAAACGGCGGGCGAAAGATATGAGAGACTGCATCCAACGCGAACAGTCCGACACGGCCGAATGCCGCCAGCATGGTCAGGACGACGCGTCCAAGACCACCCAGAAGGGAAAGGGGGTTCATTCCACGTAGCCCTTGGAGTATCGGTTGCCCAGTGAGGTCAGAATTTCATAGCCAATGGTACCCGCGGCCTCGGCCAGATCATCCACGGTTTGATGTCCGTTCAGAATACGCAGACGCTCGGGCGCATGCGGCAGGTCGGTGACATCGACGGTGATGAGATCCATCGAGATGCGGCCGACCACGGGGCATGGCTGATTGCCAGAGAACATGTCTATGCCGCCACCGATGGCGCGGTGCAGCCCGTCGGCATAGCCAGCCGCGACGGTTGCAATCCGTGACGGTCGGCGCGCGGTCCAGCTGTTGCCATAGCCAACGGTTTCACCCACGGCCAGATCCCTGATCTGCACAACAGGCAGATCGGCTGTCACGACGGGTTTTGCGGCGGCGAACGGCAGACCGCCATATAGTCCGACGCCCGGGCGACAGAAGTCGAAATGGAATTCGGGTCCCAGTAAGATGCCGCCGGTGGCCGCCAATGATCTGGGAGCGGCAACCCCGTCTGTCATCTCGCGGAAGGTGCGCAACTGTTGTTGGTTCATAGGGTGATCGGGCTCGTCCGAACAAGCCAGATGTGACATCACCACGACCGGGTTCAGTGCCTCGGCCTGCGGGCGCAGTGCGGCCCAGTCGGAAGGTTCCAATCCCAAACGGTTCATGCCGCTGTCGAGCTGAATGCCAAAGCCGTGATCCGGCAGTGCCTCGCGATGGCGCTGAAACTGCTGGGGTGAGTTGATCAATGGTGTCAGATCGTGATCCCGCAGCAGATCGGCGTCGCCTTCCATGTGGCCGGAGAACACGCCGATCATCGGACCGGGGCCGACCGCCTGCCGGACAACGGCGCCTTCTTCGGCGACGGCGACAAAGAACTTCCGGACGCCTTCTTCGGCCAGTGTTGCCGAGACAGGCCCGGCACCCAGGCCATAGGCATCCGCCTTGACCACGGCGCCGGTTTCGACATCCGTTTTTGCGTCGAGCGCCCGCCAATTGCTGGCGAGCGCCTGAAGATTGATCGTCAAACGTGCAGTACTCATGGAACTGTTCATGACATTGGATCGCGGCAGGTCAAGAGGGAATGCTTCAATTCCCCTCGGGTTTATGGGCCTCATAAGCAGCTTCAAGCTCAGATCGCAGGAAATCGGCAAACAACAAAGGCTTGAACCCGGGGGCACCGGTGCCGGGCAGAGGTTCGACAATTGTGCTCACATGCGGGTCAAAGAAGAACGGGACGCTGTATCGTTCACGACCCGAACGGTTGATAACGCGATGCGGTGTGGACAACAGGCGGCCATTCGACATCCGATGCAGCATATCCCCGACATTGACGACAAATGCCCCGGGGCGTGTGGGGACATCGACCCAGTTTCCGGCAGGCGTTCTGACCTGCAATCCACCCACCTGATCCTGCGCCAGCAAGGTCAGGCAACCAAAATCGGTATGGGGTGCCGAGCCGAACAGATCACCAGGGCTGGCTTTGGATTGCGGTGGATAGTGCAGCAACCGCAGCCAGATGGTCGGAGTGTCGAAGGCCGAAAGAGCAGAGAAATCGGTGGCGCCACTGGCCTTTAGGGCAATTCTCATCAACCTGCGCCCCAGGTCGGACATGGCGCGGGCATAGGCCTCCAGCGTGGTCCGAAAACCCGGCAGATCCGGCCACCGGTTCGGGCCTGACAGGTAGATACCGGAATCGGCCTTTGTGTCTTCGCGCATCATCATGAAGCTTGCCGACTGATTGGGTTTGGTCACATCGGCCAGGGTCGAGTTTACATCCGTTGACGTATCGATGGCGATATAGCCGCGGTGGGTTCGGTCAACGGCGATCGCAAGTTTTTCGTCAAGCTGCAGCGCGTGAAACTGTCTTGAGGATTCGAAGACATCGCTGATCAGACCGGCATCTATGCCGTGATCCTCGATATAGCCGAAGCCTGTTGTTCCATAAGCAGCCCGAAAATCGGCTGCGATTTCATCCTCGGGGCGCGCGCCCAGACGGATGACGGGGATTTCAGTGAATTCTGTCATTGTTCTTTCGCTTTGTTGAGGAAGATTGCAGGGGCAGAAAATGCCCCCGATCTATCCGGCAAAGCGTTTGCGGCGGTGCCCGAAGTGGCGTTCAAGCACCACGCGACGGGGTTTATGAGCAAGACAAAACAGCATGGCCCGATCCGTGCATATCAGTTTGCCAAGGTCAAGGGATCAATATCCTTCGATCTGTCCGCCCTGTTGCCAGGGTTTGACCAGATTTCCGAAACGGGTGAACTGGGCCTCGAAGGACAGCTCGACCGTGCCGATGGGGCCGTGACGCTGCTTGCCGACGATGACTTCGGCCTTGCCGTGCAGGCGTTCCATGGCCTGCTTCCACTCTTCCATCTTTTCCAACTCGTGATCGCCGGGCTTTTCGCGTTCCTTGTAGTATTCCTCGCGGAACACGAACATCACCACGTCCGCATCCTGTTCGATCGATCCCGATTCCCGCAGGTCGGACAGTTGCGGGCGCTTGTCGTCGCGGTTTTCGACCTGACGGGAAAGCTGAGACAGCGCGATCACCGGGATGTTCAGTTCCTTTGCGATGGCTTTCATGCCCATCGAAATCTCGGCGATCTCGTTGACGCGGTTGTCGGACATGCCGCGGCAAAGTTGCAGATAGTCGATCACCAGCAGGTCCAGCCCATGGGTGCGTTTCAGCCGCCGTGCGCGGGCGGCCAGCTGTGAAATCGGCAGGGCGGGCGTGTCGTCGATGAACAGGGGGCACGCCTCAAGCTCCTTGGCGGCATCGACGAAGCGGCGGAACTCGGCTTCGGTCATGTCACCTTGGCGGATCTTGTGCGAGGAAATCTCGGACGCTTCGGCCAGAACCCGACCCGCAAGCTGCTCGGCGCTCATCTCCAACGAGAAGAAGCCGACCACTCCACCGTCAACCGCGCCCTCGCTGCCGTCCGACTTCAAGCCACGCTTGTACGCTTTGGCCACATTGAAGGCCACGTTGGTCGCCAGCGATGTTTTTCCCATCGACGGGCGGCCCGCCAAAATAATCAGGTCCGATGGGTGCAGGCCCCCCAGTTGCTTGTCCAGATCGGCCAGACCGGTGGAAATCCCTGCCATGCCGCCACCGCGCTGGTACGCCTCGTTGGTGACATTGACGGCTTCTGTGACCGCCTTGAGGAAGGATTGAAAACCCTGTTCGGTCTGGCCCTGCTCGGACAACTGGTAAAGCTGCTGCTCGGCCTCGACGATCTGTTCTTTCGGCTCGCTTGACACATCGACCCGCGCCGCCTTGTCTGAGATGTCCCGGCCCAGACGGATCAGTTCGCGCCGGATGGCGAGGTCATAGATCATCTGCGCGTAGTCATGCACCGCGAAGGCGCTGATCGAGGCGCCGGCCAGTTTGACCAGATAGGCCGGCCCGCCAAGCTCCTTCAGGCCTTCATCCTCGGCCATGAAAGATTTCAGCGTCACAGGCGAGGCCAGCGCATTCTTTGCGATGCGCGCGGCCGCGACTTCGTAGATGCGGGCGTGGACCGGATCATAGAAATGCTCGGCCCCGATGATCGAGGCTACCCGGTCATAAAGGTCGTTATTGGTCAGGATCGCGCCCAGAAGCTGCTGCTCGGCCTCGATGGAGTGCGGCATTGTTTCGGCGTTCTGAATTTGCGCCGCTGCCTGCTCGATACTGCTGATCTCGTTCATTGCTGTTCTCTTGCCCCTTGGACAGAGGCCATAACGCAGCGCCCTGAGTCGGCGCAAATTGTATGTTTTCTGGGGATAGCCTGTGCATATCTTCCCGCCCCATCATATTGCAGGATGGGGCAGGGGTCCGTCAACATGTTGTGGATGGAGTGTCGGGCGTATTCGGCAATGTTTCCGATTGGGAAACGGTTTGCGTCACGTCAGCCCTTATTCGCTTCCTGCCAGCCGCGCGGCTCGTTCAGGAATGCTTCGACCCCATCAAGTGTTTCCTGATCAAACGCTTTTTGCGCCTTGGCCTCGGCCAGAACATCCCACCAGGTACACAGGCTGTGCAGTTGCACCCCATGATCACCCAGGGTTTTTTCGGTTTCGGGGAAGATGCCGTAGTAGAAGATAACGGCAGTATGCCCGCAGGTCGCGCCGGTTTCGCGGATCGCGTCCACGAAAGACAGCTTCGAGCCGCCATCGGTGGTCAGGTCTTCGACCAACAGAACGCGTTCGCCTTCGCTCATGGCGCCTTCGATCCGGGCGTTGCGGCCATACCCTTTGGGTTTCTTGCGCACATAGGTCATCGGCAGAGCCATACGTTCCGCCACCATCGCGGCAAAAGGGATTCCCGCGGTTTCGCCGCCTGCAATGTTGTCGAATGCTTCAAAGCCCGCATCGCGCATCACGGTGACGGTCAGGAAATCCATCAAGGTCGAACGGATGCGCGGGTACGAGATCAGCTTGCGGCAATCGATATAGGTCGGGCTGGGCAAGCCGCTGGCCAGAGTGAACGGCTCGCGTGCGTTGAAATGCACGGCCTTGATCTCCAGCAGCATCCGCGCGGTCAGGCGGGCGATTTCGGTGCTGTCGGGAAATGAACTGGGGATCATGGCGGAACCTCGGGGCTGAAATGACGTTGCGGGCTGATAGCCCGTCTAAAGGGGCGCTGTCGAGAGGGGTTGGCCCAAAAGAAAAGCGGACCCTGAATAAGGTCCGCTTTTGCCCTTGCGGGCTGCTGGACGGGCCTAGGTGGGCTAGGCCTGCCCGGATCAGGGCATTTACGCGAAAGGGACTTCGCTGTGCAACCGGCAAATTGCCTCCCGCTTAGTGTCAGTCATGCCTGTGCGGTAGCTGAAACAGTATGCCCGCAGCCAAGTGGGCCGACCTGAGGAAACACGTTACAGCTCAGCACTTTGTGAGCAATGTGGCAGAAGAAAAAGGGGGGAACCGGCTGCCTGCGCCGCGGATGATGTTACTCGGCATCACGTGATTGTGCGTTGAGTGGTCTTAGGTCACAGGCCCTGAGCTTTGGCGCCTTTCAGGAGGTGCCGATACAACAGATCAAGGGCGTGGCCCCGCGCGGCAATGCGCACCTTGTCCCGGCCCAGGGCACCAAACTCGACGGTTTCGGTTATGGTGTCCTGGCCTTCGGCCGCCAGACCGAAGCACACACGACCTTCCGGCTTGAATTCAGACCCACCCGGACCGGCAATTCCTGTGACAGAGACAGTCAGCTGAGCGCCCGAATGCTTCAGCGCGCCCTCGGCCATTTCCCGGGCGACCTGCTCTGATACCGCTCCGTGGGCTTCCAGCGTGTCAGCCTGCACGCCCAGCATCTGCTGTTTGGCGGTATTGGTGTAGGTGACAAAGCCGCGTTCCACAACGGCAGAGCTGCCGGGAATATCTGTCAGCGCGGCGGCAACAAGGCCGCCAGTGCAGCTTTCGGCTGTGGCGATCATCACCCCCTGCGCCTTGGCCCAATCCAGGATGTCGGAGACGCTCACAGGCCCAGTACCCCATGCGAAAAGCCGGCCAGTAGAGCGACGCAGATGGCTGAAAACACACCAGCGATCACGTCATCCAGCATCACGCCCATTGGGTCGCCACGCTGGTCGGCCCAGCCGACAGGGCCGGGCTTGGTGATGTCGAACAGGCGAAACAGCACGAAACCCGCCACCCAACCGGGCCAGAGTGCGGTGATATCCAGCCCGTGCGCCCAGGCCGGGTAGGAAATTGCCCAGAGGGCGATGAACTGCCCTGCAACCTCGTCAATCACGATTTCCGACGGGTCGTGGTCATCCTGACCTGCGGTCATGACCTTTGTGGCCCAGAGCCCTGCGACAAAGACGATCAGAGTAGCCAGGGCCAGCAAGGGGAAGCCACCCAGCGTGTGCAAAACCCAGACCATCGGCAGCGCGGCCAGTGACCCCCAGGTGCCGGGGGCGGGGCGCAGATAGCCTACGCCGCCAACGGTTCCAATCAGACGCGCCGCTTTCATGACTTCACCAGACATGCTGTAGCCAGTGACGCGATGCCCTCACTGCGGCCGGTAAAGCCCAGACGTTCAGACGTGGTCGCCTTGACCGAGACCTGATCGGCCCGCAATCCCATGATTTTCGACATTTCTTCGCGCATCGCGAGCGCGTGAGGACCTATCTTGGGATATTCGCAAACAAGTGTGCAGTCGACATTCGAGATGCGGTAGCCCATCTGTTCGGCCAGTTCGACCGCGTGCCGCAGAAATATCGCGCTGGCGGCCCCTTTCCATTGCGGATCCGATGGTGGGAAATGCTGACCGATATCTCCCTGCGCCAGCGCGCCATAGATTGCGTCGGTTACGGCGTGCATCCCGACATCGGCATCTGAATGTCCCTGAAGCCCGCGATCATGCGGCACTTTTACACCGCACAGGATCACATGATCTCCATCGCCAAATCGGTGAACGTCGTACCCGTTGCCCAGCCTTACTTCCATGTTCGTTCCCATGATACGTTCCGCCCTGGCAAAATCCTCGGGTCGGGTGATTTTGATGTTGTCTGCGTCGCCGGGCACGATAGCCACGCCTATCCCTGCCGCGCGGGCGACTTCAACGTCGTCCATGGCACCGCCGGGGTGTGCGGCATGGGCTGCAACGATGGCGTCATAGTGAAATCCCTGAGGGGTCTGGGCCGCATACAATCCTGTGCGATCTTGTGTGCCCGTGACAGCGGAACCGTCTCCCGTCCAGAGCGCGTCGGTCACCGCCACCCCCGGTGCCGCGGCGCTGTTGTCGTTCAGTGCCGCCAGTACGTCGAGGATGGTGGCGCGGCTGACACAAGGCCGGGCGACATCGTGGATGAGGACGCGCGCCACGGTCTTGTCCGCCAGCGCCTGCAGGCCATTGCGGACAGACCCGGCGCGGTCTGCTCCTCCTGTCGCCAAAATCAGATCGGTACCGTCAAATTCAGCCCGTGCGGCGTGGTCGTCGGGGGAAAGGACCAGAACGATATGGTCAACCAGTCCCCGGAACCTGTCGATTGTCCAGTCGGCCACGCGACGTCCGGACAGAGTGCGCCATTGTTTAGGCGTCCCGCCACCCGCGCGCATTCCGCGTCCGGCGGCGACAATAATGGCGGCGGTGGTCATGAGGTCTGCTCTCCTGCGTTGGGTCATTGTTTAGGATGCGGTGAATGCAGAGGCAATCGCCCGCGTCAATCTGCCAAAAAATTAGGCATGTGATGATTTTGCAGGCTTGTGACATGCGGATTTCTTGGTCATATGCGCAGAATTCGATATTAAATGCGCAACTGCCCAAGGAATAAGCACTTTGACCCTGCATCTTGCTGACAAGCCTTTGTACCCGCCGGTTTTGCTGGCGCCGATGGCCGGAATCACCGATCGCCCGTATCGCGATCTGGTGATGCGCTTTGGCGCGGGCATGGTTGTCAGCGAAATGGTTGCCAGCCAGGAAATGGTGCAGGCAAAACCGGGCGTGCGCGAACGGGCCGAGCTTTCGGCGGATGTCGAAAACACCGCCGTTCAGCTTGCCGGGCGTGAAGCACGCTGGATGGCGGAAGCCGCGCGGCAGGTCGCTGATCGCGGCGCGCGGGTGATCGACATCAACATGGGCTGCCCGGCCAAGAAGGTGACCAACGGGTATTCGGGTTCAGCCCTGCTGAAAACGCCCGACCACGCTCTGACACTGATCGAGGCGGTGGTGGAGGCGGTGGATGTCCCGGTGACGCTGAAGACCCGGCTGGGTTGGGACGACAGCCTGCTGAATGCGCCGGATGTGGCGCGCAGGGCGCAGGATGCCGGTATTCGGATGGTCACGATCCACGGTCGAACACGGTGTCAGTTCTACAAGGGACACGCAAACTGGCAGGCCATCCGTGCGGTGAAAGAGGCAGTGACCATTCCGGTCATAGCAAACGGCGACATCGTCGACACGCAAACCGCACGGACCGCCTTGGATCACTCGGGTGCCGACGGCGTGATGGTCGGACGTGGGGCGCAAGGAAAGCCCTGGTTGCTGGCGCAGTTATGTCACGACCTGTTTGGTGCCGACGCGCCGGACGTTCCGACAGGGCATGATCTGAGCGCGATGGTGCAGGAGCACTATCAGGCCATGCTGGATTTCTATGGACCCGACCTTGGTCTGCGCGTCGCGCGCAAGCATCTTGGGTGGTACATGGATGAAGCAGGAACGCCCGTCGGCTTGCGCCGCGCGATACTGACATCGCGTGATACATCCGAAGTTCTGCGTTTGATCGCGGATGCAATCCCGCATCAGGGGGAAGCGGCGGCATGACCTCGGACCAGAGCATTTGGGCCTCATTGCCGGTTCCCGCATTCATCATCGACGGTGACGACCGGATCGCCGACGTCAATTCGGCGGGTGAGGGGTTCCTGAACGCCTCGCGCCGTTCGGTTGTCGGGCATCCGGTGTGGGATCAGATAGCCGTCGACGCACCCCTGGAGGAGGCGTTTCTGAGGGCACGGCAGAATGGTTCGCCGTTGTTCGTCAATGATGTGGATGTTGGATCGGGCAGTCGTGCCCCGCTGCAATGTGCGCTGCAGATCGCGCCGTTGATGGGTCATCCGGGATCAATGATCATGATCCTTTCTCCGCGCGAACTGGCCGGACGGATGACTCGCGGGAACACGGTGAAATCCGCCGCGCAATCGGCTATCGGAATGGCCGAAATGCTGGCGCATGAGATCAAAAACCCGCTGGCTGGCATCACTGGAGCTGCCCAGTTGCTTAGCATGAATATCTCTCAGCAAGATATTGAGTTAACAGACTTAATTGTCGAAGAAAGCCGCCGGATCGTAAAGCTGTTGGAGCAGGTGGAGCAGTTCGGAAACCTGTCGCAGCCGGACTTCCAGCCGGTCAACCTGCATGACGTGCTGGACCGTGCGCGGCGTTCGGCGCTGCTGGGGTTCGGCGCACATATGAAGATTGTCGAGGATTATGATCCGTCGCTGCCGCTGGCTTATGGCGATCAGGACCAGATCCTGCAGGTCATTCTGAACCTTCTGAAAAACGCATCCGAGGCGGCCGGACCGGAAGGCGGGACCATTCGCCTGCGCACCTATTTCGAACATTCATTTCGTCTGCGGCGCAACGATGGGTCCGGCCATTCCCTGCCGCTGCAGATCGAAATCATCGATGACGGCCCCGGCTTGCCCGAAGACATCCTGAGCGACATTTTCGATCCCTTTGTCTCTGGCAGGGAAAACGGCACGGGTCTTGGTCTGGCGCTGGTCAGCAAGATCGTCTCCGACCACGACGGCTGGGTTTCGGCCGAGTCGGTTCCGGGCCGGACGGTTTTTCGCCTGTCACTCAGGCGGGCGCCACGGGACGCGCAATGAAATTGAAACCGGCGGCAAATGGCATAGCAAGGAGAACAGCAGATGGATGGCACAGTTCTGGTCGCAGATGACGACCGCACGATCCGGACGGTTCTGACGCAGGCACTGACCCGTGCGGGATGCAAGGTGCACGCAACTTCTTCTTTGACGACGCTGATGCGCTGGGTCGGAGAGGGCAAAGGCGATGTGGTCATCTCGGACGTGGTCATGCCGGACGGCAACGGGCTTGAGATGCTGCCGAAGATCGCGCAGGACAGGCCGGGATTGCCGGTTATCGTGATCTCGGCCCAGAACACGATCATGACGGCAATTCAGGCGGCTGAGGCCGACGCTTATGACTATCTGCCGAAGCCTTTTGATCTGCCGGATCTGATGAAAAGAACGGCCCGGGCGCTGGATCAGAAGCAACGCCCGCAGTCTGGTGCCCCGGAGTTGGTTCGGGATCGCCCGGAGGAATTGCCTCTGGTCGGGCGTACGCCGGTTATGCAGGCGCTGTACCGGCTGGTGGCGCGGGTCATGAACACCGATCTGCCGGTTATGATTTCCGGTGAAAGTGGAACCGGCAAGTCATTGATTGCGAAGGCAATACATGACTTCTCGGATCGTCGGACATTGCCCTTTGTGTCCGTCACCGCGTCTGAGTTGCGGGATCTGGAAGGACCCGCCCGCGTCATGGCGCGGGTTCGGGGCGGCACCCTGCTGATCGACGAAATCGCAGATATCGAAGACGACATTCAGGCCCGGATCGTGCGGATGATGGACAGCCCGGGCGATCATCTGCCGCGCTTCATGGCAACCAGCCAGTCGGACCTGACCGAAGCAATGGAAAGCGGCCGCGTGCGCCAGGATCTGTATTATCGTCTGTGCGGCGCGACGATCCACGTTCCGGCCCTGCGCGAAAGAATGGACGACATTACTCTGCTGGCCGATCATTTTCTGGCACGGGAAGAGCGTGAGACCGGCACGAAACGCTGGCTCAGCGGCGAAGCGGTTGAACTGGTGCGCCGTTATTCGTGGCCGGGGAATGTGCGGCAACTGGAAAACGCGGTGCGCCGCCTTGGGCTGACCAGTCAGGCGGATGAGATATCCAAAACCGAAGTCGAGATGGTTCTGGGCAGCCAGCCTGAGGCCGAACCGGTTCTGGGGGGCGGAGAGCGCGAGAAACTGTCGGCCTCGGTCGCGCGGCATCTGCGGCGGTATTTCGATCTGCACGGCAACATGTTGCCGCCTCCGGGACTGTATCAGCGTATCCTGCGCGAAGTTGAGGCGCCGCTGATCGAGATCGCGTTGGACGCAACCGGCGGAAATCAGGCAAAATGTTCGGATTTACTAGGGATTAACCGAAATACGCTGCGAAAAAAGATCATCGACCTCGATATTGAGGTGACACGCCGTCGCAAACTGATGTAATATCGCCACACAAACCGTGGCATTCGGGTTTCTACCTGGCAAGGACCACGACATATGGCGGTAAGCCGCACAAGCGGCACATCAGGATGAGGGCAGACGGTGGCAACCCGGGCACAGAGCGGGCCAATACCATCGATTAATCGATGGCGAAAATCCCGAAAACTGCGCAATTTCGGCACCTTGGGGCTGGTTCTTCTGGGGCCAGCACTGGCGCTTGCCACCTATCTTGTCATTGGTCCGTTCGATCTGGGTTCGGCTGCGCCGACATTGCGCCTGATCCTGTTGGCCGACCTTGTCTATGTGCTGGTCGTGGCCGCACTTGTACTGAGTCAGGTCGGCAGTCTGATCGCGGCCCGACGCGCCAAGTCAGCAGGTTCCCGTTTGCATTTGCGCCTGATCGGCGCGTTCACGCTGCTGGCGCTGGTGCCGACTGTGACCGTGGCGATTTTTGCCGGACTGACCGTGAATATCGGTCTGGAGGGTTGGTTTTCGGATCGTGTGCGCGAAGTTGTCGGGTCGTCGCTCAGTGCGGCCGAAGCCTATGAACAAGAACACCGTCAGGGCCTGACACAGGACGCGACCGTTCTGGCCCGGTTTTTGGATAATGCTCGGTCTCTGGATTATTATATTTCTGACGCTGAGTTGCGCGAAGTTCTGGCCCAGGGCCAGTCGCAGATTCAGCGTGGCCTGCGTGAAGCTTATGTCATTGACGGTAGCGGCGATATCCGGGCCCGGGGCGACAGGTCGTATCTGTTCAACTATGAAGAACCCACGGCTGAGCAACTGGCGAACGCGACCCACCGGGGCCTGCTGATCATCGCGGACTGGCAAAACAGCGAATTCAGGGCGCTGGTCCCTCTGCGGGCGTATCTGGACCGTTACCTTTATGTCAGCCGTGATGTGGACGGGCAATTGCTGACCCTTTTGGATGACACCAAGGAAACAGCGCAGTTCTATCAGCAGCTTGAAAGCGAACGGGGCAGGGTGCTGTTTGAATTCGGCCTGTTGTATCTGGGTTTCGCGGTGATCCTGATCCTGGCGGCGATGTCGTTGGGCATGTGGTTTGCTGAACGCTTGTCTCGCCCGGTGGGCCGCCTGACCACAGCAGCGCAGCGTGTTGGCGCGGGTGACCTGAGCGTTCAGGTTATTGAAGAGGCCAGCGATGACGAGATCGCGATGCTGGGTCGGTATTTCAACCAGATGACCCGCCAGTTGAAAGGCCAGCGGGACACGCTGTTGGAAAACACTCGCCATATCGAACACCGTCGGCGCCTATTCGATTCAGTGCTCAGTTCTGTAACCTCAGGGGTCGTCGGAGTTGATCCTGACGGGTGCGTTACATTTGTGAACCGATCCGCCCAGCGTCTGCTGGACTGGTCGCGGGGCGAAGAACTTTTGGCGATCGGTATCGCGGTACCCGAGTTCCTGCCTTTGTTCGAGAACCTTAAGGAAAGCGGGCAAGAGGCTGTTCAGGAAGAGATAAAAGTCACCCGCAAGGGCCAGTTGGAGAACCTTCTGGTCCGCATGGCTACTCGGCGCGGTGAGGATGGCGGGTTGGAAGGTTATGTGGTTGCCTTTGACGACGTGACCGACCTGGTCAGCGCGCAGCGGATGGCAGCCTGGGGCGACGTGGCGCGCCGGATCGCGCATGAGATCAAAAACCCTCTGACCCCGATTCAGTTGAGCGCCGAGAGGATCAAGCGGAAGTTCTCGCGCAAGCTGGACGAGGAGGACAGCAGCAGCCTGGAATCGATGACGGATGTCATTGTCCGGCAGACGAACGACCTGCGGCGCATTGTTGACGAATTCTCGAAGTTCGCTCGCATGCCTGAACCGGAACGGCGCGAGGAAAACATCGTTGATCTGGTGCGCGAGGCCGTTTTGCTCCAGCAGGCCGGGCAGCCGGATGTGCAGATCGATGTAGATCTGCCCAATCACGCGATTCCGGCGGATGTGGATGCGACGATGTTGAATCAGGCCCTTACCAACCTGATAAAGAACGCGGGCGAAGCTATTGGAACCTTGAAGGAAAAAGGTGCACCTGAAAACCTGAAACCGCAGATCAAGGTTAAGGTGTCGACAGATGATGCTGGGACGCAGATCACCATCGCGGACAACGGGGTCGGACTGCCGGAAGACCGGGCGCGTCTGTTTGAACCCTATGTGACCACCCGCGACGAGGGCACCGGCCTTGGCCTGCCCATCGTGAAGAAGATCATCGAAGAACATGGCGGAGCGCTGACTTTGGAAGACGCGCCCGTATTTGACGGACAGGACCATTTTGGCGCAATGGCCGTGATCCGGTTACCTGGGGGCAGTGTTTCCCCGTCAGTCGCGCCACAGAAGCAGGCTATTAAAACCAACAAACTGAAAGCAGGCCAAAGATGAGCGACATTCTGATCGTAGATGACGAACGCGATATTCGCGAGCTGGTGTCCGACATTCTGGAGGACGAAGGCTATTCAACCCGACTTGCTGGCAATTCGGACGATTGCATGGCGTCGATCAACGCTGAACCTCCGGGTCTTTTGATCCTCGACATCTGGCTCAAGGACAGCCGAATGGACGGGATCGACATCCTGAAAGCGGTAAAGCGCGACAACCCGGACGTGCCCGTTGTGATTATTTCCGGTCACGGGAATATCGAGATTGCCGTGGCAGCCATCAAGCAGGGCGCTTATGACTTTATCGAAAAGCCATTCAACATTGACCAGTTGATGGTGGTGATCCGGCGCGCGATGGAAACCTCGCGTCTGCGTCGCGAAAACGCGTCGCTCAAGCGGAAGGAGGTCAGTTGCTCGGACATGATCGGCAAATCGGCATCGTTCCGTGCGATGCAGGGCCAGTTGGACAAGGTGACGAAGTCCAACGGCCGCGTGATGCTGAGCGGCCCTGCCGGGTCGGGCAAGGAAATCGCGGCACGCTATATCCACGTACATTCCAATCGTGCCAATGCGCCTTTCGTGACCGTGAATTGCGCCGGGGTCGAGCCCGAGCGGATGGAAGAGGTGCTGTTTGGCCGCGAGACATCGGAACGCGGTGTTGAATCAGGCCTGCTTGAGGAAGCCCATGGCGGCGTGATCTTCTTTGATGAGGTCGCCGATATGCCATTGGGCACGCAGTCCAAGATTCTGCGGGTTCTGGTGGATCAGCAGTTTCAGCGGGTTGGCGGAACCGACAAGGTCCGGGTAGATCTTCGCGTCATCTCTTCGACCAATCGGGACCTGGAAGAAGAAATCACGGCTGAACGGTTCCGGGAAGAGTTGTATCATCGCCTGAATGTTGTTCCGATTGCAGTGCCGTCTCTAGAAGACCGGCGCGAGGACATTCCGGTATTGGCGCAGCACTTTATAGAAATGTGCAACGAAGCGCAGGGCTTGCCCGTTCGCGAATTGTCGGATGAGGCAATTGCACTGCTGCAGACCATGACATGGCCGGGCAATGTGCGTCAGCTCAAAAACCTGATCGAACGCGTGTTGATCCTGGGGGATGGAACCGGCCCGATCGAGGCGCGGGAACTGCCCAACGACGAGGAAAAGGCCGAAGATTCTGGTCGCGTGGTTCTGTCCGGCGCGCTGGCAACTTTGCCGTTGCGCGAAGCGCGCGAGGCGTTCGAGCGGGAATACTTGCTAACACAGATCAACCGGTTCGGTGGCAATATCAGCCGCACCGCCAGTTTCGTCGGGATGGAGCGCAGTGCGCTGCACCGCAAACTGAAGTCGCTTGGCGTGGTCACATCGAACAAATCCGGCGCGCGTGTCGCGCAACTGGATGAACCGGAGCCGGCGGAATAATCCGCCGGTTCAGCCGGTGTGACCCGGCGTTATGATCTGAAACGACCCGTCGTCAAACTTCACGAAACAGGACTCGTTGCTTAGCGGCGGCAGGGTTGTCGTACGGGTCAGCGATACCCGGGATTTCACCGCTTGTTTGCAAGATGGCAGGCTGACCGGGCGAAAACCCTTTTTGGCCATGCATTGCGCCTCGACCGTGTTGCGCAGGTCCTGATTTACATCGACGGTGTAGACGCGTCCGGGCTCCCACCATCCGGGTGAACGGTAGCAGTGGCCGCGACCATCGCAATAGGTGCGCCCCGGCCAATAGACGGGTGGGCTTTGCCGGACCTGGTTGGCAACAGGCACTTCATTCAGGGCCTTTACCTGGCATTGCGTGGTCTCCTGCTGCAATCGCGCCACGCTGGCACCTTCGCGGTAATAGAGTGACAGAGGCCCGCAAGAAGACAGCAAGAATAAAGGAATAAAGGCGCGTAGCATTGTTTTCATGTGCATATCTTGCCTCACTCCCTGTTCCATGACAATTCAATTGACCGCTTTGGGGCCATCTGTCATTCAAAGATTTCAGGCAGAAGGGCCAGGAACATGAAGGTCATCATTTGCGGTGCGGGTCAGGTCGGCTGGCAGATTGCACGGCACCTTTCGGGCGAACTGAACGACGTGACAGTGGTGGACAACAATCCTGATCTGGTGCGACGCGCGACCGAAACGCTGGACGTGCAGGGTATCGCAGGCTTTGCCAGCTATCCGGATGTGCTGGAACGGGCCGGGGCCCGCGATGCAGACATGATCATCGCCGCGACCCACTCGGATGAGGTGAACATGGTCACCTGCCAGATGGCGCATTCGGTGTTTTCGATTCCGCGAAAAATCGCTCGTCTTCGGTCCAAATCCTATCTGACAGCGATTCATGCGGACCTGTTTCGCCGGGACCATCTGCCCATCGACGTGGTGATCAGCCCGGAACGCGAGGTCGCCGCCGCCGCCATGCGCCGCCTGTCGGCCCCGGCGGCTTTTGACACCGAGATTTTCATGGATGGCAAGGCGCAATTGCTGGGCATCCGAGTGGATGAAGATTGTCCGATCATCAACACGCCGCTCAGACAGCTGACCGACCTGTTTTCCACGCTCAGCTCGATCGTAGTCGGTGTACGCCGGGACGGCACGCTGTTTGCACCGGAATCCGAGGATCAGCTGTTTATAGGTGACGAATGCTATGTCTTCACCAGCGTCAATGACGTCGAGCGCACGATGGAGGTGTTCGGCAAAGCACAAAAGAAACAAGACCGAGTCGTCATTGTGGGTGGCGGCAATGTCGGCCTTGAAGTGGCTCGCACACTGGAAGAACGCGAAAGCCGCGTGCGCGCCAAGATCATCGAACGCGACCGCCGATGCGCCGAACTGGCCGCAGAAGCGCTGGAGCGGACGATTGTTCTGAACGGCGACGGGCTGGATGCGGCATTGCTGCGCGAGGCAGGCATTGAACGGGCCGACGCGATGCTGGCCGTCACGGATGACGATCGTGCCAACCTGTTGGCCGCGGTACGCTCCAAGGCCGAGGGATGCGCGCTGGCGATTGCGCTGATCAACGACCCCAGCATGGTGGCGCTGATGGGGCCTTTGGGGATCGACGCTTATATTAACCCGCGCGCGACCACCGTCAGCTCGATCCTGCGCCATATCCGTCACGGCCGGGTGCGGCAGGTCTATTCCATCGGCGATGCCGAGGCGGAAGTGATCGAGGCCGAAGTGCTGTCAACCTCTCCCATGGCGGGGCAGAGACTGCGCGACATCGATTTCCCCGAAGGCGTTCTGGTCGGCGCGGTGCGCAAGGGCGACGAGTTGCTGCGCCCGACCGGCAGCCTGCGGATTGATGAAAAGGATGTGGTGGCCATCTTTGCCATGGCCAAGGACGTGCCCGAGGTCGAGCGCTTGATGCAGGTTTCGATCGATTTCTTCTGATGGCACACGCGCGGACACAACGGATCGGGCTTTTGCGGCGTTTGCCGCTGTTTCTGTTGATTTGGGGAATAACCGCGTTCTCGATGTGGGTGCCCGCAGTCTACGCGCTGGTATTGGATGACCACGACACGTCGCGATCGTTCTTCTACTCGGGCCTGCTTGGACTGTTTCTTGTGGCGAGCATCGCGCTGGCCTCGTCCAACAGGATACCTCGGCGCGGCACATTGGGGCAGTTGGCCGTTCTGCTGGGCTGTTTTACCGTTCTGCCCGTGTTTTTGGCGATCCCGTTTCACGATGCGCTTGGCAACACCACCTTCCTGAACGCGTATTTTGATATGGTCAGCGCGATGACCACAACCGGCGCCGACCTGTTTCCGAACCCCGACCGCCTGACTGCGCCGCTGCATCTGTGGCGGGCGTTTGTGGGCTGGATGGGTGGTTTGCTGATGTGGATTTCCGCAGCGGCGATTCTGGCGCCGTTGTCCTTGGGCGGATTTGAGATTACCGCGCAGGGTCAGCCGGGACGACCGGTTTCCGGTGTTGCGCAAAGCGAAAAGGTTGATCCAAGGGGACGCCTGCTGCGTGTGGCGCGAACCCTGACACCCGTCTATGCAGGGCTGACTGCGGTGGTCTGGATATTGCTGCTGATTGCCGGTGAGGTTGGCCTGACCGCCGTAAGCCACGCGATGTCGGTCATGGCGACCTCCGGCATTTCCCCGGTGGGCGGGATGGAAGGGGCTCAGGCAGGTTTGACCGGTGAGGCGATCCTGTTCCTGTTCCTGTTCTTTGCATTGTCAAGGCTGACGTTTTCGGCAGATACGGCGACCTCGGGCTACTCCCGGCTGGATAAGGACCCCGAATTCCGCATCGGATTGTTGATCGTGGTTGCCGTAGCAGCCCTGCTGTTCTTTCGCGTGTTGGCTGGTGTGAACGAAATCGACGGCCAGATGTCGGTGCTTCAGGGCCTTAAGGTGATATGGGGCATGACATTTACAGCCTTGTCTTTTCTGACAACGGCAGGATTCGAAAGCAGCAACTGGGACGATGCGCAACAGCTTTCGGGGCTGGGAACACCGGGTCTGATCCTGATGGGGCTGGCCCTGATCGGGGGAGGGGTCGCCACCACGGCCGGCGGGGTCAAGCTGTTGCGTGTGTTTGCGCTATACCTCAATGGCGCGCGCGAGATCGACCGGCTGATCTATCCGTCATCGGTCAGCGGCGTTGGCGGCGGGAACCGGCGCATTCAGACCAATGGCGCCTTCATCGCCTGGATCTTCTTGATGATGTTCGCGCTTACGGCGGCGGTGTTCAATCTGTTGCTCGCCGCTATGGGGGCCGGGTTCGAACAGGCAATGGTTCTGACTGTTGCCGCGCTGAGTACGACCGGCCCCTTGATTGAACTGGCAACTGACGTTCCGATCCGGCTGATCGATATGACTGCAGGTGCAAAACTGACGATGTGCGCAGCAATGGTAATCGGCCGGCTTGAAACACTGGCGATCATTGCCTTGATCACCCCGGCCCTCTGGCGGGACTGACGTGGGGTCAGCAAAAGGAATTAGTGCCTGATTTTTAATCTGGAATATCTGTGAACTCCGCTCCATACTCACCCGGAGGGAGCGCGTTGGTCCGCAGCGCGTAGCAAGAACAATGGCGAGATTATAAAAATATGGCTTCGGACAGACAGAATCTTCAGGACGCGTTCCTGAATAATGTACGGAAAGCAAAGGTTCCGGTCACGATTTTCCTGATCAACGGTGTGAAATTGCAGGGTGTGATCACCTGGTTCGACAATTTCTGCGTATTGTTGCGCCGCGACGGACAGTCGCAGCTTGTCTACAAGCACGCGATTTCGACGATCATGCCGTCGCAGCCGATCAGCCTGTATGAGGGCGAAGACGCCTCTTGATGGAACATGAGAGGGCGCGCACCCGGGCCTGGGTGCTGCATCCTGAAATCAAATCAGATGAACAGCGCCGTGTCCCGGGACCGGCGCTGGAAGAAGCGGTGGCACTAGCCGCTGCTTTGCCCGATCTGGATGTGGTCGGGTCGGAAATCGTTCGCCTGCCACGGGCCCAGCCGGGGCTTTTGTTCGGCAGCGGCAAGATCGAAGAACTAGGCGGGCGACTGCACGAGCACGAGGTCGAACTGGTTCTGATCGATGGCCCGGTGACGCCGGTTCAGCAACGCAATCTTGAGAAAGCGTGGAAGGTCAAGATCCTTGACCGGACCGGATTGATCCTGGAGATCTTCAGCGATCGGGCACGTACCCGCGAAGGTGTGTTGCAGGTCGAGATGGCCGCGCTCAGCTACCAGCGGACGCGGCTTGTTCGGGCCTGGACCCACCTGGAACGCCAGCGGGGCGGCCTGGGGTTTGTCGGTGGACCCGGCGAAACCCAGATCGAGGCCGACCGGCGTGCGATTGACGAACAGCTTGTGCGCCTGCGCCGCCAGTTGCAGAAGGTGGTCAAGACCCGCACGCTGCACCGCGCCGCGCGGGCCAAGGTTCCGTATCCGATTGTCGCGCTGGTTGGCTATACCAACGCCGGAAAATCGACCCTGTTCAACCGCCTGACGGGTGCGGAAGTCATGGCCAAGGACATGTTGTTCGCTACGCTGGACCCGACCATGCGGCGGGTCGAGTTGCCCGACGGCCCCGAGGTGATCCTGTCGGATACCGTTGGTTTTATCTCGAACCTGCCTACCGAACTGGTCGCCGCATTTCGCGCCACGCTGGAGGAGGTGCTGGGTGCCGATCTGGTCGTGCATGTCCGCGATATCAGCCACGAGGACACCGAAGCACAGGCACAGGATGTCGAGGCCATTCTGACCTCGCTGGGGGTCGATGATGAACGGCCCCGGCTGGAGGTCTGGAACAAGATCGACCTGATGACTGACGACGAACGTGAGGCCGCTTTGGCGCGTGCGGAACGTGATGCTTCGATCTTTGCCATCTCGGCAGTGACCGGCGAAGGCGTCGAGGCGCTGCTGGCCGAGATTGCAACCAAATTGCAGGGCGTGCGGCATAAGGAAACTTTGACGCTGGGGTTTGCCGATGGCGGCAAGCGCGCGTGGCTGTTTCGGCAGGATGTGGTCCGGTCCGAGCAACAGACCGAAAACGGGTTCGAGATCACGGTGCTTTGGACCGCGAAGCAAGCGGCGCAATTTGCTGCTCTTTGATCCGGGGTCTGGTTTTGACGAAGGAAGACAGCAAGAAGGTCTATTTGAGTGGGCACATCGCTGTGCCTGCCGAAAGGCTTGAACAGGTCCGTGCCGCGCTTTCAGAACATATCGCGCTGACGCGCGCCGAACCCGGTTGTGTCACCTTCGAGGTTGTTGAGGATCCGGGCATCCCCGGTCAGTTCAACGTTCATGAGGTCTTTGAAAACCGGGCTGCGTTCGACGCACATCAGGAACGCATGAAAGCCTCGCGCTGGTTCATGGTTACAGAAGGCATTCCACGCAAGTATTCGATTACCTCGGAATAACCCGGTCTGGACTTGTGCCTATCGCCCGTCGATTTGACGCTGATAGTCATCGGCGTCGAACCAATCCAGTGAAGACTGGACTTCATGATCGGCCGTCAGTTCCCATTCTTCCCAGCCGCGGGTGACGACATGGTTTCCGGTTTGCGCATGGTGCCCTTCCAGCGTCCAGACAAAAATCGCGTGATTTCCGGCCCAACGCAGCATATCGCACCTGACTTCCAGATCGGGAAATTCTGCGAAAAGGCCACGCGCCATTTCAGCAATCGCCGCGCGACCTACGATCAGGTCTCCCCGGTTGATTGAAATCTGGCCGTCTGATGCAAAAAAACTGGCTACGACATCTGCGTCGCCCGAACTCCATGCAATCGCATAGTCGCGCGCGAGATTGTTCAGCCTGTCCTGAATACTGGCCATCTGTGCCCCCGGTCCCAAATAGTCCGCCCGCAGATCGTAGGCGAAAACACCCGTTTGCGTCCACGTCCGCGCAAAAAAGGGGCAAGGTCTTGCCGACGAGGGGTATTAACGCGGGATCAGGTGGGTGACACCGACGGCCGCGGCACGGGCCAGGTCGATGTCCAGAGACATTGGTAGATACTCTCCGCGCCGCCACAGTTGCGCCTGATCGTCGTAATAGCGTGACAGAAAATGGCCCGATTGACCCGTGGCGGTAATAAAGACCGAACTGTCTGGGTCGGCGAAGTCATAAACGCCGCGATAGCCTGCGCCATGTACGTTCTGGAACGGGTCGGGCCCTTCGCCCGAGGTTCGGCCGCGCAGCAGGGTATTGTCTCCGCCGCTGGTCGATTGACGAATGTTCACGAAATAGCGCAGCACCGGAACCGAACCCAGAACCGGGTGGTCATGGGTGGCCTGATGCGCGTCGCCCCAGCGCAGGGATTCCAGGGCGCTGCCGTAATTCTCGGCAATCCAGATCAGCGCATCGTCCAGCGCCAGTCTTGCCATGTTGGTGCAGGTCTCAACCGGCGCACTTTGACGGACGTCGCACCAGACCGAGGCCCCGTCGATGTCGCGGTAGACCCTTTCGATAAACAGCGGTTCGACATGTTTGAACTCGTTGGCCAGCGGGCCAAGTTCATCCGCGATCAGCCGGTTCTGCAGCGCGCGCAGCCATGCCGCATAGATCAGCGGTTCCGGCAGATGCTCGTTCATCTCGCCGTTCCACTCGGCCAGTAGGGCTAGGGCGATCTGACGCTGACGCTCCGCTGTGCCGACAGGAGCGGATTCGCCGGTGAACCACAGGTCCGCTCCAATCAGGGGTAACAGAGACCGGGCAGTGAAACTTACGGTGTCGAGCTGCGCCTCGATAAAGCTGTCGCGGGTATGCACCTCGCGTGACTGCATCAGGCGTTCCCAGCGATGGACACGCTGGGTGTCGCCCCATTCATACGACACGTGCTGAGGGAAGGGGCGGTCTATGATCTTGTTGTTGGTGTTACCCAGAACGCCACCCCTTGGGGCCACGAACTCTGGGTTGTCGGCATAAGGCATGCGGCCTTGCCAGCGGTTCTCGGCCAGCCAGCCGGGGGTCGGAATGCGGCCC
Organism: Ruegeria sp. CDSB136; assembly: GCF_059610965.1. Taxonomy (NCBI): domain Bacteria; kingdom Pseudomonadati; phylum Pseudomonadota; class Alphaproteobacteria; order Rhodobacterales; family Roseobacteraceae; genus Ruegeria; species Ruegeria sp. CDSB136. The sequence goes on from NZ_JBXWOP010000001.1 coordinate 413,882, forward strand.
TTGCTTTGGTTGCGCAAGTCGCGTTGTGGCATGGCGCCAATCAACTTCATGGCGATCGTGTCCTTGTCCACCAGTGACAGGTTTTGCGACGGCGAGATGAGATCTTCGGCCGCCGTGATGGCCTGCTGCACCGTATCCGCGTTCATCAGCGCCATCGAAGCGGTCATCGACGTGTCACGCGAGCTAAGCGCCGTCCACGCAAGCGAGGCCACATGGCCCGTTGGTGTGATCGTTTCCAGATCGTAGTGAGTGCCGGGCAGCACCGGGCCGTTTTCCGTCCAGCGCAGGGTCAGAGTGATGGGCGGCTGGTCTTTGATCTCGATGATCGACGGGCGGGTCTGGAATGTCTTGTATCCGTCCGGTGTCAGGTATTCTTCGGGGTTTTCCGGGTTCAGTTGTTCGATATGGACATCCTGATCGTCCAGATAAGATGAGGTCAGGCCCCAGCCCAACCGGTCGCTGCGCCCGGTCATGATGGCGGGAATGCCGGGAATACTCGCGCCGATCACGCCGCCTTTGGCCAGCCCCAGTCGTGCCAGATACCACACGCCGGGTGCGGTAAAGCCAAGATGTGGGTCGTTCGCAAGCAGGGTTCCGCCACTGGCAGACCGCGATGGCGCGGCGCTCCAGGCATTCGACGCACCGGCAAGGCCGCGTTTTGGAAAGGGCGAAAGCGGGGTGTCAGGCATCGGCGTTCCCCGCGCGTATCGGGGCAAGCCGGGGAACAGGCTGGCATATTCGGGCAATGCGGCGATCCCCGGGCCGGGAACGTCGGGCAGTATGTCCGCCAGTCGGTCCGGGTTGTTCAGCATCAGTGAAGTACGTGCGCGCAGCACCTCGTCCTGCAAATGGCCCGACAATTGCAGGCCCATCAGTTTGATAGCGGCGATGCTGTCCCCCGGTTGCCAGGGGGAGACCGGGGCGTTGAACAGGAACATCTCGGGTGCGCCGCGCCCAAGGGCCTTGTCGTTGATTTCATTCAGCCGGGCGTTCACGCCAGCAGCGTAGGCTTTCAGCGCAGCTTTGGTGTAGTCGTCCTGAACCTCGACAGAACGATGGGCCAGTCCATAAAGGTCGAGACGGCGCAGCAGCTTGTCGATATTGACAGTACGGGCACCGAAAATTTCCGACAGACGCCCCTGCGCGGTGCGGCGCATAACGGTCATCTGCCAAAGACGATCCTGCGCATGCACATATCCGAGGCCGAAGAACACATCCGGATCATTTTCGGCCAGAATATGCGGCACGTTTGATGTGTCGCGCACGATTTCAACCGGGCTGGTCAGGCCACTGACCTTAAGGTTCTGATTGTATTCGGGCAGGGACTGGCTGGCGAGGAAATAGACCAGTGCAACCGCCGCCACGGCCAGCAGGACAAGACCCGACGTGATGCGCACCAGCCAGCGAAATACAAGACCCATCCTTGCCCCACAGTTTTTTCGTATTCGTTTGCGGCGAGAGTAGTGGAAGGCGATCCCAACCGAAAGAGGAGCCGAACAACAATTTCCGTGTCGTCAACGCAAAAAACGTAAGCCCCGCCACTGCGAACGACACGTGGCGGGGCTCCGCAGGAGGGGGAGTGGTAACCAGGTGTTACGGAATGATACGCGTGTATTTGATGCCTTCGACGGTCGCCCCGAACAGCAGGCCCGCCTGACCAAAGACCGCCGCGATCACAGGCGTGCGCAATGTCGTGGTGCTGGCCCCGACGCTGCTGCCGGTTGCATCGACCACATAGCCGATGTCTGCGCCTGCGGTCCAACCGTTGGAGCGGCGGAAGTCGTTCAGCGCGTCTTCGGTCATGAAGAACAGAACATGCGCGTATTGCTGCGCGCCGATCTGCAGCCCGGCTGAGCCTTTGACGGCGGAATAATAGTCGACTGTCGCGCCCTGAACTCGCAATGCGCCCTGGCCAAAACCGCCGCCGAAGATGAACCCGGCTTCGGTGATCAGAGGCATGACAAGCATACCGTTCGCCTTGCTGGCGATCTCGATCGTGTTGGGGTACTTGCTGTACATTTCGTTCAGCGTCGCATCGACACGGGCGTCGATGGTCGCTGCGTTGGTGTTGCCGACGCCGTTCCCGCAGGCGGCGGTAAATGTCAGCCCTGCCATGCCAAGTGCAAAGCCGCGACGACCCAGTCGGGGGGAATTGGAACTGCTCATGTTTCCTGTCTCTGTAATAAGTGCCTGATATGTCGGGTGTTCCCGATCTTGTGTGCAAGAATACGCCGATTGCGCCCGGCTGTCACGGGAAAGCTGCGGGTCAGGGGCCTTCAATCGGCGAAAAATTGCGACAGGGCGGGGTTTTAGCCTTGCAGAAGGCGCGCGGCCTCAGGCGCGAAATAGGTCAGAACTCCGTCACAGCCCGCGCGTTTGAACGCCATCAGACTTTCCAGCATCACCTTCTCGCCATCGATCCATCCGTTCTGGGCCGCCGCCCGGATCATCGCAAACTCGCCCGACACCTGGTAGGCATAGGTCGGCGCGCCAAACGTGTCTTTAACCTGACGGCAGATATCAAGATAAGGCATGCCCGGCTTGATCATCACCATATCGGCGCCCTCGGTCAGGTCGCGTTCGATCAGACGCAGCGCCTCGTTCGAATTGGCCGGGTCCATCTGATAGGTCTTCTTGTCGCCGGTCAGTGCGCCCGATGCGCCAACCGCATCGCGGAACGGACCGTAAAACGCGCTGGCATACTTGGCGGCGTAGCTGAGAATCATGACGTTGTGATGCCCCGCAGACTCGAGCGCGTGGCGCATCGCACCGATACGTCCATCCATCATGTCCGACGGGCCGATGATATCCGCGCCAGCATCCGCCTGCGCCAGCGTCATTTTCACCAGTGCTTCGACCGTGCGGTCATTTACGATCTCGCTATCGACGACATACCCGTCATGGCCGTTAATGTTGTACGGATCCAGCGCCACATCGGTCATGACGGCGATATCGGGGGCAGCATCCTTGATGGCACGAATGGCCCGGTTCGACAGGTTGTCAGGATTCCACGCTTCGGCGCAGTCTTCGGTTTTCAGGGCGCTGTCGGTATAGGGGAAAATACAGATTGCTGGGATGCCAAGCGCCTGCGCCTCGACGGCGGCGTGGGCGATTAGATCGACCGATCGGCGCACGACGCCCGGCATTGACGGCACCGGTTCCTCGACCCCTTCGCCGTCGCGCACGAACACCGGCCAGATCAGGTCATCCGGCGTCAGCGTATTCTCGCGGACCAGCCCCCGGATCGCCGCAGACTGGCGGGCCCGGCGGAAACGGGCGAGCGGATAGGGGGCGATGGTCGGTTTCATGGCGCGTTCTCCTTGAACAATCGTGCTTTGGGTGGCATGAAAACGCGTAGGTCTCAAGGGTAACAATCGACGCGGCATTGTGACAAAACCCCGTAAGACAATGTTTAAGGGGTTATGGCTTGGACTTATACTCTTCGATTACCGAAGTCATTGATTTGCGAAGCTTCTCGAACCTGTGGTTCTGGATCGCACTGGCTGTCATGTGGTCATCGGTGAGCCATTGGGTCCTTGGCGTGCCCTATGATCTGATCGTGCGCGCGCGACGCTCGGGCGGGCAGGCCGAAACGGACCTGATGGATATCGTCCGGATCAACACGAACCGCATGCTGTACATCATGGACATGTCCGGTGCCATTTTGTTTGCGATTTCGTGTTTTGTGCTGACCGGGCTTGCGATATCGGGCTTTTATTATGGGGTGGAGTTCGCGCAGGCTGTTTTCCTGCTGATGTTTCCGATGTCGATCGTGGTCATGTTGTATGTGGCGACCGCGCGTCGGCTGCAGCAGATCCCCAAACCTGACTTGGTCATCCGGACCCTGATGCGATGCAGGCTGTACACCCAGTTGATCGGCATGTTTTCGATACTGGTCACGGCCTTCTGGGGCATGTATCAGAACTTTTCTCTGGGACCACTGGGATAGACAAGTCGGAAAGGCGAGGCGATGAAGGCTGCGGACCACGTAACAGTTGGCGGAGCCCCCGAAGGGTTTGACGCGCAGCTTGTTCTGAAAGAGATTTCGCGGACCGGCGGTCCGGTGGCCCATGTCGCACGTGATGACAAGCGGATGGAGGCGATGCGGGCCGCGCTGGCCTTTTTTGCGCCGGAAATGCCGGTCTTTGTGTTTCCCGGCTGGGATTGCCTACCTTACGATCGGGTTTCGCCCAACGCCGATATTTCGGCCACACGGGTGGCGACCCTGGCGGCGCTGGTGCATCAGATGCCGCAGCAATTCGTGCTGTTGACGACCCTGAATGCCGCAACCCAGCGCGTACCGGCCCGTGAGGTCCTGCGCGAAGCGGCCTTTACCGCGCGGGTCGGGCATCGCATTGACGAAGACGCATTGCGCAATTTTCTGGTTCGCATGGGGTTCACCCAAAGCCCCACGGTAATGGAGCCCGGCGACTATGCCATCCGGGGCGGGATCATCGACATATTCCCGCCCGGTGAATCCGGCCCCGTTCGTCTGGACCTGTTTGGCGATGTGCTGGACGGTGCCCGCCGGTTCGACCCGGTATCGCAACGCACCACCGAGAAACTGCAAATTGTCGAACTGGCCCCGGTATCTGAAGTCATTCTGGACGAAACCGCGATCACCCGGTTCCGTCAGAACTATCGCATCGAATTCGGCGCCGCAGGTACGGATGACCCGCTTTACGAAGCGGTCAGTGCCGGGCGCAAGCATCAGGGGATGGAGCACTGGCTGCCTTTTTTCCATGACCGGCTGGAGACACTGTTCGATTATCTGTCCGGTGCGACGATCCTGCTGGATGATCAGGTAACGCCCGCGCGGCTGGCCCGGTGGGACAGTATTGCTGATCAGTATGAAACCCGCAGGCTGGCGCTGGAAAACCGGTCGCGCATGGACACGGTCTACAAGCCAACTCCGCCAGCCTTGCTGTACATGGATGACGGGGCCTGGGAACAGGCTGTTGCAGACCGGCGCGTGATGCAGTTCAGCCCGTTGCCGCAGGCAAGCGGACCGGGCGTGATCGACGCAGGTGGCCGGATCGGGCGCAATTTCGCCCCCGAACGACAGCAGGAAAACATCAGCCTGTTTGGCGCACTGGCCAGTCACATCACCGATAAACTGGCCAAGGGGCCGGTTCTGATCGCGTCCTATTCCGAAGGCGCCCGCGAACGCCTGACCGGTCTGATCGAGGATGAAGGCCTGGCCGAGGCGATCCCGGTGAAGGACGGCACTCGCATCGGCAAGCGCGGGTTGTACTTGGCTGTCTGGGCGCTGGAGCACGGGTTCGAAACCCCCGGTCTGACGGTGATTGCAGAACAGGATGTTCTGGGCGACCGCTTGATCCGGCAGCCAAGAAAACGCCGCAAGGCCGAGAATTTCCTGACCGAGACCCAATCGCTCAGCCCCGGTGATCTTGTTGTTCATGTCGACCACGGCATCGGTCGCTACATGGGGATGGAAGTGGTGACGGCAGCGGGGGCCGCGCACGAATGCCTTCTGCTGGAATACGCGGAACAGTCCAAACTGTATCTGCCGGTTGAAAACATTGAGTTGCTGTCAAAATACGGTCACGAAGAAGGTCTGCTGGACCGTTTGGGCGGTGGCGCCTGGCAGGCTAAGAAAGCGAAGCTGAAAGAACGCATCCGCGAAATGGCGGACAAGCTGATCCGCATCGCCGCCGAACGCGCCCTGCGCAAGGCTCCGGTCATGGACCCGCCGCCGCATGCGTGGGAGGAGTTCAGCGCCCGTTTCCCCTATCAGGAAACCGACGACCAGTTGCGCGCCATTGCCGAGGTGATGGAGGACATGCATTCAGGCGCGCCGATGGACCGCCTGATCTGCGGCGATGTGGGTTTTGGCAAGACCGAGGTTGCCATGCGCGCGGCATTTGTCGCTGCCATGTCCGGTGTTCAGGTGGCGGTTGTTGCGCCCACGACGCTGCTGGCCCGCCAGCACGCGGCCAGCTTCAGGGACCGTTTCAGAGGGTTCCCCCTGGAGGTCCGGCAGCTCTCACGCTTTGTTTCGGCCAAAGAGGCGCAGCAGACCCGGGACGGACTGGCGCGGGGAACGATTGATATCGTGGTCGGTACCCATGCGTTGCTGGCCAAGGGTATTCGGTTCAACAATCTGGGCCTCCTGATTATCGACGAGGAACAGCATTTCGGAGTGGCGCATAAAGAGCGTCTGAAACAATTGCGCTCGGACATTCACGTGCTGACCCTGACAGCCACGCCGATCCCGCGTACTTTGCAACTGTCGCTGACAGGCGTGCGCGATCTTTCGATCATCGGCACCCCGCCTATCGACCGTCTGGCCATCCGTACCTATGTCAGCGAATTCGATGCGGTCACTGTCCGCGAGGCGCTGCTGCGCGAACATTATCGGGGTGGGCAGAGCTTCTACGTGGTGCCGCGAATATCCGATCTACGCGAGATCGAGGAATTCCTGAAAGAACAGCTGCCGGAACTGACTTATGTCATCGCTCATGGCCAAATGGCGGCTGGCGAGCTCGATGACCGGATGAATGCTTTCTACGACGGCAAATACGATGTGCTGCTGGCCACGACGATTGTGGAAAGCGGTCTGGATATTCCGACCGCAAACACGATGGTTGTGCACCGCGCGGATATGTTCGGCCTTTCGCAGTTGTATCAGATACGGGGCCGGGTCGGGCGTTCGAAGGCCCGCGCCTATGCTTATCTGACCACCAAGCCACGCCAGAAGCTGACCGCCACGGCTGAAAAACGCCTGCGCGTTCTGGGTTCGCTGGATACGCTTGGCGCAGGTTTCACCCTTGCCAGCCAGGATCTGGACATTCGTGGTGCAGGCAACCTGCTGGGCGAGGAGCAGTCCGGCCAGATGCGCGACGTGGGCTATGAACTGTATCAGTCGATGCTGGAAGAGGCGATTGCCAAGATCAAAGCCGGTGAGATGGAAGGGTTGTCGGATGCTGATGATCAATGGGCTCCGCAGATCAATCTGGGTGTGCCGGTCCTGATCCCCGAGGATTACGTGCCGGATCTGGATGTACGGCTGGGCTTGTATCGCCGCCTCTCGTCGCTCTCGACCAAGGTCGAGTTGGAAGGGTTTGCAGCCGAACTGATCGACCGCTTTGGCACTCTTCCGAAAGAGGTGAACACCCTGATGCTGGTCGTGCGCATCAAGGCGATGTGCAAGCGGGCGGGTATCGCCAAACTGGATGGAGGACCGAAGGGCGCGACGATCCAGTTCCACAACGACAAGTTCGCCTCGCCTCAGGGATTGGTCGATTTCATTCAGAACCAGCGCGGATTGGCGAAGGTCAAGGACAACAAGATTGTTGTGCGCAGGGATTGGAAGAAAGACAGCGACAAGATTAAGGGCGCGTTTGCCATTGCCCGCGATCTGGCCGAGAAGGTGGTTGCCGTGAAGAACAAGGCCAAGGTCTGAGCGTCGCGCTCAGTCACCGCCCACGAAGGTGCACAACTGCCATTCCCCCTGGTCGGATTTTACCAGCGCCGCGCGATGACCGGTCATAGGCCAGAGGTAGTCGCGGTGCATGAAGCCTCGCGCGCCGTCGGTCAGCATGACCTTCTGGTATTCGGCGTCAGGATCGTATTCGCTAATCAGGACGACCTCATGGCTTATCAGATCGACAATGTCAGCGGTCCGGTCTGCGCCCACCCGCAGTGACACCCCGGAGCCATTCACAAAATAAGCGTTGAACGGGTCGACGGATGCGGGCAGGCCGATCTTCCACTGATACGGCATCCAAAATTCGCCCAGATCGTCAAAATAACCGGGCGCGGCGAGGGTTTCCTCGAGGGCGGACCAGTAGGCTTCGCGCATCTCATCGGCCTGATCTCGGTATTCCTCGGCCAGGGTGTCGGCAGGAAGTGTCAGGTTTTCCCTGAGTTCCCGGGGGCCGCCATTGCCGCCGTGGCTGAGATAGATGTCCGGGCAGGCCACCGCCACAACCGCTTCGGTGTCGCGGGCCGCGATATCAACGAGCAGGTTGGCGCGGAACGTCACCAGCGTCGGGTCACGTTCGGCCTGGTCGACCGGGGTAAACGTCATGCGTTCGGCCTGAACGGGAAGACCGGCAGCCAAAAGCATCAGGGCAGGGAGCAGTCTCATTCGGCGGCCTTCATTGCGGACTGGGCGCAGAAGCACGAAGCGGCGACCGCGCGGTCTGCACGGGCCAGAGCCAGATCCAGTCTTTGTTTGATCTGCCTGATTTCAATGGAGTCACCTCGGGATTTCAGGCAATCGTATAGCCCCCTTAGGCTCCAGACATTGTCGGGATGGATCGACGCACGGCTGAGCGAGCCGCCCAGTCCTAGATCCTCGCGGTAGACAGCTTCGGCCTCGGCAACGTGGCCCTGTTCAAACAGCAAGGCCCCGAGCGCGTGGCGGGTTGGCTGCATCCAGCCCCAGGGTTCGTCATAAGGCAAAGTGTCATCCAATTCGACCGAGCGGCGCAGGTGTGCATAGGCCGTGTCGTAGTTTCCCTTACGGTATTCGATTTCGCCCCGCAGCATCTCAGCTGCAATATCCAGCAGGTCGACGACACGATTATTGTGCAGTCGCCGGGTTTCGGGGACGCGGCCCCGGGCGGCAAGAAACCTCTGTTCTTCCGCTTCGGCCTCGGCCACCTGATCCGTCGCTGCAAATGCGATGGCACGGGCGTAGTGCGTGGTCGCGGTCAATGTGCAGTAGAGATCCGGGTCTTCGGGCAGTTCCAGAGCCTTGGCTTCGTCCCAACGGCCAAAACGGATAAGGATATGCGGCCCCATGGACATGTAGCTTTCGAAATAGTCCGCCATCGGCGGGCTTTCGATGCGCAGCATTTCCTCGGGCGTGGTGTCCCAGATGCCCTGATTGGCACGCAGGGCCGGTTCCATCTGGCCCATAAACAGCGCGCCGTAGATGGTGAAGTGATAGTTGTGCTGACGGTAACCGGTGTAGATGTTGAACGGACCTTCGCGTTCGTAATACTTCAAATCTGCTTCGGTGGCTTTTTCGTTCCAATGGGTGACGTTCTGGTAGTGGCCGCACTGGACATCGATATGGGTGGGCATGTGCACCAGATGACCTGCGTCCGGCACCAGAGTGCGCAACACGTCCCCGGCTTTCAGTGCTTTTTCAGGAGTGGGCGACATCTCCATCAGGTGCACATACAAGTGCAAAAGCCCCGGATGCGACATGGCGGCCGGGTCGTTCCCCATGGCCCATTCCAGGGTATTCTGCGCTTCAAGGGTGGCGGCGCCGTCGGCGGGTTTTCCGGTTTCCAGATCCCACATTTTCCAGGGGGTCAGGTTCAGCAACGCCTCGACAAATATGGTGCGCAGATCAAGGTGATCGGGAAAAGCCGCAAAAACCGCGCGCATCGCGTCCGCAAAATCGTGGTCCCAGTCGTGCATGTCCGCGATCGGCTCGCGCTGAGGATAGCGGGCGGGCAGGGCGCGGATGAGCGCCTTTTCAACCGGAGTGCACCATTCAGCCAGCGCCAGTGCTTTTTGGGTGGCGTCATAAGCCTCGGCCAATGCCTTCTCTTGTCCCTGATCGTCCAGCAATTCCCACGGCAGGTTGTAGTTTGGTCCGGCTGCGTAAGCCACGCCCCAATGCGCCATGGCGCAGTCCGGATCATGTTCCGCCGCGCGCTGGAAACAGGCCAGGGCCTCTGTATGGTTGTAGCCGTAGGTCCAGATCAGACCTCGGTCGAACCACAGCTGCGCCTTTTCCGATGATGTGGTGACGGGGCAAGAGTATGTGCCCAGATCATAGTAATCACTCATAGAAAACTCCCCCGAAAATCGCGGAAAGCTTAACGTGATTCAGGGTATTTGCACAGGCTCAGGCCAGTAATCTGTTTTCGACGCGACCCATGTGAACCATCACGCCGAAAGCCATGACGCACATGGCAAGGATGCCCGTTGTCAGCGGTGTCACTGAGCCATCGAACAAGAGGCCCACAGGCGCTGCGATGGCTGCGGCCAGAACGGTCGAGATCGACCCGATCACAGATGCCGCCATGCCTGCGATGTGGCCCATCGGATCCATCGCGATGGCATTCAAATTGCCCAAAGTGACGCCAGCCATGAAGAAGATGGTGGTCTGCCAGAAAACAAACACCGCGAATGAGGCGGCGGGCGTCAGGTTCGCCATATTCAGAAATATGACGCAGGACGTGATCAGAATCTGTGCCCCAAGCGCCCATGTCACCACGCGCCGCATACCAACGCGGACGACAATCGCGGCGTTCAACAGGCTGGCCGAACCAGACATCAGCGCGACAAACCCGAACCAGAATGGGAAACTGTCCGCACTGTCATGGATCACGTCATAGACCGGCTGCACCATGGTCAGCATGGTGAACAGAATGCCCATGCACAGGGTCTGAACCAATATCGAAAGGCGCACCGTTGGGTGTGACATCATCTCGTGCGTGGCCGCTACCAGCAGCGGCAGGCGAAACGGGCGACGGTCTTCGCGGGCCAGCGATTCTGGCAACCGTTTTCCCATCCACGTCACAACAATCAGGGCGAACAGGATGAAGGATACGAAAATCCCGCGCCAGCCGAACAGGGCAATCACGCCTGCGCCCAGCATCGGCGCAATTGCGGGAACAAGCGTAAATATCATCATCGCGATCGAAATGATCCGGGCCATCTCGCGCCCGGAATAGAGGTCGCGGATAATGGCCATGGCCACCACGCGGGGACCGGCGGCACCAAGTCCCTGAAGAACACGCGCGGCCAGAACCAGTTCAAGCGAGGAACTTGCCCAGGCAACAGCGGACGCCACGATATATAGCACTGCACCGCCAAAGATGACGGGCTTGCGCCCCAGCGCGTCCGAGATCGGGCCGGTGAAAAATGTGCCAAGCCCCATGCCCAGAACAAAGGATGTCAGGATCAGTTGCGCCCGGTTCACATCATCAGGGCTGAGCTCTGCGCCGATTTCGGGCAGTGCAGGCAGCATCGAGTCGATAGAGAACGCGATCGTGGCGAACATCATTGCTATCAAAGCAATGAACTCGCCCCGCGACATGCGATTGGTCATGGGGAACTCCTTACCTGCTTGCGCTATCACGGCAAATCAGGCGGCGCTATGGCGCAAACGCACAGGACTATGTGCTAATTTGCAGGGGAAGCCTCAAGTTGAGACATGATTTCGCGGATGACTTTTTCCCACATTTCCGGCTGCTGGGCGCCAGGAACTGCGTGTTTGTTGGCCACGATGAAGGTCGGTACTGACCCAACACCCATTTCCCGTGAATGCGTATCGCGGTTGCGGATATCGTCCCGGTCCGCGTCGGATTTCAGCAGCTTCATGACGACAGCCGCGTCCATTCCCTGGCTGTCGGCGATGTCGGCAAGCACCTCATGGTCGCCGATGTCGCGTGCCTGCACAAAATAAGCATCGAACAAGGCGTCGACCACCGCGTCCTGCTTGCCTTCAATCCCGGCCCAATGGATCAGCCGGTGCGCATCAAGTGTGTTGGGCGTGCGTTTCATGCCCTCGAAATCGATTTTCAGGCCAGCATTTTCGGCGTGTTCAACCACGGGCGCATAGGCCTGCACGGCACCATCCTTGCCGCCAAACTTGCGCTCAAGGTATTCTCGGCGGTCCATGCCCGCGTCCGGCATGTCGGGGTTCAGTTGAAACGGATGCCATTCGATCACGAAAGGATGGTCCGGTATGGCGGCCAGCGCTTTGTCCAGATGGGTTTTGCCAATATAGCACCACGGACAGATCGGATCGGACAGAATATCAAGCTTGACGGATTGGGTCATGAGTTCGGTGCCTTGAAATAGGCCGGCAATGCGCGACGCAGGAGTTTCCCATTGCCGCCTGCGGGAAGCGCCGGCAGATGTATGAAAGCGCGGGGCTGTTTGTAACGCGCAAGGTTGTCCTGGACATAGGCACGCAAGGCCGTCTCGTCCAGAGTTTCGGGGCCGGTGTAAAAGGCAGCTATCACAAATGTGTCCTGCTTGACCTCGACCGCCGCGGCACCGACCTGTGTGATCCCGGGGTATTTTGACAAGACGGCCTCGACCTCGACCGGCGAAACCCGATAGCCGCCCGCATTCATCATATCATCGTCGCGACCCAGGTAGGTGATTTGCCCGTCGACCGCCATGGCGCCCTGATCTCCGGTCAGGAACCATTCACCCTGCATGCGGGCCTGAGCCTCATCCGGGGCGTTCAGATAAGTCAGCATCAGGCCGGGGTCGGACCGATGGATGGCGATTGTGCCTTCCTGCCCCTGCGGAACAGGGCCATCGGGTCCCAGAATGGCGATCTTGCGACCGGGTTGCGGCTGGCCCAACGCCTCGCCCCGGGCCGGGTTTTCAGGGCTGGAGGAAATGAAGGTCGAGCATTCGGACATGCCGTAGGCTTCGTAAAGTTCGGTTCCCGTCACCTCGGTCCAGCGTTCGTGTAGGTGGCGCGACAGTTTTTCGCCTGCGCACAGTCCGTGGCGCAGGTGGGGCAGGCTGAGCCGGTCTGTCTGTTGAACCATCTTTCGGTACACGCCGGGTGCTGCGGCAAAGATTGTGGCCCCGTGACGCCGCAACAAGTCGGGCAATGCTGCCGGATCGGTTCCCGGTTCGGGGATCAGCGCCGTCGCCCCGATGGTCCACGGATCCATCAGGCCAGTGCCCAGCGTGTAGGTCCAGTTGAACGCACCGGCATGACACAGCCGATCCTCGGGGCGCAGCCCATACCATCCGTCCACCATCATTTGCCGCGCCCAGATTGCGCGATGCGCATGCGCAACCGCACGCGGCTTGCCCGATGTCCCCGAGGTATAGACCACATAAGCCAACCGATCCGGATCACCGAGATCAAAGGTGGCGGGCGGCAGATCACGCATGGCACGCAACGTTGCCAGATCGATCTGGCGGGGGTGCGGGGCACAGGCGACATCCGGTGCCTTCAGGATGGCGGCCGGGGACAGGTCGTCAATCATGCGGGCCGTTTCAGGCGCCTTCAGTTGCGATGACGTCGGAACAGGAACGACACCGACGGCAATCGCCCCCAAGTAGGCAATCGGGAAGTCGACAGTATTCCCAAGGCGCATCAGAACGATGTCGCCCGGTTTCAACCCGGCCTGCAACAACCCTGTGCCGGTGCCCAGAACTGCAGACAGCAGTTGCCGATAGCTCCAGTCCTCGGTCGCCGTTTCATTCAGAACGGAGAGCGCGGTTTTTTCCGGAAGCCGCTCTGCGTGGCGCAGAACGTGCGCTGCGAGATTAAACGGGGCTGGGCAAGGGGCAGGTGGACCCTGATCAAAAATGGACAGCATGTCGTCTGGCTAACGCGGGGCAAGGCGCGTTGCAAGCGGCGCGGCCCGGCCCTATAGAAGTGCCATGAGAACGCAGGACCCGAAATCCCTGATCCGTATCGCCCGCGATGCCGGTGAAAATGTCGAACCCGAGCCATTGGATCTGGGCGCGCGCGTGCGCGAATTGCGCAAGGCCCGCAAATGGACGCTGGAACAGGCGGCGACCCAGGCCGGTCTGGCGCGCTCAACGCTCAGCAAGATCGAAAACGGTCAGATGTCGCCGACCTATGATGCCCTGAAGAAACTCGCGACGGGGCTGGGGATTTCAGTGCCTCAACTGTTCACGCCACCCCAGCGCGATCAGGTCATTGGACGCATGTCCGTCACACGGATGGGGGAAGGTGCGGCCCATGCCACGACGACATACGAGCATGAGTTGCTGGCCGAAACGCTGACGAAAAAACAAATGCTGCCCTACCGGGCCCGCGTACGCGCCCGCTCGATGGACGAGTTCGATGGCTGGGTTCGTCATGATGGTGAGGAATTCCTGTACGTTCTGACAGGCGTCGTGCGGCTCTATACCGAGTATTATGAACCTGTCGAAATGCGCCGCGGCGACAGCGCCTATTACGACGGAAGCATGGGTCACAACGTCGTCTCGGTCAGTGACGAAGACGCGTTGATCCTGTGGGTTACGTCACTTGCGTAACGTCTGATCGAATTCGCGATTCAGGCTTTCGGTGAACAGGAAATCCTCCAGTTCTTCCCGGGCTTCGTTCACGGTAAGGTGGTGCCGTTCCGCCAGGTAAGCCTCGAACTGTTTTCTGTCTTGCCGGAAATGCGCGACATCCTGATCACGCAGGTTCGGAAAGCGCCGCTTAGCGCGCGCCAAGGATCCGTTCCAGTCCTGCGTCAGTTCTGTCCATTTCATAATCATCAGCGAGCTTTCCGTTTCTTGTGCTACAGGACTGCCCGGCCCCCAGATATCAGGTTACGTAGGGGCGGGGTATATACATGCATGACAAAATGTCGCACCCAGGGATGTGATGACCGGAATGGAAAACGCCCGCTGCGGAACGTCCGCAACGGGCCACGGACCTGCGTTTCGGAGTGAGTGGCGGCCGGTCCGTGAACCACCAGGGCAGGGCGAACCGCCCGTAACTATATCACCGAAACTCAACAACTTTTGCACGGTTCACTGAGGTTCGATTTGATGACACGTTACATGCCCGGCACCCGATCCGTAAAGGTTCTTGTGTCCATTGGAGCAATTTTCGCTGAAATTTGAACGTCCAACAACATATTGCGGCGAACGTCGCGTAAGCAGTCATATGCTGCGGTGTTTTGACATGTGCCACTTTCCGCCGAAGTATTCCCTGACAACCGCCATCCGAGAAGACCGGGGCAGCACACGTTAGACGAGCGTTACGAGGCGTTGGTAAAGCGGGTTTCGCCGCACAAATGCGGCCGAAGCGGCGTACACCCACTGCAGATTATTACTGATACCACCAGACCTCGGGCATGTATTGAGGGCCATCGCCGTAAATGGGCAGGTTTGGCGCGTACTTAAGCTCTTTCACATGCGCGATACGGCCGACATCGAAGTTCCAGATGGGAATGACATACCGGCCAGCGGTCAGGGTGCGGTCAAGCGCGCGGGTGGCCGCGACAAAGTCTTGCCGCGTTTCCGAAGCCAGCATCGCATCGATCATCGCGTCGACTGCGGGTGAAGCGACACCCATCAGGTTCCGGGTTCCGGGCGTGTTCGCGCCATCGCTGCCCCAATAGAGGCGCTGCTCGTTGCCTGGGGACAGGGACATGGCCCTTCGGAATGGCGTCATATCGAAATCGTGTTCCGAGATGCGACCGGTGTATTGCGCGTTGTCGACCGTTTCGGTTGTCACCTGAATGCCAAGTCGTTCCAATGCACGGGAATAGATCTCGACTGCGGTGGCCATATCGCTGTCGCCCTGCTGCAGCAAAACGGTCATGGTGAAGGCATCGCCATTCTGGTTGCGCAGCACACCGTCCTGAATGGTCCACCCCGCTTCGGACAGCAGGTTCGCGGCCTTTCGGATATTGGCGCGATTGCGCGCCGAGCCATCGCCTTGTGGCGGGCTGTAGCCTTCAATCGTTCCGGGCAGAAGATCATCGGCAAACGGTTGCAGCAATTCGGCGACCCGGCCTGTCGCCGGCCCGGGTTGCATCGCCAGGTCCGAGCCCGAGAAATACGAGGTGATCCGGGGCTGGGCACCGCCGGTGATGGTGTCGTTGATGAATTCGAAGTTGAACGCCAGCGTCAGCGCCTCGCGCACGCGCCAGTCATCGAATGGCGCCTTGCGCGTGTTCATCACAAAGCCGGTCATGCCCGACGGTTTGCCATGCGGGATTTCCGTTTTGACTACGTCTCCGCGCTGCGCGGCGGGGAAATTGTATTGCGTGTCCCATTTGTCAGCGTTGAATTCCCGAATGGCGGAGAGTTCCCCAGCCTTGAACGCTTCGAACAACACGGTCTGATCGCCGTAGAACTCGATCCTCATTTCATCGAGGTTCATGGTGCCACGGCGGAAGGGAACATCGCTGCCCCAGTAGTCTGGGTTACGGCGCAGGTTTACGAAGCGCCCGGCCTCATAGTCCTCGACGACATAAGGTCCCGAGCCGATTGGAACATCGTGCAACTGTGCGTCGGCAAAATCCTTGCCGTCCCATTGCGCCTTCTGAAGGATCGGGCGCAGGCCCGCAATCAGGGCCAGTTCGCGGTCAGGTTCGTTGAATGTGATCCTGACCGAGCGTGGACCGGTCTGTTCGATGCTGCCGATCTTGGACCACAACCCGCGATACCGGAGATGCCCTTCGGTCCCCAGAGTTTCATAGGACCACATCACGTCGTCCACGGTGACTGGGCTGCCGTCCGAGAATCGGGCGTTCTCGCGCAGCGTGAATTCCACCCAGGATCGGTCCTCGGCCGTCTCAACTGATTCGGCTAACAACCCGTAAAGAGTGAAAGGTTCGTCCCAGGATCGGCCCATCAGGCTCTCATGGGTCCAGAATCTCAGTTGCCAGGGTGACGTGCCTTTTTGCACAAACGGGTTCAAACTGTTATAGCCGCCGGTATTCCCGAAAACGACCTTTCCTCCTTTTGGTGCATCCGGGTTCACGTAAGGCAGAGACACAAAATCCGGTGGTAGGGCGGGATCGCCATACATAGCTATGCCATGAGACGAATCTGCATGGGCAAATGTGGTCGCAAAAATGCCGGTGATTCCCACCAGTATTGAACGAAGGGAGGGTGAAAAATCGGGGCTCATTTTGGAAACAATCCTGCTCTGGCCTTATTTTGTTGGGATTCACCGTAGCCATGATTTTTCTTATTATCAAACTTTTAGCTTGGACGAAGGCGCAGAATTGCTTATAAAGGATGCACTGCTCGATAGGTTTCTTGCCTGTATGAAACCTGCCTCAATAACTTAACGCCCGCTTCGTGCGGGCGTTTTTTTGTGATGGTGATGCCGGTGCCAGAGGAGTTGCATTGGCCCCAGCTTTCCCCGTTTTCTTTGCACGTGCAGCATGGCACTGTGTCGGAAATTATGACTCAGCAGGAGAGCGGCGATGAGCGTTTCGGGAAAGACGGCAATTATCACGGGATCGAATTCGGGGATCGGGCTGGGCGTTGCGCGCGAACTGGCCAGGGCGGGCGCCAATGTGGTTTTGAATTCGTTCACCGATCGGGATGAGGACCATGCACTGGCTGCTGAAATCTCGAACGAGACCGGAACCAACGCGCGATATATCCAGGCCGACATGTCCAAGGGGGATGATTGCCGGGCCCTGATCGAAAAGGCCGGGGCTTGCGACATTCTTGTCAATAATGCGGGCATTCAGCACGTCGCGCCGATCGACCAGTTCCCGGTCGACAAATGGGATGCAATCATCGCGATCAACATGAACTCGGCCTTTCACACGATGGCGGCAGCTTTGCCAATGATGCGAAAGGCCGGGTGGGGGCGCATCGTCAATATCGCGTCGGCCCATGGTCTGACGGCGTCGCCCTACAAGGCGGCCTATGTGTCGGCCAAACATGGTGTGGTCGGCATGACCAAGACAGTTGCGCTGGAAACGGCGCAGGAGCCGATCACCTGCAACGCCATTTGCCCGGGCTATGTTCTGACACCGCTGGTCGAGGCGCAAATCCCCGACACGATGAAAGAATACAACATGAGCCGCGAGGACGTGATCAAGAACGTGATGCTGGAACGCCAGCCCTCGAAAGAGTTTGCCTCGGTCGAGCAACTTGGCGGGACGGCTTTGTTTTTGTGCTCGGATGCGGCGGCGCAGATTACCGGGACGACGATTTCCGTCGATGGCGGTTGGACTGCCCTGTAGTGTTTCATGGGGGCGCGGCCCCCATACCCCCGGAGTATTTCGGAAAAGATGAAGGGGCGGGCTTTTGAAACGGATCAATCTGGCTTTGCAGGGCGGCGGCGCACATGGCGCCTTTACCTGGGGTGTACTGGACCGGTTGCTGGATGAAGAGGATATTGAGGTTGCCGCGATTACCGGCACATCCGCAGGGGCGTTAAACGGGGCGGCTTTCAAGTCCGGGATGGTGCGGGCCGGGCGCGAAGGCGCGCGCGAGTGTCTGAACGGATTATGGGAGCGCATGGGGGCGGTTGGCGACATGCGGATTGCCAACTGGATGCAGGCGCTGGAGCCTGCCCAGATCGCGCAGGCCATGGAGTATTCGCTTCCGTATTCGATTGGCGACGCGTGGTCGCGCATGGTTTCGCCTTATGCCTACGGTCCGTTTTACCAGAACCCGTTGAAGTCCGTCGTTGATCGTTTTGACTTCGGCGAGATTTGCGCGAACGAAGGCCCGCAGCTGTTTGTCTGTGCGACCTGCGTGCGCAGTGGCAAGATCCGGGTGTTCACGGGCGAAGATGTATCGACGGATGCCATACTCGCCTCGGCCTGCCTGCCGACGCTGTTCAAGGCCGTAGAGATATTCGATCCGAAAACGGGGCGAACCGAGGCCTATTGGGACGGAGGTTTTACGGGAAATCCTGCGCTGTTTCCTTTGTTCAATGACGAGTTGCCGGATGATGTGGTCATCGTGAACATCAACCCGCTTGAGCGGGACGAGGTTCCGAAGACACCACAGCAGATTCAGAACCGGATCAACGAGATCAGCTTCAATTCATCCCTGTTTCGCGAACTCAGGGCGATTGACTTTGTGCAGCGCTTGTTGCGTGAGGGCAAACTGAAGGCGGGTGAGATGAGCCGGGTTCTGGTTCACATGATCGCAGACAATGAGTTGATGAACAGTCTGTCGGTTGCCACGAAGACCGTTCCCAACCCGGTGATCCTGCACAAGCTGAAAAAGGCGGGCCGGGCAGCCGCGGACGGCTTTCTGTCAGCCCACAAAACCGATCTGGGTGCGCGTAGCACAGTAGATCTGCGTGCGATGTTTGGCTGATCACTCTGGCGGGCGGGTCGGGTCTTTTTCGTTTGGATAGACAAGACCTGCCGAGATCACCAGTTTCGCGGCATCCTCGATCGTCATGTCCAGCAGGATGACGTCTTCGGCCGGAAAAAACAGCAGAAACCCGGATGTGGGGTTCGGGGTCGTCGGAACAAACACGCTGAGCAGTTCGCCGCCGGTCTCCGCAAGGCGGCTGACCTCGCCTTTGGCGGTGGTGGACACGAACCCGATCGCCCAGATACCACGGCGCGGATACTGGATAAGGCAAGCCTTTTCGAACGAGCGGTCTGTTTGGGCAAAAACCGTTTCGGAAATTTGCTTGATCCCGGAATAGACCGAGCGGACGACAGGCATCCGATCAACAACGCGTTCTGCAAAAAGGATCAGCGAACGTCCCAGTATGCCCTTGGCCACCCAGCCCACGATCACCGTGAAGATCAGGAAGATGATGACCCCGACGCCGCGCAGGTTGATGCCGACATATTCCTGCGGCTGAAACCTTTGCGGCACCAGCGGCAGGACCGCACTGTCGATCCAGCCCACCACGGACCAGATCAGCCAGATTGTAAGCCAGACCGGCGCAATGACGACAATCCCCGTCAGAAACGACGCCCGCAGGCCTGCAAACAGGCCGGGGCGGCGATGCGGTTCTTCGTCAAACGGTGTATTCATCTTAGTTCCGAGCGGTTTGCAGACTGCAATTAAGCAGTCTGGCGTGATGGTGCAATAGGGACGGTGTCAGGCGGTGTTGCGGGTCAAAGCCTTTGCGATGCCGGCGGCAAGGCGGGCGTTGTTGCGAACAAGCGCGATATTGGCCGTCAGGGATCGGCCCTTGGTCTGCTCGAATATACGCTGCAGAAGATAAGGGGTGACGCCTTTTCCCGTGATCCGGTGTGTCTCGGCGTCGGATTGGGCTGATGCGATGATCGGTGCCAGTTCATCGGCCGGAATCTGGTCGGTCTCGGGGATCGGGTTTGCAACAAGTTGTCCCCCGGGCAGGCCAAGGGCGCGGCGGGTTGAGTGGGCCTTTGCGATCTCTTCCGGGCTGTCCATGCGCAAAGGCGCGGCATAGGGTGATTTGGCTGACCAGAAGGCCGGGAATTCATCCTGACCATGCGCAATCACCGGAACGCCCAGTGTTTCCAGAACCTCGAGCGTTTTGGCCAGATCCAGAATGGCCTTGGCACCTGCGGCCACGACCGTCACCGGTGTCTGGGCAAGCTCATGCAGGTCGGCGGAAATATCGAACGAGGTTTCAGCCCCCTGATGCACGCCACCGATGCCGCCGGTGGCAAAAACCTCGATCCCCGCGTAATGAGCGGCGATCATCGTCGCAGCAACGGTTGTCGCACCGGTGCCGCCGGTCGAGATACAGGCGGCCATGTCGGCGCGCGAGATTTTGGCGACGCCCTGCGCCTTGCCCAGATCCTGCAACTGGTCAGGTTCAAGCCCGACATGCAGCTTGCCCCTGATCACAGCCATGGTGGCGGGAACCGCCCCTGCGTCGCGAATATCTTGTTCGACCTGCGCGGCGACCTCGATGTTCTGCGGGTAGGGCATTCCGTGGGTGATGATTGTGCTTTCAAGCGCAACGATGGGCTGGCCTGCATCCTTTGCGGTGCGGACCTCGGCTGAGTATTGGATGTCGATCACAGTGGGGTTTCTCCGGAGACATAAGTTGCGGCGGCGTGCAGAGCGCGGGTCAGGGCCGCGTCGCTATCTGCGCCATTTGCTTCAGCGGCAATATGGGCCGCCATGAAAGTATCACCCGCGCCGGTCACGCGCGTGACCAATACGGATGGGGGTTTCTGGGTCTGGATGCCATCGGCCGAGCCGACAGTGGCCGAGTTGCCGCCATCCGTTACCAAAACCCGTAGCGCGCCCCGATCCAGCAGGCCCTGGGTAGCGCTTTCGGAATCCTCGAACTCGCGCTGACACAGCAGACCGGCCTCTTCGAGGTTGACGTAAAGCGTCGCGCGGGCGTGTTTGAGGAAAGGCAGAAGGCGCTCGGCCTTGCCGGGTGAGGCCGGGGCAACGCGCAGATCGGCGCGAGAGAACGCCGGACTTTGCGCGATCTCCTCCAGCAGGTCTTGCGTCAGGTTCCCGTCCAGCGCAACCGGACCTTCAAACGGCGTATTCTCGTACCCCAATGGACCGTGCATCAGGGGGCGCAGGATCTTGGCCCCGGCGGCTTCGAGAGAGTGGGCATCCGCGATTGCGGCAATCAGACCGTTTGCACCTTCGACCGCCATGTACCGGTCTGTCGGCAAATCCTGCGAGCGGTAAATATGGTCTGTCACCATCCCAAGGCGGGCACAGGCGTGCACAAGCTCGTCACCTTCGGGATCACGGCCAACGGCGGTCAACAAGGTTGGGGTCATACCAAAGCGGACCAGCGTCATTGCGATGTTCATCGCCACGCCACCAGGCAGTCGGGTAATCCGCCCCGGAACGTCCGAGCCCTGACGCATGACGCTGGCGGATCGTCCGATCACGTCCCACAGGACGGACCCGATACACAAAATTTCACTGGTCTGAGTCATGCCGTTGTCATGCCGCAGCCCCGTGATCCGTGCAAGTCAGAACGTTAACGCCAACGGGAATTCCTGCCACGGCCTGCCGTTTTGGCTTGCCATCGCGCGTCATCGGCAGAACAATCGAAGGATATGTTGTCGGTATTCATGTTCATGTTGGATTGCAGCAAATGAGCCGCATTGTCAGAGCGTTGTGCAAAACCCGCCCTGTATTTCTTCTTCTTTTTGCTCCTTTGGTTTTCTGGATTGCAGTCGGTAACGCATCAGCTCAGACGGCGAAACCGACAGTGGTAGATTTTCGGATCAATCAGGGCACATTGTTTCTGGAAATCAGCATGAATGCCGAGGCATTCGTCGCCGGGATTAACCCTGCAGCGGATCCGTCCCCCGTTTCAAGTGAGTACAGAAGACTGCGCCGCTTGGCGTCTTCCGAACTTGAGCCGCACATCAAGCAGTTCATGAAAGGCTGGTCGCCGTCCATGAACGTGTTTGCAGGTGGACCCGTCACGCTGTCCTACGAAGGTTCCCGCGTTCCTGTGGCCGGGAACCCTGAGGTGCCAAGGATTTCACGGGTTCTGCTGGCCGGGGCTTTACCGTCCGGCGCATCCAGCCTGCAGCTGACCTGGCCCGAAGGTCACGGGCCGATGGTCCTCAGGCAGCAGGGGGTGGATGCGCCTTATACCGGGTATCTTGTGGCGGGCGAGACAAGCCCTCTGATTCCTTTGCGGGGTGGGGCCGGTCTGGACCCGGTTCAAACCCTGAAGGCCTATTTCTCCAACGGAATCGCGTATGCCACGACAGACGGGCTGCCGGTTATCCTGATTGCGTTGCTGCTGGTGCTGCACGCCCTTTGGGTGTCGGCGGCCTTATGGCAGCTTTCTGCTTTCGCGCTGGCCACGGCGGTTGGTCTGGGATTGGGCACGCTACAGCTTGTCGCGATCCCCTCAGCATGGTTGCCGTATCTCAGGCCCGCTGCAACCGTGGTGCTGGGTGTGTGGAACGTTACAGTCCGGCGACCGGGCTTTCTGCGTTTGCTGACTGTTGCACTGATGGGTGGTCTGATCGGTTTGAGCCAGGCCTTCGCTTTGACGTCGATCGGAGTTCCGCCGGATCGGCTGGCACCGGCGGTTCTGGGCTTTGGTCTGGGTGCGTTGACCGTGCCGGTCTCGGCCGCTGCCGTGGTGTTTGCATTGGCACTGGCGATTTCCCGCAGATCGATCCGGCTCAGGCTTCGGATTTCGGTTCTGCTATCCCTCGTGATTGCCGGCTTCGGGGCATATACCTTTGTTCGGCCCTTCCTGCCTTTTTAAGAAAGTGGCGCCAACAAAGCGGTCAGCGCTGCGACAGGATCATCACCCGCCCAGATTTCGTCGCCGATCCCAAAAAAGTCGGTGCATGGGGCCAGGCTGCCAATCAGTTCAGCCGTCAGACCGCCTTCGGCCACAACCGGGACTTCGATCATCTCGGACCACCACTGAAACAGATCTTGTTCCGCTCGCGTGCCGTCGCCAAGCTTGTCTGTTCCAACCGGCCCGAAGGCGACATAGTCCGCCCCGGCTTCACCGGCGGTCATGCCGTCATGGCTGGAAGCCCCGCAAAAGCTTCCGACGATCGCATCTGCCCCCAGTTCCTTACGGGCGGACCGCACGGAACGGGCGGCGTCATCCAGATGCACCCCGTCCAGACCCAGACGTTGCGCCAGCAGAACGTGGTTTGAAATCACCAGCGCCACGTCCCGCGCATGGGCCACTTCACGGCAGGCATCGGCCGCGCGTGCGATTGCATCTTCGTCATTGCCCGCCAGCGCCAAGCGGATGCACGCGATTTCTGTGCTGTCCAGAACGCGCGCCAGTTTTTCAGGGAATCGGCTCAGTTCGATGGCCGGCGGTGTGATCAGGTAGATCTGCGGCTGCTCGGGGGTGTCCATTGGCGCGTCCTTCGGATTTCTGTCTTTGGCGGGGTTTAGCGGATTGAGCGGGGGAAGCAAACTTTTATGCCTGCCGAGCGGGTATTTGAGAGCAGAACAAGGTGATTGGCTTGCCTCGTCGGTGACAGGGTATTAGAGCGGGCGGAACTTTCGGAGTAAGCCATGCCCAGCGACAAATCCCAGCCCTCATTCGTGCTTGTGCGCCCGCAGATGGGTGAAAACATCGGCGCAGCCGCGCGGGCGATGTGGAATTTCGGCCTGGATCGGATGCGTATCGTGGCCCCCCGGGACGGCTGGCCCAACCCCAAGGCAGTGGCCATGTCCAGTGGAGCCGGGCGGCTGCTGGATGAGGCGCAGCTGTTCGACGACCTGGCCGGAGCGCTTGGAGACAGCACCTTTGTCTTTGCCACCACGGCCCGTCAGCGCGGGTTGACCAAACCGGTTTATAGCCCCGAGCGCGCCATGCAACTGGCCGCCGAAAAAGTTGCAGCCGGTCAAAAGGTTGCGGTTCTGTTCGGACCGGAACGCGCAGGGCTTGAGAATGAGGATATTGCGAAGGCAAACGCCATCATTTCGGTTCCTGTGAACCCCGAGTACGCCTCGCTGAACCTCGGGCAGTGCGTGCTGCTGACCGCTTACGAGTGGATGCGCCAGACCGGAGACGTGGTGCATGAGACCACCGATCTGGGCAAGGGCGACTGGGCGACAGGGATCGAGGTTGAGAAACTGGCCCAACATTTCGAAGACCGGCTTGAGACCGCAGGCTTCTTTTACCCGCCAGAGAAGGCCGATGGGATGAAGGTGAACCTGCGAAATCTGTGGTCGCGGATGAACATGACACGGGCAGATGTGCAGATGTTGCACGGTGTCATGCGGCAGATGGTCCGCTGGAAGGAAAAGGGCTGAGGCTGGACCTTACACTCCGGTAGCCCTAGCTTGCGTGAAAATCAAAGGCATGAGGACGGCATGAGCGGCAAGCGCAGCATCTTCGAAGAAGTCTCGGACACCGAAAAACAAAAGGCGGTGCAGCCGGGGATGATCGACCGGGGCCGGGGCGGTGCGCGCGGGGCCATTCGCGTCTGGCTGATGAGCCTGTTTGCCATGGTCGTGATCATGATCGCCGTAGGCGGGCTGACGCGGCTGACCGACAGCGGATTGTCGATCACCGAATGGCGCCCTGTTACCGGAGCCATCCCGCCGATGTCCGAGGCCGACTGGCAGGCCGAGTTCGACAAATACAAGCAGATCGATCAATGGCGCATTCAGAACCAGTGGATGGAACTCGATGATTTCAAGTCGATCTACTGGTGGGAATGGGGTCATCGGCAGCTGGGCCGTGTGATCGGTTTGGTCTGGGCGCTCGGGTTCCTGGGCTTCTTGGTGACGCGCAAGATACCGACCGGTTGGACCGGGCGATTGCTGATCCCCGGCGCATTGGGTGGCGTTCAGGGTGCAGTTGGCTGGTGGATGGTCGCCTCGGGCGTGACCCAGGGCGAAGGGATGACGGCCGTCGCCAGCTATCGGCTGGCAATACACCTGGGGCTGGCCTTCGTGATCTTAGGGTTCCTCGCCTGGTACATCCTTCTGCTGGGCCGGGAGGAGCGCGACCTGATGCAGGCCCGCCGTGCGAAAGAGGCAAAGCTGTTTTCTCTCTCAACCGGCCTGATGCATTTCGCCTTTTTGCAAATACTCATTGGCGCCTTGGTTGCGGGGATCGACGCCGGTCGTTCTTATACCGACTGGCCGTTGATCGGCGGGCAGCTTCTGCCGCCTGACGCAACAATGCTGGAACCGATCTGGCGGAACTTCTTCGAAAGCCCGGGCCTGGTGCAATTCATCCATCGCTGCGCCGGTTATCTTCTCTTTGCGTTTGCGGTTGTCGTTTGGCGTCGTGGCGGAACCAGCGCGCATCTCCAGACCCGATTTGCATTCAATGCGGCCTTTGCGGCCTTGTCGCTGCAAGTGGTCGTGGGAATCCTGACGGTGGTCTACGGGGCGCCATGGCAGATCGCCATATTCCATCAGTTCATGGCCGTTGTGGTTTGGACGCTGATCCTGCGTGCGCGTTTCCTGACGGCCTATCCCATCGCAACTTCACTACGCGGAGCGTGACTTACATGACTGCATTCAATGACCTGATGGCTTTTCAGCGCGAAACTTCGGCCCTGGGACAGATTGCCGGGCGTTTGGGTTGGGATCAGGAAACAGTCATGCCGCGTGGGGCTGCCCCTCAACGGGCCGAGGAAATGGCGGCGATCGAGGCGGTTCTGCATGCCCGTCGGTCTGACCCGCGGGTGGCCGATTGGCTGGATCAGGCCGCGCCTCAGGACGAGATCGGCAAAGCCCAGTTGCGCGAAATTCGCCGTGCTTATGAACGGGCGGTCAAGGTGCCGGCTGATCTGGCGACGGCAATTGCCCGCGTGACATCCGCGGCCCAGGGGAAATGGGCGCAGGCTCGTGCGGATGAAGATGTATCGGCCTTTCTTCCGGTTCTGGCTGAGGTCGTCTCGCTGAAACGTCAGGAAGGTGAGGCCCTGGCGCAGGGCTGCGACATTTATGACGCTATGGTCGAGGATTATGAGCCCTATACGACGGGTGCCCAGATCGCCGCCATCTTTGATGAGATGCGCCCGCGGCTGGTTGCCCTGCGTGCTGCGGTTCTGGACCGACCGGAACCGGCTGCGCTGAGCGGAAGGTTTGATGAAGCGTCGCAGATGAAACTGTCGCAACAGCTGGCTGTAGCCTTCGGCTATGACCTGAACAACGGCCGCGTGGACAAGGCGGTGCATCCGTTCAGCTCGGGCTCTGGTCTGGATGTGCGGATTACCACGCGGACCAGCGAGACCGACCCGTTCAATTGTTTCTACTCAACGATTCACGAGGTTGGCCACGCCGCGTATGAACAGGGCATTGACAGTGCCTATCTGCTGACCCCGCTGGGCAGCGGCGTGTCCATGGGCGTGCATGAGAGCCAAAGCCGGATATACGAGAACCAGCTGGGCCGCTCGTGCGCCTTCACGGGCTGGCTGTTCGGTCAGATGGTCGAGGTTTTCGGCGGTTTTGGAATCCCCGATGCGGAGGCGTTTTATGCAACCGTCAACCGCGTCCACAACGGGTACATTCGGACCGAAGCGGATGAGGTGCAGTACAATCTGCACATCATGCTGCGCTTTGATCTGGAACGTGCGCTGATGGCAGGTGATCTGCAGGTGAGTGACTTGGAGGCTGCCTGGAACGACCGGTTCAAGGCCGATTTCGGTTACGCGGTCGACAAGCCCTCGAACGGATGTTTGCAGGACGTGCACTGGTCGGTCGGGCTGTTTGGGTACTTCCCGACTTATTCGCTGGGCAATGTTTATGCCGGGTGTCTGAATCAGGCTTTACGCGCCGCAGTTCCGGGTTTGGATGCGCAGCTTGCCAAGGGCGATACATCGGGTGCAACCGGATGGCTGCGCGAGAATGTGCAGCGGCATGGCGGGCTGTATGCGCCGCGGGAAATCATCGCCCGCGCCAGTGGTTTGGAGCCGGGTCCAGAGCCGCTGTTGACCTATCTGGAAGAAAAGTTCGGATCGATTTACGGATTGTGAAAAAAAGAACTGCGCCCGGGGTTTCGCAGACTGGCCGCAGTTCAACCCCACGTCACCGGGTCCAGACGGAACAGTTTGGACAACTGTTCGTATACATCCGGCACCTCGTGTTTCAGAGCTTGGGGCCGTTCGAAAAACACCTCGACAGAAACCGCGAAGAATTCTTCGTGCCCTGTGGCGCCATAAGGGTCGATAGCGGTGCGACGCCCGGCCTCGACCGCGTTAACATGGGCGTCAAAAGCGGTAAGGAAAACGCGTTCCCACTCGGCAAAGCTCTGACCTTCGCTCAGGACTGGTACGCTGTTTGTGCCGCCTGACAGGTCGTCGATCTGGTGGGCAAACTCGTGCAGTACGACATTTTGCCCGTCACGGTCATCCATCGCGCCCTGACGGCTATGCGCCCAGGACAGGATAACCGGCCCGCGGTCCCAGCTTTCACCGGTGCGGACGATTTCTTTTTCGGTCACGACGTAACCGCTGCGTCGGCTCTGACGGGATTTGAAAGCGCTGGGATAAATCAGGATCGTGGTCAGATTGTCATACCAAAGATCACTGTTCACCACGAGCAGACAGGCCTGCGTCGCGATCGAAAGCTGCATTTCCTCGGTCACGTCCAGCCCGTCACAGCCATAAAACTCGACCTGATCGAGGAACAGGTTGACCTTGCCCTCCAGCGTGGTCCGAAACCGGGCCGGGAGCCTTCTGATCATAGGAACCTGATCGGCGATCACGGCACGCTCGTGATCGGACAAAGGAGACGACAGCAGAGAGTTCCGCGTTTGCCTTTTGGACCAGTAGCGATAGCCGAGGAAACCGGTGACAAGCAGCAGGCAGGCGATCAGGATGAACATGGCGTCACTCTAGTCGGAAGATACCGAGACAGAAACGCTTTTTGCTGTCGGGCCGCGCAGAGAGTGATCGCGCGGCCCGGCAGAATTTACTCTTCAGTCTCTTCGTCGCCCTGATCGGCAATCCAGGCAACGCTGACGACTTCTTCGCCTTTCCCGGTGTTGAACACCTTCACGCCACCTGCCGAACGCGAGCGGAAGGAAATGCCATCGACCGGCACCCGGATCGACTGGCCTTTGGAAGTGGCCAGCATGATCTGATCGTCGATTTCAACCGGGAACGAAGCCACCAGTTCGCCACCGCGCATGGCTTTGTCCATAGCCGCAACGCCCATACCACCGCGCCCGCGAACCGGGTAGTCGTGGCTGGAGCTGAGCTTGCCCGAACCGCCTGTCGTGATGGTCAGGATCAGGTTTTCGGCCGCCGACATCTCGGCATACCGCTCCTGAGGCAGAACGCTGTCGGCGTTGCCTTCATCCTCGTCGGCCTCGGCCTCATCGGTAACACCGGCCATCAGGCGACGCATTTTGAGGTAAGCGGCACGCTCGTCAGAGGTCGCCTCGAAATGGCGGATGACCGACATGGAAACGACCCGGTCGCCGTTGGTCAACTTGATGCCGCGTACACCCGTCGACTTACGGCCCTTGAAAACCCGGACAGCCGTGGTCTGGAACCGGATCGCGCGGCCGGAATTGGTGACCAGCATCACGTCGTCATCTTCCGAACAGATGCGCGCATTCACCAGTTCCACGCCTTCCGGCAGGTCCATCGCAATTTTACCGTTGCGCTTGACGTTGGTGAAATCGCTCAGCGCATTGCGGCGCACATCCCCGGCGCTGGTGGCGAATACGATCTGCAGGTTCTCCCATTCATCATCCGGCACATCCACCGGCATGATAGCCGCGATGGAGACGCCGGTCGGGATTGGCAGGATGTTGACGATAGCCTTGCCCTTGCCGGTGCGCCCGGACTGCGGCAAACGCCAGGTCTTGAGTTTGTAGACCATCCCGTCGGTGGTGAAGAACAGCAACTGCGTATGGGTGTTGGCCACAAAGAGGGTGGTAACCACGTCCTCTTCCTTGGTCTGCATACCCGACAGACCCTTGCCGCCGCGTTTCTGGGCGCGGAAATCGGCCAGCGGCGTGCGTTTGATGTACCCGCCCGAAGTGACGGTCACGACCATGTCTTCACGCTCGATCAGGTCTTCGTCTTCCATGTCGCCGGACCAGTCGACAATCTCGGTGCGGCGTGGAACGGCGAACTGGTCACGCACTTCGCGCAACTCATCGCCGATGATGCCCATGATGCGCTCGCGCGAGGACAGAATATCCAGGTATTCCTTGATCTTGGCGGCCAGTTGCTCCAGCTCGTCCGTGACCTCTTTGACGCCCAGTTGAGTCAGACGCTGCAAGCGCAGTTCGAGGATGGCACGGGCCTGAACTTCGGTCAGGTTATAGGTGCCGTCGTCGTTCATTCTTGACAGAGGGTCGTCGATCAGGCGCAGGTAGCCCTCGATTTCGGCAGCGGGCCAGCGGCGGGTCATCAGCTTCTCGCGCGCCTCGGCGGCGTCGGCGGATGAGCGGATCGTGGCGACCACCTCGTCCACGTTCGAAACGGCCACTGCCAGACCACACAGGATATGGCTGCGTTCGCGGGCCTTGCGCAGGTCGTATGCCGTGCGGCGGGCGACAACATCTTCGCGGAAGTCGATGAACGAGGTCAGGAAGCGGCGCAGGGTCAACTGCTCGGGGCGGCCACCGTTCAGCGCCAGCATGTTGCAGCCGAACGAGGTTTGCATCGGCGAGAACCGGTAAAGCTGGTTCAGAACCACTTCGGGCGTTGCATCGCGCTTCAGCTCGACCACCACGCGTACACCGTTGCGGTCGGACTCGTCCTGTACATGAGCAACGCCTTCTATGCGTTTCTCACGCACGGCTTCGGCGATCTTTTCGATCATCGCAGCTTTGTTCACCTGATAGGGAATCTCGTCCACGACAATGGCGTAACGGTCTTTGCGGATCTCCTCGACGCGGGTCTTGGCGCGTATGATGACGCTGCCGCGGCCTTCCAGATAGGCTTTGCGCGCACCGGAGCGGCCCAGCATCACGCCGCCGGTCGGGAAATCGGGACCGGGGACGTATTCGATAAGTTGCTCGGAGGTCAGGTCCGGATCGTCGATCAGCGCCAGCGTGGCATCGACCACTTCGCCCAGATTATGTGGCGGGATGTTGGTCGCCATACCAACGGCAATACCGCCGGCACCGTTGACCAGCATGTTCGGGAAGCGCGCGGGCAGGACAGTCGGTTCCTTGTCCTTGCCGTCGTAGTTGTCCTGAAAATCGACCGTCTCTTTTTCGATATCGGCCAGCAGCGACGCAGCAGGTTTGTCCATTCGGACTTCGGTGTACCGCATGGCCGCCGGGTTGTCGCCGTCCATCGATCCAAAGTTGCCCTGACCATCCAGAAGCGGCAGCGACATCGAAAAATCCTGCGCCATCCGCACCAGCGCGTCATAGATCGCGCTGTCACCGTGCGGGTGGTACTTACCCATCACATCGCCAACAGGACGCGCGGACTTGCGGTATGCCTTGTCGTGCGTGTTCCCCGTCTCGTGCATCGCATAGAGGATACGCCGGTGGACCGGTTTCAGCCCGTCGCGCAGATCGGGGATTGCACGGCTGACGATGACGGACATCGCATAATCGAGGTACGACGTGCGCATCTCGGATTCGATGGACACCGTCGGGCCGTCATAAGCGGGGCGTGCCGGTGGGGTTTCGTCCATGTTTTCAGGGGTTTCTGGCGTATCGCTCACGTAAACTGCCCGTTCTTTGTGCGGAGTCTATATCTTGTGGATGCACCTTATCAGACCCGGCACATAAGGTGCAAGCAACCTGCGTAATCGCGCAAGAATAACCTCGGTAACATCAGAGTAACATATTGTTAAGTAAGGATTAGGTGGTTT
Source organism: Ruegeria sp. CDSB136 (assembly GCF_059610965.1). Classification (NCBI taxonomy): domain Bacteria; kingdom Pseudomonadati; phylum Pseudomonadota; class Alphaproteobacteria; order Rhodobacterales; family Roseobacteraceae; genus Ruegeria; species Ruegeria sp. CDSB136. Next base: position 444,491 of record NZ_JBXWOP010000001.1, read on the forward strand.
GCATGCTATGCTGAAGAGACCTTGACAGAAATCGGAGGTCTGCATGGAGCGAAGTGAAACGGAGCTGATGTTAAAGGGGTACGGGCTGACAACAGCGGAATTCTTCTATCACATGCCCGACTACATTCATGTCCTGAATACGTTCATCTGGCAGGATTACGATCTTGCGCCGGATCACCCGAAGCTGTTTGATTTCATTGACTTTTGGCAACGCGAAATCGAAGGGCCGCTTCATTCCGTCCGGTTCACGCATCGCAAGATGATCGCACCGGGTGAATGGCGTAACATGGTAGGTGAATTTCGGGTGAACTGAAAACGGACCAGAAAGGCAGCTGTTGATGTTGCCTGTGTCATTTTCTGTTGTATCGGTTAAGGTGCGCTTCAGACTTCGGATCACACACGGATTAGCCTGATGCAGAGAGTAATGATTGCGGTTGCCGCCTGTTTGACGTTTTGCGGGCCGGCATCGTCCGAAGGAGTTTTGGACAAGATAAAAAAGGGTGCTGAAAGCACGGCGGACGCCATCGGTCAGGGGGCCGAAGCCGTCGGCGGGACACTCAAGAAGGGCGCAGGCGCGGTTGATGAGACGTTCAATTCAACCGCCGATCTGGTGTCTAACGAAGCCACCCCGGAAGAAACACGCGCCAAGCTGGATGCTATGGCGGAAACGGTACTGACCCAGTTGCTGGCGGAAAACCCGGATGCGGCGTTTCTTTTTGAAATCAGTGCGGGCTATGCGGTGTTTGATTCCCGAAAAGTCACGGTTTTTCCTGTTTCCGCAGGATATGGCCGAGGTGTGGCGGTATCAAAAGAAACAGGTCAGCACACTTACATGAACATGGGAACAGGTGGGGTTGGTGCAGCTATCGGCATCGGCGGTTTTGAAACCAAGTTCGTCATCCTGTTCGAGACCCCCGCAGATCTGGAGCACTTTATCGCCTACGGATACGACGCGACGGCTGAATCCGGTGCCATGTACGGCGATGACAGCAAAAGCGAGACGGTCCGGTTCACCGAGGGGCGTTCGTTCTTTGTGCTCAGCAAAAAGGGCTGGCGCGTCTCTGCCGGGGCGTCAGGAACCAAATACTGGAAATCCCCGGAGCTGAACTGAGCTTCAGGCGGAACAGCTTGCGCCGCCCAGGACGCAGAATTTGGCGCAATGGGGGTGGTTCAGGTGCACGTCCGCCTCAGCGTCTGCAAGTGTCGGCCCCATCTCGAACTCAGCCTCATAGGGTAGCAAGGTGCAGGCCAGAACCGCCGGACGATCCGCGCCTTTGCGTTTGACCACCATGCGGGACGAGGCGCACATGACGCTGTCGGGAGATTTGTCCAGTATGCCCCAACAAGCGGTCGTGATTTCAGGTACTTCGGCGGTTTCGTCCATCTCGGGGAACAGGACTGTCTGACCCGGGTCGTGCGCGTCGATGTCAAACCCATGCTCTGCAAAAAACGCCGCATAGCCGGCGCGGCTTTCGGCGTCGCTGTCCCCCCAGACCGTACGACCGGCAACCGCCATTTTGATCCCGCTGTCGCGCAGCCATTCCATCCCGATCAGGGTTTTGCCAAAGCTTCCTGTGCCGCGTTCCTTGTCGTGCAGTTTGGGCAGGAAATGATCGACCGAGACCCGCAATGTCAGCTTGTCGCCAAAGTCGCGTTGCAGACCTAACAGGCCCTCGCGCATCTTGCGGCGCATCATCGGTTTCATGGCGTTGGTCAGGATCAGGACCTCAAACTCGTGTTCCAAGGCGGCCCGGGTCATGTCGATCATCTCGGGGTTCATGAACGGCTCGCCGCCAGTGAACCCAATTTCGCGGACCGGCCAGTTTCTGGATTTGATTTGTTTCAGAAAATCGGTCACTTCCGCCGCGGTGATATAGACCAGAGCGTCGTTGGTAGGACTGCTGGCAATATAACAGTTCACGCATTCGATATTGCATAGCGTTCCGGTGTTGAACCAAAGCGTTTCGGGATTGCTCAGCCTTACCGAGGCGCGAATCTGACCGTCTGCTGTCATCAGTTTGTCCTGAAATTTTCCAGCATTGGCGATTTGGGCAGCGTTGTCTTTCATTCCCGTATCCGGTTCCTTGCAGTCGTCAGAATGACTTAACCTTTCAGGACAGCAGAGTTAAGTATGACGCGGCGGTCCTGACAGAGTTTTGATGACCTGCGAGAATTGAAGGTTGATTGCGCTAACATTGGACATGCCGTCAGGGGCAAGGTAAGGAAAACCCATGGTTTCTCGTGTCATACCTGTGGACCCGTTCGATCTGGTCATTTTCGGCGCAACCGGCGATCTGGCAAAGCGCAAGATTCTTCCTGCGTTGTTCCGGAGGTTCTGTGCAAGGCAATGGCCCGACGATGTCCAGATCATCGGCGCGGCACGAGGGGATCATGACTGTCAGGGGTTCCGCGATATCGTGGCCGAATCTCTGCGTCAGCACGCGTCTCGGCATTGTCAGGACGAAACAGCGCTGGAAAGCTTCCTTCAACGTGTCGATTATGTCGCTCTGGACGGCCTGTCGACAGTGGGATGGGACCGGCTGGCGGAAAAACTGACAATCGATCGCATCCGCGCCTTTTACTTTTCGGTTGGTCCAAGGTTGTTTGGACCGTTGGCGGAGCGGATCAAATCCAACGATCTGGCGACATCGCAAACGCGGATCGTGGTTGAAAAACCTTTTGGGCATGATTTGGACAGTGCGCGGGCCCTGAATGCGACATTGGCGGCGCATTTCGAAGAAGGGCAGATCTATCGGATTGATCACTACCTGGGCAAGGAAACGGTTCAGAACCTGATGGCCGTCCGCTTTGGGAACATGCTGTTCGAACCGTTGTGGAACAGCCAGTATGTCGATCACATCCAGATCACCGTTGCCGAGACCGTCGGCATAAACGGCCGCGAGGAGTATTACGACCGCGCGGGTGCAATGCGTGATATGATGCAGAACCATCTGATGCAGCTTCTGTGCCTGATCGCGATGGAACCGCCGGCCAAGTTCGACCCGGACGCGGTGCGGGATGAAAAGCTGAAAGTCATTCGCGCACTGGACCCGGTTGAGCCGCACCACATCGTGCGCGGTCAATTTGCGGCAGGCGGCGGCATGCCCGGCTATCGTGACATTGTGGGCAACCCGCGTTCGACCACGGAAAGCTACGTGGCCTTGCGGGCCCATATCAGCAATTGGCGGTGGGCGGGGACCCCGTTCTATATGCGCACGGGCAAGAGGCTGGTGGCGCGGTCCTCGGTGATCAATGTGCAGTTCAAGGATGCGCCGCACTCGATCTTTGGTGAGGAATCCGGGCGGCATGCCAATGCGCTGTCCATCCGGCTGCAGCCAAATGAGGGCATCACGCTGAAAGTTACGATCAAGGAGCCGGGACAGGGAGGGATGCGCCTGATCGACGTGCCGCTGGACATGAGCTTTGCCGTTGCTCTGGGCCCCGAAAATCAGGACCCGCCGGACGCTTATGAACGGCTTGTGATGGACGTGATCCGGGGCAACCAGACCCTGTTCATGCGCGGGGACGAGGTCGAGGCGGCGTGGGCCTGGACCGACCCGATCATTGCCGGGTGGCAGGCGCGGGGCGACGTGCCGAAACCCTATGATACAGGCAGCACCGGTCCGGGCGACGCCGAGCAGCTGATGAAAAGAGATGGTCGCCACTGGCAAGGGATAAAGCCATGAATATTCAGGAATATGCAGACCGCGACATGCTGGCCATCGATGTGGCAAACGCGTTGGCCGGGGATCTTGAGGCGGCCTTGCTGCACCATGACGTGGTGTCTCTGGCTGTTCCGGGGGGCACGACTCCGGGGCCGATTTTCGACGGGCTTTGCGCCGCCAATCTTGAGTGGGACCGGGTATGTGTCCTGCCGACGGATGAACGCTGCGTTCCGGGGGATCATGACCGCTCGAACGAACGGCTCATTCGCGAACGTTTGCTGACCAGCCGGGCCTCGGTCGCGCAATATCTTCCGCTTTATGTTGCCGGAAAGGCGCCCGAAGAGATTTTACCCGAGATTGAAAGCCTTCTTGCCCCGGTTCTGCCTCTGTCGGTTCTGGTGCTGGGCATGGGAGAAGACATGCACACGGCATCTTTGTTTCCCGGGATGGACGGGCTCGAGGCAGCCCTGAGCAGCCACGCACCTACGTTGGCGGTGGCTCGTACCGAAGTTCAGCCCGAAGCGCGCATCACCCTGACCGCGCCGGTACTGGATGGGGCGCTGTCCAAACATCTGGTCATCTATGGCGCATCCAAGCGCGAGGCGCTGGAACGCGCAATGTCACTGCCGCCGGAAGAAGCGCCGATCGCCGCGGTTCTGAGCGGTTTGACGGTTCACTGGGCGGAGTGATGGCAATGCAGTTGGACACTCTCAAATCGCTGGCAACATCTGCGAAGGATCACAGCATTCTGGACCTGTTCGACAGCGACGCTGACCGGGCGCACCAGTTTTCGGCATCTGCCGGAGATCTGCTGTTCGACTACTCCAAAACCCTGATCAACTCCGAAATCCGTGATGCCTTGACCGGGCTTTGCGATTCTGCGGGTCTGGCCGACAAGCGTACCGCCATGTTCGGCGGAGAAAAAATAAATCAGACCGAAGGGCGCGCGGTCCTTCACACCGCGCTGCGAAATCTGGATGGCGGGCCGGTTGAGGTCGATGGTCAGGATGTGATGCCAGAGGTTCTGGACACGTTGCAGAGGATGCGCGTTTTTGCGGAAGAAGTACGCGGAGGCTCGATCGTTGGGGCAGGGGGCAGCTTTACGGATGTAGTGAATATCGGGATCGGCGGATCCGACCTGGGGCCGGTCATGGCGACCCATGCTCTTTCACCATACCATGACGGTCCAAGACTGCATTATGTCTCGAACGTGGATGGCGCGCATATCGCGGATACGTTGCGCCAGCTAGATCCCACGCGAACGCTGGTCATAGTCGCCTCCAAGACGTTCACGACCATCGAAACAATGACCAACGCCCGGACAGCGCGCGCCTGGATGCTGGACGGGGGCGGCGAACCGACCCGTCAATTTGCCGCCGTATCAAGCGCGCTTGACAAGACGCAGGCCTTTGGCATCCCCGAAGACCGCGTATTTGGTTTCGCCGACTGGGTCGGCGGGCGCTATTCCGTCTGGGGGCCAGTTGGCCTGCCGGTGATGATCGCCGTCGGGTCCAACTCCTTTGACGCGTTTCTGCGTGGCGGTCAGGCAATGGACCTGCATTTCCGGTCGGCTGAGTGGTCCGAGAATATGCCGGTGATGCTGGCGCTTGTTGGTGTATGGCACCGTCAGGTACTGGGCTATCCCAGCCGCGCCGTTCTGCCCTATGATCAGCGTTTGCTGCGTCTTCCGGCCTATTTCCAACAGCTTGAAATGGAATCGAACGGCAAGTCGGTCGCCATGGATGGCAGCCCGTTGACCGTGCCGTCTGGCCCGGTTGTCTGGGGAGAGCCGGGAACAAACGGACAGCACGCCTTTTATCAGCTGATCCACCAGAGCACCGACATAATCCCGTGCGAGTTCATGGTGGCCGCAGAAGGACACGAACCTGAACTGGCGCATCACCACCGCCTTTTGCTGGCCAATTGTCTGGCCCAATCCGAAGCGCTGATGCGCGGGCGTTCGCTGGACGAAGCGCGGTCGCGGATGGCAGACAAGGGGTTGAAGGGCGATGAGCTGGAGCGGCAGGCGCGTCACCGCCTGTTTCCGGGTAACCGTCCATCCTCGACGCTGATCTATCCAAAGCTGACCCCGTTTGTGCTGGGCCAGATCATTGCACTCTATGAACATCGGGTGTTCGTGGAGGGCATTTTGCTGGGCATCAACTCGTTCGACCAATGGGGCGTTGAGCTGGGTAAAGAGCTTGCTACATCTCTGGGACCAATCGTCGACGGCGACGAAAGTGCCGCGGAAAAGGACGGTTCGACCGCTGCCTTGGTAGACTACGCCCTACGTCACAGAGCCTGAATTCCCTAATAACACCGGCTCCCTTAGCGCGGTTTTGTACATTCTTTTATTGTCAGACAATTAAATGATTGGCAGGATTTGTCGGGGGTGACGCTCTGATCAGACCGCCGAGACTTGGTCCGGTGCAGATTGATGATCAGGGATCAGCGCTGCGGGCCTCCTGCGGCGCAGCCAAAGGGAGGATGCCCATGCTGGGACAGATGATGACGCAGCCAATGCTGATTTCGTCGCTGATTGATCATGCGGAACGCTATCACGGACAGACCGAGATTCATTCGGTAGAAACCGATGGAACCGTCACACAGACCAACTGGTCCGAGATTGCCCGAAATGCGCGTCGGCTTGCGTCCGCACTTACGCAACTGGGCCTGCAGTCGCAGAACCGGATTGGTACGCTTGCATGGAACAACCGCCGCCATCTGGAAATCTACTACGCAACCTCGGGTGCCGGGTATGTCTGCCATACTGTGAACCCGCGCCTGTTTCCCGAACAACTTACATATATCATCAACCACGCCAAGGATCGGGTCCTGTTCTTTGACGCGACCTTCATCCCTTTGGTCGCGGCGCTGCGCGACAAACTGAACGAAGTACAGCACTACGTACTGATGGGACCGAGAAATCAGGATGCCCTGTCGCAGATCCCAGGATTGCAGTTCTATGACGAGCTACTGGAAACCGGCAAGGCGGACTTTGATTGGCCCAGCTTTGATGAAAATACCGCTGCGGGCCTGTGCTACACGTCCGGAACAACCGGGAACCCAAAGGGGGTTCTGTATTCCCATCGTTCGACGGTGCTGCACAGCTTTGCGTCGAACGCTACGGATGTCATCGGGTTTTCGGCGGTTGATGTGGTCCTGCCGGTGGTTCCGATGTTTCACGTCAATGCCTGGGGGTCGCCCTATGCCTGTGCCATGTCCGGATCACGCATGGTTCTGCCTGGCCCTGATCTGCACGGGGAAGCGCTGGTCAAGCTGATCGACAAATATGGCGTTACGCTGGCCATGGGTGTGCCGACGATCTGGCAGGGTTTGCTGGCATATGCCGAACAGTCCGGCAGCAAGCTGGCCAGTCTGAACCGTACGGTGATCGGTGGTGCCGCATGCCCGCCATCAATGATCGAAACGTTCAGGGAATCCTATGGTGTCGACACGGTGCACGCCTGGGGCATGAGCGAGATGAGCCCCCTGGGCACTGCAAATGTTGCTTTGGCAAAACACCGTGACCTTCCGGTTGAAGAACAGCACAGGTTGCGCGAAAACCAAGGTCGCCCGCCGTTTGGGGTCGAGCTGAAAATCGTGGATGACGCAGGCAACGATCTGCCGCACGACGGACAGACGCAGGGCGACCTGTTGGTGCGTGGGCATTGGGTGCTGGACAGCTATTTCCGGATGCAGGACGAGGACCTATTGCAGGATGGCTGGTTTGCGACCGGAGACGTCGCCACGCTGGACGCGGACGGATACATGACGATCCGCGACCGGTCCAAGGACATCATCAAGTCGGGTGGCGAATGGATCAGTTCGGTAGAACTGGAGAACATTGCCGTTGCGCATCCTCAACTGGCCACGGCCGCCGTCGTCGGCGTACCACACGCCAAATGGGGCGAGCGCCCACTGCTGGTGGCGGTCCGCGCCGAGGGGCAGGATCCGGCGCCGGACGAGATATTGTCGTTCTTTGATGGGAAAATCGCCTCGTGGCAAATCCCGGACAAGGTCGTCTTTGTCGACACCCTTCCACTGAGTGCAACCGGCAAGGTGATGAAACGCATTTTGCGTTCAGATCACGCGAATGCGCTGACCGGTTAAGCTCTTGGTTTTCTGGAATTTTGGCTCCGGCGGTAGGGATCGAACCTACGACCAATTGATTAACAGTCAACTGCTCTACCGCTGAGCTACGCCGGAACTGAGGTGCGTGTATCAACAGGCAAAGCGGAGGTCCAGATGCAAATACGTTTTTTTGAGGGGTGAAGTACAAGTTCCTCTGATCTGATACGGCGGCGACTCAAGGCGGACTTTCCTTGACGGCGCGGCCAACGGTCTCGTTGAGCCCAAAGACGGCATTCAAACTTTGTATTCTACCGCCCTTCAGAAACCAGATTGCTCTGAGTATTCTACAGTCTTTTTGGCCAGCCCGCCCAGAGGGTCAATATGCCCAACGACCACAAATCCTCATAAGTATCAGAATTCATTCAGTTTATTGAGCTAAGGCCCTGTTTGGCCTTTTGCCTAGCAATTTTCGGCTTTTCCCTTTATTTGTAATTGTTTGATAATCTTTGATAAATCGCTAAAAAATAATAATAATTTAACCGCGTTGCGCGAAAGAACCGGAGGGCGGGGGTCGCGGCAGGAAATCCGAAGCTTGCGAACCGCCCCCGTCCTTAGAAGCTAGGCGGATTGGCGATATGCACTCGGAGTTTCACCGGTCCACCTTTTGAATGCAGTCGAGAAAGCGGCGGAGTCTGCGTAGTCCAGAATGAATGAAATTTCGGAAACGTTGATGCCATCTTTCAAATAAGTTTTGGCGAGATCACACCTTAGCTCGTCGACGATTTCTCGGTAACCTAAGCCTTCCTCATTCAACTTTCTCGCAAATGTCCTTTTGCTCATGCCAAGACAAGAGGCAATTTCTTCTGCTGGCAGCATTCTTCCCGGTACAGAAGAGGAAATCTGGCGATCTGAACTATTTGCTTATGTGGCCGCGCAAAACAAGCTTGGAGCGCCCGTCTTGTTCTCGCACAAGACTGTTCCTGACCTGATAGACCCAGCGATTCAGTCCAAGAAAAAAGCGTTGGAGCGGCATCATCTCTTCCCTCGTGCATTCCTCGAAAGAAACGGCGTAGCCGAGCGACGTATGATCAACCAAATGGCCAACTATGCCCTTTTGGAGTGGCCGGACAATCTGGAAATCAGTGATGACGATCCAAAAGATTACGTCCCAGCGGTGGCGGAGAGGTTTGCCGACACCGAGTGGAAGCTCATGCATGAAATGCATGCATTGCCCGATGGCTGGGAAAACTTGACATATGATGAGTTTCTTGAGCAGCGGCGCAAACTCATGGCGAGCATTATCCGCCGTGGGTATGAAAAACTAATTTGAAATTAAGGAGTTGATTAATGGCATTGCCTTCGAATTACCGCTGGATTGTGGTTGGAAAGTTGGCGATCCGAAACCGCGCTAATGCTCCGCACTATGCGCCGGATTTTGTGATTGGAGACTTGATTAATGCACTCGGTGACAGGATTGCCCGAAACGATGTACATCGTCCGTACTCCAAAAATTCCCGGATCATGTGGTGCGCTGATCTTGATGAAGACGACCACTATCATCGTCTGATTTTGCAGGTCGGTGACAAGAACGTTTCTGGCGTATCGTTTCTTCACTTCGAGACGCTTGAAACGCGTGACATAGAAAAAGATGAGGAAGAAGGCGGGCACTATGCCGCGCACATCCTTATCAGGAAAACACCAGATCAGCATGGTCGGCACTTGATTATGATCGAGAAGGTGCCTGGCATCTATCTTTCTTCAGTCAAAGATCATTTAGCCTGGGTTTGCAAAAGCGCCCTGTACGAGAAGGAAGTGCAAGATGACGATGGTAATCCCAAGCGGTTTCGACCTGTTTTTGAAATCGATGGGCACCAGTCCAGAACGATCCGGGAAGCGCTGAGGACGGGTACGCTTCAGGACATCGAGTTCATCAGCCACGAAGAAAACCATGAAGACGGCTTGGATGAAGATCCAATCGTCGAAGAGGTGGTCCATGAGGCCAGGTGGGAAGTGAAAAAGAGAGTCTCGGAAGATCAAGCGCGCACAATCTTCGGTCGAATTGGTGGTTTCCTAGGAGGTTTTCGCGGCGGCGCGGACGACACGCAGATTTTCGTAAGGATCAAAGCTGCTAACGGACAAATTAAACGTACGGAGGTCCACCACAATGGTGATGAAATCCTCGAACAGGCTTTTGTTCAGAACGAAATCGTTAACGACTTTGACCCACCTTTGACGCAGCGCTACGAGGCGTTCCGGCACGACATGATTCAGAAGATGCTCGAAGTCGCCAACAATGTAGGCGACTGATATGGCTCTTCAAAAACACACCAAGGTCTTTACGGTCTTCTCGTTCCTTCGCCTCCGTAGCCCCGACATCTATTGGTACCAATGGGTTTATCCGACAGTTTTGTTTGCATTGACTTACGGTGGGTACCAGTTCTGGGGGGATCAATTTCTGTCGTTCGACAAAGACAAGATGATTGGGGATATCAATGCGCTGATGGGTATCCTTGTCGGGTTTTACATCGCAGCGCTCGCAGCGGTGTCGAGCTTTTCGAACGAGAACCTTGACCAGGTTATGAAAGGGCGTGCGCCCACCTTAACAACCGTGCGCAAAGGTGATGAAATCAAGGAAACTCTCACCAGACGGCGGTTCCTCGCCATCCTTTTTGGATACTGTGCAACTCTGGCAATCGTTCTTTACGTTTTTGGTGTTGTCCAAGCCCACATGACGATCGTGCAATCTTCTGTAGCCTGGGCCCAAGCGTTGTTGAGCATAGCCGGATACGTTGCTTGGGGGCTTTACGTATGGATTATCTCAAGTCTTCTCGTCGTGACCCTGCTGGGGCTTCACTACCTCGTTGAGCGGATGCATAGGGCGTGAGAACATGTACGAAATGCGGTGGCACGCGATTCAATTCTTGGAACAGGTGCATGGATTGCCGCAATGAGCGCGCCAAGCGGCGCGCAGAGCGCATCAAAGCGAACGGCGGATCGCACACCAAGAAAGAGTGGGAGACCCTCCTAGCAGCGTCTCCAAGATGTGCTGAATGCAAGCGGGAATGGTGTGAGATACCAGCAAGGCCCGACAAGCGCTATAAGCATGTCTGGACCAAGGCACACATCGTGCCAGTCTATCATGGTGGTTCAAATGACATCAGCAACATTCAAGCCGAATGCTACCAATGCAATTTTAAGAAAAATGCTGGCCGCTTGAAGAAGTAGCGTGCAGTAATCCAGGACAAGGACGATGTTGTAGCGTTTAGAGTAAGCGAGAGTTATGCGGTGAATTCATTCAAAGTTCCCACTTTTCAGGAGCTTGCAGTGCCGATATTGAAGCATATCCGGCATGATCACACAGCTTGGCGTGAACTTCGCAAAGATGTGGCAAAATCATTTGGTGTGCCGCCCAACGGGTTCTCCGTTTCTAACCCTGTGGGTAGCAAGAACTCCTTTCAGGCAAATTTCGATCTAGCGTTTGCTCATCTCAAACAGGCTGGCTTGGTTGTGCAAGAACGGCGGCCAAAGCCCGCAAATCCTAGGAAACTTCAGGCAGTTATTTCTCTGACGCCGGATGGTATTCAAGTGCTGATGTCCGGCGGGACCGTAGAGTTTCCAGAAGCAACGTAACCGCCCGATTTAGACCGTCTGCCGCGCTGCATGATCAGATTTTATAAGACGTCGTTACTGACGTGGATAACGA